>JAFLBT010000169.1 GCA_017302935.1 Flavobacteriales bacterium | reverse complement strand
AGTAAATATCCCATAAAAGCGTAGCGTCTTAGCGTTCTTAGTGCCTCTTTTGTGTCCTTTGTGGTAAAAAAAAAGAATCTAAAAAAAAGAAAATGATAGCACTCCACCAACCGTTTTAATCCCTTTTCGCCAAGCGAATCCAAAAATAAAATCCGCTCACATCCATTTCATCCGACACATCCGCGTTCCAACTACACGAAACGAACAGTTTACCGCCAATTCGCAAATTAAGCTAACTCCATCTGACAACCGACAACCGACAACAGACAACAGACAACCGACAACAGACAACCGACAACAGACAACCCAAACATATACCAAATTGACAATTTATTCCAAAAAAATACCAACATTTCAGAAATTCTTTCCTATTTTTGTGCCACTTTTTAACAGACAAACGTAATACTACTATGAACATACACGAATACCAAGGAAAAGAAATTTTAGCCAGTTACGGCGTACGCATTCAACGTGGAATTGTAGCCAATAGCCCAGTAGAAGCAGTAGCAGCAGCGAAACAATTAACCGCAGAAACCGGCACCGGATGGCACGTAATCAAAGCTCAAATTCACGCTGGTGGTAGAGGAAAAGGAGGCGGAGTGAAGTTGGCTAAAAATTTACAACAAGTAGAAGAATTAGCTGAGCAAATTATTGGGATGCAATTGATTACACCACAAACTTCTGCCGAAGGTAAAAAAGTACACAAAGTGTTGATTGCAGAAGATGTATATTATCCTGGGGAAAGTGAAACATCTGAGTTTTACATGTCTGTTTTGTTAAACCGTGCCACCGGAAGAAATATGATCATGTATTCTACCGAAGGGGGTATGGATATTGAAGAAGTGGCAGAACACACCCCACACTTGATTTTTACAGAAGAAATTGATCCTGCTGTTGGTTTACAAGGTTTCCAAGCCAGAAGAATTGCCTTCAATCTTGGTCTTTCCGGAAATGCGTTCAAAGAAATGGTGAAATTTGTGGATAGTTTATACAATGCCTATATCGGTTGCGATGCGTCAATGTTTGAAATCAATCCGGTTTTGAAAACGTCGGATAACAAAATCATGGCAGTAGATGCAAAAGTGAATATTGATGATAACGCATTGTACCGTCAACCGAAAATTGCTGACATGCGTGATGTTAGAGAAGAGAATCCTATCGAAGTAGAAGCAAAAGAAGTAGGCTTAAATTATGTTGACTTGGATGGAACCGTTGGTTGTATGGTAAACGGTGCCGGATTAGCGATGGCAACGATGGATTTAATTAAGTATGCTGGTTTTGAGCCGGCTAACTTCTTAGACGTGGGTGGAACAGCCGATGCTAAACGTGTAGAAACTGCGTTTAGAATTATTTTGAAAGACCCGAATGTAAAAGCGATTTTAATCAACATTTTTGGTGGAATCGTACGTTGCGACCGTGTAGCACAAGGGGTAGTAGACGCCTACAAAAACATGGGTGATGCGATTAAAGTGCCGATCATCGTTCGTTTACAAGGAACCAATGCTGAAATTGCAAAAGAATTAATTGATAATTCCGGTATGCCAATTTTATCAGCCGTACAATTCCAAGAAGCAGCAGACCAAGTGAAAGCAGCGTTGTCATAACAACACATCCTAAATAAATTTAAAATCCCGATTCGTCGGGATTTTTTTATGGTTAGTTCCAAGGTATAAAGACGTAAAAATTCTTTAGTGGCTTTAAGTTCAAAAGAAAAGAAGTAAGATTTTTTTACTAACTTATTGATGTGAAGTGAATTGAAGAATAATAATTTATTAACACGAAAACGTTTTCGTTTGTTTTGAAAGTTAAATTATGTTTATTCAATGGTAACTTTGTTGTATTTTTATGAATTAAAATAAAACAAAAACTAAAACCTTACGATATGTCAAAAAAATTACTAGTTTTTCTTTTGGCTTTGTTATCTGTTACTTCTTACGGACAATTTTTTTCAAGCCCACCCACAATAGATGGAAGCATCGATTCTGGATATGGAACAGGATCTGACGGTTGGGCAATGGGATGGGATAACACCTATTTGTACCTACGTAAAACAACTACCGGCAATCAACCGGTCATTGTTTATTTGGATGTAAATCCAATTGTGCCGGTTTCCGGTGGAGCGAATTCAAATGGTTCTCTTACGGGTGTTACTCACTGGGGAATTACGCCAACCTTACCATTTAGAGCTGATTTTACTATTTATTGGGAAGAATCGTATTTGCAATACCAAACGGCAAACGGTTCTGGAGGTTGGAATACAGCAGCAACAATTGGAACTTCTGACCGAACTAATGGCAATGCAGACAAAGAATGTCGTATTCCATGGTCGGTTATTACCGGTTCAGGAAGACCTTCGGCTTTAAATTGGTTGGGGTATTGTAACAGTAGAGTATCACCCGGATTTATATTTCACCAAGTTCCGGCGGCTAATTTAAACCCAAGTGGAGCAATCTCTAATCCTAGATTTTTTGGTTATTATGCGGTGGTGAATACTACCAATTCCGGTACGACAAATCCGTTTGCTGCGAATCAAATTTCTTTTGAAACCAGATCAGTTTACAGTTATACTTCTTCAATGCCATCACCCATTTGGGATATGACCATCAATGCTCCTTCGGGAACGGAAGATTTAATCATCGAAAGAGATGTTGAAGTAAGAAATCGTTTGGATATAGCTTCACCTTTTTCACGCTTTAGAGCTAGTGGAGGGGGAAGAACCATTACCATGAGTGGTTCAAATGGTGCTTTGCGAAACATCGGAGGAACCATGTTTGGTGAGTTTGGAGGAAATACCATGAGTCTTATTGTCTCGGGAACAACCGAATTATTTTCTTCCGGTAACTTTGTTGATTTTAGAAATTTCACCATTAACAACGGAGCTACTTTGATTGCCAATAATGTGCAAATGAGTTCCAATAGTGGAACAGGTGGTTTTACCGTGAATGGTACTTTGCGAACGTCACGTTCAAATGGATTATACGGTACAAATGATTTTACTATTAGAAGTAATAATTTAAGCTTAACCTTAGGGTCAGCTTCAACTATTGAATATAACGCAGCCGGTAGTCAAACCATCACAACGACAAACAATTATGCCAACTTGATTGTTTCCGGTTCCGGTACTAAAACACCGAATGGGAACATTGGGATTACGGGTGATTTGAATGTAGCAGCCGGTACATTGGATTTAGGAACATTTACCGCCAATCGTTCAACCTCAGGTGGAGTATTGACATTAGGAGCAAGCACTTCTTTGAATATCGCAGGTACGAATACTTTACCTGCCAATTATGCTTCACATGCCTTTAATGCTTCTTCAACGGTGAATTATAATGGAACCAATCAAACGGTTGCAACCTTAAGCGGAAGTGCTCAATACGGAAACATCATTTTATCCGGTAGCGGAAATAAAGTTTTAGGTGGGAATGTGGCGGTTGCAAATGACTTAACCGTTCAAACCGGAGTGGCGTTGACAGTAGCTTCCGGACAAAATTTAACGGTAACCGACCAATTGATTAATTCGGGTGGAACAGTTACGATACAAAACAATGCTAATTTGATTCAAAGTGGTACCACCAATACCAATTCAGGTGCCATTACGGTAAATAGAGATAGTTCTTCCTTAATGCGTTTGGATTATACGTTATGGAGTGCTCCAGTTGCGGCTCAAAATTTATTGGCTTTTTCTCCTTTAACAGTAGCCAATCGTTTTTACATTTACAATCCTTCTACGAATCAATACAATACTGTAACGCCTTCAACTACCGATTTTGCCACCGGAGTTGGGTATTTGATTCGTATGCCGGATAATCATCCTGCCTCACCGACGGTTTGGAACGGACAATTTTCTGGTGTGCCAAATAATGGGGATGTAACGATCAGTGTAACGAACAATACGTATAATTTAGTTGGAAATCCATATCCGTCAACGATTGATGCAGATGAATTTATCAACGATAATAGTTTAACAGAAGCTCTCTATTTTTGGAGAAAAACGAATGGTGCAGCTGGTTCAGCGTATGCCACTTACACACTTGCAGGAGGTGCCGGAACAGGTTCTAGCGGAAGTAGTGCTCAAGTACCAAATGGAGTTATTCAAGTGGGACAAGGATTTATTGCTCGTTCTACTTCCACTTCATTAGTCTTCAATAACAGCATGCGAGTGGCTGACAATGCGAATCAATTTTTTAGAAGTGCCTCAGAAACCGAACAAAACCGCATTCGTGTGCAAACCACCGGTCCGAATGGTTTCTATGGCGAAGTGTTGGTGAATTACATGACCGGAGCAACCAATGGGGTAGATGCAGCCTTAGACGGAAAATACATCAACGATAGTGAAGATGCCTTATTTACGATTGTAGAAACTGAGCCGTATGTCATCCAAGCGAGAGCTTTACCATTTGACGTTTCAGATGTAGTGCCACTCGGATTTAAAACGACGCAAAACGGAACGTTCACTTTTGAAATGACCCAAAACGACGGTCTTTTTGAATCAGACTACCAAGTGTTTTTAAACGACAAGCAATTGAATGTAGTACATCCATTTGCGGAAGGAGCGTATTCATTTGTGAGCAATGCCGGAACATTTAACGAGCGTTTTGAATTGATTTTTGAAGAAGGAGCTTTATCGGTAAACAATCCGAAAGCCAATAAAGAAGACGTAATTGTTTTCCAACAAAACGGAAATTGGCAAGTACAATCCTTAAACACGTCTTTACAAAGTATTGAAATAGTGGAGGTAACCGGTAAACAATTGCTTTTCAAAACCGGATTAACACAAACGCAAGAAAGCATTTTTCTAACCGTAAATACACCTCAATTGCTTTTGGTAAAAATAGGCTTACAAAACGGACAAACCCTTTTGAAAAAAATAGTAGTAAACTAAGGAAATCCCCCTGATTTAGGGGGATTCTTTTCATTCTATCTAACTTATTTTGAATGAGATAAAATAACAATTTCTTCATATAAAAAATTTAGTTTATCGACCAAGTGTAACATATTAACGTTATATTTGCCGTCGCTTTTTACCACATTGAACCAATAAAGCGAAAAAAACTAAAATTTTTTATTTATGAATTTATCTTTACAAAAGACTTTTTACAAGTTTTTATTTTTAACTGTGCTATTAATTGGACAGCTAGTTGTTGGGCAAGTAAGTATAACTTCTTCTCCTTATTCTCAAAATTTCACAATAGGTTCATCAGCAACTGCATCATTACCAAGTGGATTCAAATTTGGAAATAATACTACTGATTGGACAGCTGCGGGCAATGTAACTGCTACTGCAGCAGCAGCAGGAACTTCTGGAACAGGTGCACTTACAGGTTCTTCAAGTGGTAATTATTATAATTTTGCAAATGGGGTTACTGCCTCCTCAGCAGATAGAGCAATAGGAGTATTAACAACTGGTTCTTTTTCAAGTCCAAGAGATGTCTTTTTTGCATTTACAAATAATACGGGTTCAACTGTAACTTCTATAGATTTAACTTTTGATTACGAAAAATATAGAACAGGGACTAGAGCATGGGATATGACATTTTTCCACGGAAACACTGAAACAAATATTAACACAGCAGCAACAGCCGGAAATCAATCCTATGCAGCAGATGGTGCAAATGCTGTAGTTAATCCACCAACAACTATATCCAAAACTGTATCATTAACAGGTTTATCAATCCCAAACGGGACTACATATTATTTTAGATGGCGATTTGCTGGGAATGGTGGTAGTACAAATTCTCAAGGAATTGGAATTGATAATATTAGTTTAACTTTAACATCAGCCCCTTCAATAGTTGTACCAACAGTAACAACAACATCAGTATCTTCAATTACAACATCTTCTGCTAGTTCAGGAGGTAATGTTACATCAGATGGTGGAGCATCAGTAACCGATAGAGGAGTTGCTTTTGGAACAGCTGCTAACCCTACTACAGGAACTTCTGATGGTACAGGTACTGGAACATTTACTAGTTCCTTAACTAGCTTGTCACTAAATACAGAATATTTTTACAGAGCCTATGCTACAAATTCAGAGGGTACTTCTTACGGCTCAGAATTAAGTTTTTATACATTGGCCGCTACTCCGGGAGCACCGGTAGTGAACAATCCACAGTTAACTACGTTAGATGTTACGGTAAATTCTTCAACAGAAAACGGAAATCCATCTGTTACTGTTTATGCTATTCAAGAAACAGGTGGTCAATATATTCAAGCCAATGGAACATTGGGAGCTACGGCAGTTTGGCAAACCGCTGCTAATTGGGGAACCGTAACGGTAACCGGCTTAACTGCTTCTACCAATTATACCTTTCAAGTAAAAGCCAGAAATGGTGCAAACGTGGAAACTGCT
>JAFLBT010000168.1 GCA_017302935.1 Flavobacteriales bacterium | reverse complement strand
TTTTTATAAGGTGTTTTTTTTTGTTATTTGTAACAAAATAATTCACACGCTACTAATACAGCAAAAAAATAATTCATGAAAAAAACATTTTTCGCCCTAGTTCTTTCGAGCACCTTCTTCTTGATTGGAAATACTGACGCTACTGCTCAAAATAAAAAAAACGAAGTTAAAGTTAGTTTAGATTTAGTCAACATTAATAATGATCGAGTACCCGTGACGGTAATTCCGCCAGTTATTAAAACCAATGAAACCGTATTCTTTTTGCCTAAAATTATTCCGGGAACGTATTCAGAAGACGATTACGGTAGATATATTGACAATTTAAAAGCTTATGATGCTAAAGGAAATGAATTGGCTGTTGCAAAAATGGATGAAAATTCATGGTTAATTAAAGATTCGAAAAAATTAGCAAAAGTGACCTATTTAGTCAATGACACGTATGATTCAGAATCAGGGACTCAATTTGGTCAAGGCGATATTTTTTCTCCGGCTGGAACAAACATTGCTGAGAATGACAATTTTGTCATAAATACGCATGCATTTATTGGTTATTTTAAAGACTTAAAAGAATTACCTTATCAATTGACGATTTCAAAACCGGCTCACTTATTTGGTGCTTCTGCAATGAATGATTTGGATAGTAGCAATACAGTTGATGTTTTTACAGCTTCGCGTTATGCTGAAATAGTGGACAATCCAATTTTATACAGCAAAACACCAAGTGCTTCTTTTATGGTTGAAGACATGGAAGTGATCATCATTGTCCATTCTCCATCCGGACAATACAAAGCAGAAGATTTCAAGCCAATGATGGAAACAATGATGGCTGCTCAAAAGAAATTTTTAGGAAAAATCAATGCAAACAAAAAATATGCAATTCTATTATATCTTTCAGATTACGAAAAACAAGATGCAAAAGGATTTGGAGCGTTAGAACACAATACGTCAACAGTGGTTGTTTTTCCTGAAGCAATGCCGGCTGAACAATTGTCACAAAGCATGGTTGATGTGGTTTCGCACGAATTTTTTCACATTGTTACACCTTTGAGTATTCATTCAAAAGAAATTCACTTTTTTGACTTTAATGCCCCAAAAATGTCACAACATTTATGGATGTATGAAGGAATCACAGAATATTTTGCCAATTTATTTCAAGTAAATCAGGGACTTATTGATGAGGATGAGTTTTTTGAAAGAATGGCAGGTAAAATCACCAATTCAAAACGATATGATGATACTATGCCGTTTACAAAAATGAGTGCTGAAGTACTAAAAAAAGAATACAAAGATGCTTATTTGAACGTATATGAAAAAGGTGCTTTAATTGGCATGTGTTTAGACATTGAATTGCGTAAACTTAGCAATGGTAAATCTGGTATTTTGGATTTAATGGGTAAACTTTCAAAAGAATATGGTAGTTCAAAACCATTTGAAGACAGTGAATTATTTTCAAAAATTGTAAGTTTAACCTATCCGGAAATTAAAACGTTTTTAGATACTTATGTTGCCGGAAATACTCCTTTAAATTATGAAGATTATTTTGCCATTATGGGAGTAAGCAAAACCAAGAAACAAATTCCAGGAAATGTATTCTTAAAAGGGCAGTCACCCTACATTACTGTGAATCCTACAACCAAGGAGATAATCATTTTACCCGGAATTGAACTAAATGGATTTATGAAATCAATGCAGCTTCAAGGTGGTGATATTATTGTTTCCATTAATGATACTAAATATAATTTAGACAATATTTATGACATGATTGTGGGAAGTATGTCATGGCAAGAAAACGACCCGGTAACTTTTGTTGTAAAAAGAGAGAACCAAGAATTAACGTTAAAAGGAAAAGTAACTATTCCAATGGATGAAGTTGATGGGTTTCAATCTACTGATGATACAAAAAAAGCATTACGTGATGCTTGGTTGAAAGGATAAAAAAGCAAAAACTTCAATACGAATCCCTGAATCAAAAAGTTCGGGGATTTTTTTTTGATGAACATAGATTTACAAAATGTAAGAAATAATAAATTTTATGAATTTTACAAATTTCTACAATCTGTGTTCTCCTGGTTCAATTTGAAGTTTTATGGTTTCATGTTAGTAAACTAACCAAAAAAACAAGCTGAAATTTTCAAAAAATTCCTATTTTGCAACCAAATTGAAAAACATGAAGCAAGCACCTTATTTTACTGATGATACCATCGTTTTTGGATTATTACTTTTCTTATTGGCATTTGTATTTTATACTGCCTCTATAAAAGAGGGGTTTTGGAAAAAGTTTTATGTTATTTTTCCGTCTTTATTAATGTGTTATTTGCTCCCTTCCATATTTAGTTCGCTAAATATCATTTCAGCAGAATGGCTAATTTTAGATGAAAATGGTAACAAAATTTTGAATGAATTAGGCAAACCTCTAACCGAAAAATCTAAAATACCTACAATCACAAGTAGAATATTATTACCAGCTGCGTTAGTACTTTTAACTTTGAGTATTGATTTAAAAGCTATGTTTAAATTAGGTCCAAAGGCTTTAACTATGTTTTTTACCGGAACAATAGGAGTCATAATTGGCGGACCAATTGCTGTTTTAATCGTTTCCATTTTTTCACCTGCAACTGTAGGCGGTGCTGACTTTGATGCCGTCTGGCGAGGTCTTTCAACTTTAGCCGGAAGTTGGATTGGAGGATCAGCTAACCAAACTGCAATGTTAGAAGTTTTTAAATATAACCCAAACAAATATGGAGCAATGGTTTTGGTTGACATTGTCGTAGCAAATATATGGATGGCAGTTCTGTTGTTTGGAATTGGTAAAAAAGAAAAAATTGACAAATGGTTCAAAGCGGATAATAGCTCTATTGATGAGTTAAAAATGAAAGTTTCTACATACGCTGCAAGCGTAACAAGAAATCCAAGTTTAACTGACTTAATGATTATCTTAGGAATAGCATTTACAGCGGTTAGTATTTCGCACTTAGGAAGTATTCTAGTTTCTGAAACACTATTAACAAATTTTCCGGAAGTGAGAGACCCAAAAACCTTTGTTTCAACATTTGGTGATAAATTTTTCTGGTTAGTAACCTTTGCAACCCTGATAGGAATTCTATTGTCCTACACCAAACTTAAAGAATATGAAGGAGCCGGTGCAAGTAAGATTGGAAGTGTTTTTATTTACATTCTAGTCGCTTCTATAGGAATGAAAATGGACTTAGGTTCCGTATTAAGCAATCCGGGATTATTGATTGTCGGACTAATATGGATGGCCGTTCATGTTCTTCTGATGGTGATTGTAGCCAAAATAATTAAAGCTCCCTTTTTCTTCTTAGCTGTTGGAAGTAAAGCCAATATTGGTGGAGCGGCTTCTGCCCCAATTGTTGCCAGTGCATTTCATCCCTCTTTAGCTAGTGTTGGCGTTTTATTAGCCGTATTTGGCTATGTAATTGGAACGTATGGAGCGTTATTATCCGCTTATTTAATGGAAATTGTTGCACCTTAAAACTTTAGAATTTATAAATTAACATGAAAAAATTAGTTGTATTACTCTCTGCAGTAGGAATTTTATTGGCCTGTCAAAACAAAGAAAACGAAGAAGGAAATTTACATCTTTCCGGAAATATCAAAGGATTAAAACAAGGAAAACTTTACATTCAAAAACTTCAAGATACAATTTTAACCGTTATTGATACAATTCAATTTGATGGAGAATCAACCTTTGAAAGTCATTTAACAATCGATTCTCCGGAAATGTTGTATATATTTTTGGATAGAGGACAAACCAATTCCATTGACAACAATTTAAGCATTTTTGCAGAACCCGGAAAAATGACCATCGACACAGATTTAGAATCTTTTTTTGCAAACGCAAAAATAAAAGGTTCAAAAAATCATGAGTTATTTGAGCAATTTAAAAGCATCAATACTCGATTTAACAACCAACAATTAGAGCTGTTGGAACTTGAATTAAATGCCAAAAAAAATAACAATGCAAATCAAATGGACAGCATTCAAAAAGAAAAAGATAAAATTCTTAAAAGAAAATATTTATACGCCATCAATTTCGCTCTGACGCAAAAAGACTATGAAGTGAGTCCGTATATTGCCCTTTCAGAATTTTATGATGCTCAATTAAAATATTTGGATACGATTCAAAAATCGGTTTCGCCAAAAGTAGCGAAATCCAAATATGGTAAAATGTTAGAGGATTTTATTGCAGAACGAAAAAAATCAGAATAATTGATATGTATTTATTTAATAAAAGAGAAAGCAATTTGTTTTCTCTTTTTTTATTTGATAAATCATATTTTGTAAAACAAAAAAGGACAACCTTTCGATTATCCTTTTTAATTGAGCCGATAGAGGGACTCGAACCCACGACCTGCTGATTACAAATCAGCTGCTCTAGCCAGCTGAGCTACACCGGCGTCTCAATGTGAGTGCAAATATAATTTTGAAAATGAATATTCCAAAACAAAAAAGCACTTTTTTTATCAAAAAATTCGATTAAAGTGCGTTAACTTTTTCAACTAACTGAATAGCAGCCGCTTCTAAATCTTTCTCTACTTGTTTTAAATGAGCTTTTCTGTTTTCTACTTTTTTATCGTTTACTTTTACGATTAATGAATCAAAAGTAGCGATAGCCTCATCAATCAATGCATTCGATTGTTCTGTTGGCTTTCCAGTTGTAGTCATCTCATGGATATAAACTGCCTCAATAATATCTCCCATCACAAAGTTGATGTCCTTTTTCAGATTTTTAATACTTGCCATTTTTTATTTAATTTTAATTGCGGTGCAAAAGTACACAAAATTTTATTAATTGCCACAAATTACACGAATTGCACGAATTTTATATTCCTTTAATTCGTAAGATTTGTGAAATTCACGGCAAAATTGAATGAAAACTAATTGAGATATTTTGTTAGCCACGAATTGCACGAATTGCACGAATTTTATATTTCCCTAATTCGTGAGATTAGTGAAATTCGTGGCGAAAAATAATTAATACTAAATTAAACCGTGATTTCTAATAATGTAGCTGTTCCTTTTATTACAAAAGTAGTCAGTACAGCCGGAAGTAAAATCGTATCACCAGTTTGATACGTATATTTTTCATCGTTCAAAAACAACTCAAAACTACCCTCTGTGCACATGAATACCATAAAAGAATCATCGTTTTTTTCTATCAATAATTCCCCATTAAGCGGAATAATATTGGTTTTAAAGAATGGGCAATCTACTAGTGAAGTGCTTTTGTTTTCAGTTGACTTGTATTCTTTTTTAGCAAAAGTTGTTTTATAATTGATTGCATCCAAAGCCAATTCAGTATGCAATTCGCGTTCGTTTCCATTAGCATCTACCCTATCCCAATCATAAATTCGATACGTAACATCGCTGGTTTGTTGAATTTCGGCAATCACGATTCCGGCTCCAATAGCATGAATGGTTCCGGTTTCTAAAAAGAAAACATCTCCTTTTTTGACAGGAACTTCATTCAATAGTGAAATGAGCTTTTTATTTTCAATATGATGCAAATATTCCTCTCGAGAAGAATCTTCTTTAAAACCAACAATCAAACGGGCATTTTCATCCGCTTGCATGACATACCACATTTCAGTTTTACCAAACGAATTATGACGAGCTTTTGCCAATTCATCATTCGGATGCAACTGAATCGATAAGTCTTCTCGAGCATCCAAATATTTAAAAAGTAAAGGAAATTGTTTTCCAAAACGAGCAAAAACTGATTTCCCAAGAATTTCTTCAGGATATAATTCGATCAATTCATTGAGATTTTTACCTTTTAAAAGGCCGTTTTTCACAACACTAACATCAGATGGTACTGTTGACAGTTCCCAACTTTCTCCTGTAATTTCAGAAGTGAGCGGTTTGTTTAAATAATTTTTTAATTTGGTTCCGCCCCAAATGCGTTCTTTTAGAATAGGTTCAAATTGAAAAGGATATAAATTCATTTGTATTATTTTGACGCAAAAGTAAACTTAATTAAAATGTAATGTGTTTTTATTCCATGAATTGCAATTGTGATTCGGTAAAATACTTAGATATATAGACCAATTGAATGACTATTTTTTTTTCAGCATTTCTAACGCTTTTGTAATATGTGCTTTGGCCGTCACACTATCAAATATCATTTTTATAATTCCTTGCTCATTGATAACATAAGTTGATCTTCCGGGTAATAACCCAAAAAAATCATTTGGAACTCCAAAAAGATTTCTAATTTTTTTATTCGTATCAGAAAGCAAAATAAAAGGCAAATTAAATTTCTTTTTAAAACTTAAATGAGACGCAGTGCTGTCAGAGCTAACACCTATAACTTCTGCCCCAAGTTCTTTAAAATCTTGATAACTATCCCTAAAACCACAGGCTTGTGCAGT
>JAFLBT010000167.1 GCA_017302935.1 Flavobacteriales bacterium | reverse complement strand
ATTCTTTTGATTCTTTAGATAAAAAATTACAACCGCTGACTCATTTGTTTCACCATTTGATCTTTCCATACTCTGAAATCTCCGGCTAAAATATGTTTTCTAGCTTCTCTAACTAACCACATATAAAATCCCAGATTATGGATGGTTGCAATTTGTTTTCCTAAATATTCATTAGCAGCAAACAAATGACGAAGATACGCTTTTGTGTATTCTGTGTCCACAAAAGTGATTCCCATTTCATCAATGGGCGAAAAATCATCTTCCCACTTTTTATTTTTGATGTTAATGGTGCCATTTGCCGTAAATAACATACCGTTTCGAGCGTTTCGTGTTGGCATTACACAATCAAACATATCTATTCCTAAAGCAATATTTTCAAGAATATTAATAGGCGTACCAACTCCCATAAGATAACGAGGCTTATCTTGAGGCAAAATAGCGGTCACAACTTCTGTCATAGCATACATTTCCTCTGCCGGTTCACCAACGGATAAACCACCAATGGCATTACCTTGAGCACCTGCATTAGCGATATATTCAGCTGATTGTTCTCGCAAATCTTTGTACGTACTTCCTTGAACAATGGGGAAAAAAGTCTGTTCATAACCATACTTAAATGGCAATTTATCTAAATGAGCAATACAACGATCCAACCAACGATGTGTCATGTGCATCGAACGTTTGGCATAACGATAATCACACGGATAAGGCGTACACTCGTCAAAAGCCATGATAATATCAGCTCCAATCGTTCGTTGAATTTCCATTACACTTTCAGGTGAAAAAAAATGATACGAACCATCAATGTGGCTTTTGAATTTTACCCCTTCTTCTTTAATTTTTCGATTGGAAGAAAGAGAATACACCTGATAACCACCACTATCGGTTAAAATATTTCTATCCCAATTCATGAATTGATGCAAACCACCTGCTTTTTCTAAAATATCTGTTTGCGGACGTAAGTATAAATGATAGGTGTTTCCTAAAATAATATCAGGATTAATTTCTTCCTTCAATTCACGTTGATGCACCCCTTTTACAGAAGCAAGAGTACCAACTGGCATAAAAATGGGTGTTTCAATCACACCATGATCCGTTGTGATACTTCCTGCTCTGGCTTTAGAATTGGCATCTGTGGCTAATAAATCAAACTTCATAAGTATTTTTTACAAAGGGGCAAAGATAGTGGATTTCCTATTTTAATCATTTCTTTTATGAATTATTTATGGATGCTAAATGGGTGTTTTTTAACAATTTTTCTTGAAAACTTTTCAAAAAACGATACTCTATTATAAGTTGAAATCTAAATATTGACTTACCTTTGCGGCAGTTTAACTTTTACAATAAAAATGAAACCCAACACACAACAATTAAACAATTTTTCAACACAAGTCAGAAGAGATATTCTTCGCATGGTGCATGCCGTAAACTCAGGCCATCCGGGTGGTTCTCTTGGTTGTACTGAATTTTTTGTCGCTCTTTATCAAGTGCTGATGGAGCGTAAAGAAGGATTTGACATGAACGGAAATGGAGAAGATTTATTTTTCTTATCAAACGGTCATATTTCTCCTGTTTTTTACAGCGTTTTAGCCAGAAGCGGTTATTTTCCGATATCGGAATTAGCGACTTTCCGATTGATTAATTCTAGATTACAAGGTCATCCTACTACGCATGAAGGTTTACCGGGAATTAGAGTAGCTTCGGGTTCTTTAGGTCAAGGAATGTCAGTTGCCATTGGTGCTGCTTTAGCCAAAAAACTAAACCATGACAACCATTTGGTTTATTCTTTACATGGCGATGGTGAATTACAAGAGGGTCAAAATTGGGAAGCCATGATGTATGCCGCAGCCTACAAAGTAGATAACTATATTGCAACTATTGATGTAAACGGCAAACAAATTGACGGTTCGACTGATGAAGTGCTTCACATGGGAGATTTAAGAGCTAAATTTGAAGCTTTTGGTTGGGATGTTTTAGCAATTAAAGAAGGAAATAACATCGAAGTTATTATTGCCGGAATGACCGAAGCCAAATCAAGAACCGGAAAAGGAAAACCGGTTTGTGTATTACTTTACACCGAAATGGGCAATGGCGTTGATTTCATGATGCACACACACGCATGGCACGGAAAAGCTCCAAATGACGAACAACTGGCAAAGGCATTGGCTCAAAACCCTGAAACGTTGGGTGATTATTAATCTCTTGAACAACACTATGAAAAAATATACAAACACAGGAAATAAAGATACCCGCTCTGGTTTTGGAGCCGGATTGACTGAATTAGGTCAAAAAAACGAAAATGTTGTGGCACTTTGTGCTGATTTAATTGGTTCTTTAAAAATGGATGATTTTAAAAAAAATCATCCGGAACGATTTTTTCAAATTGGAATTGCTGAAGCCAACATGATCGGGATAGCTGCCGGTTTAACCATTGGCGGAAAAATTCCTTTCACCGGTACATTTGCTAACTTTTCAACCGGAAGAGTGTATGATCAAATCAGACAATCTGTGGCGTATTCTGATAAAAATGTTAAAATTTGTGCATCGCATGCAGGATTGACATTGGGTGAAGATGGAGCAACACACCAAATTTTAGAAGACATAGGTTTGATGAAAATGCTACCTGGAATGACTGTTATTAATACATGTGACTTCAATCAAACAAAAGCGGCAACGTTAGCCATTGCTGATCATCACGGACCGGTATATCTTCGATTCGGACGACCTTCTGTTCCAAATTTCACTCCTGAAAATGGAGATTTTCAAATTGGAAAAGCAGTTTTATTGAATGAAGGAACTGATGTTACTATTATCGCAACCGGTCATTTGGTTTGGGAAGCATTGTTAGCCGCTGAAAAATTAGAAGAAAAAGGTATTTCTGCCGAAGTAATAAACATTCACACCATTAAGCCATTAGACGAAGAAGCAATTTTAAAATCAGTTAAAAAAACAGGTTGTGTGATTACAGCTGAAGAACATAACATTTTAGGCGGTTTAGGCGAAAGTGTGGCAAGAACATTATCGTTAAACAACCCGGTTCCTCAAGAATATGTTGCTGTTCAAGATAGTTTTGGCGAAAGCGGAACTCCTGATCAGTTAATGGAAAAATACAAATTAAATCATGCTTCTATTATTGAAAAAGCAGAAGCTGTTTTAAAAAGAAAATAACAATTTTCACCTTTTTACCTCAACAAAAAATCCCGAGAAATTCGGGATTTTTTTGTTTTTGTTTTATGTTATTGAAAACAACTCGGATCTAAGTGTCGTCGTAATCGACTTGTATTGGTTTGATTGCCACTACAATCAGGAATATCATTAAATTGATAATATTGTTGCGGATCAGTGCTAGGAATTTTTAATTCATTTTTGGTTAAAACATTATCTCCATCATCATTACTATCTAAAAAGTCCGGAAAACCATCACCATCTGTGTCTTGCAAGAAATAATCGGTTTGTCCGTTATAAATTTCATATTTGGATAAAATTCTGTCTCTATCATGATCATTATAATGAACACCTTTCAACTTAATTTGAAAAACTAAATTAGAATATGCCGGAAGATTTGTACCTCTTGGCAAATTAAAATATCCTAAACCTGATGGAATAAAAACGATACAATTTCCAAAATTAATGTGCGTTAATGTTCCATCACCATTTTCAACTACAGATTCTGCAGATTTTAATTTTGGTAAAATTTGTCTAAAACCTGAAATAAATTCAATACTACTAGGAAAAGAAGTCCAAACCGGATTTGAAGTTCTATCAAACTCAACATTTTTTAGATTCCACCCTCTGTAATCCACAAAAGAGGAATCGATGGTAGTTGGTCGTTCTCCTCCACCTTCATTTAACATTATATAGTATAACTTATAATCAACTGGATCATCAAAGCGACCATCAGTTTTGTAAGTATCTCTTACATCATTTTTAACGATAATACTTTGCAAAGGATATTCCGTTTGATTCCAAATAGAAACTTGCGTAAAAGGATTGGTAATTTTATTCATGGTTACATTCATATCTGAATCTACAACCATGTAATTGCTTTTAAGATATTCTTCAATAGCATAACCATCGGTAAGATATTGTTCATTTCTATCATTTGGTGGTACTGTTACAATCCCATCATCATCTTTTTTACAAGAAATAAACATCAAAGAAGAAACAATTAAAAGGAATACGATTTTTTTCATAGTTTGCAATAAAATAAACAATTTACTTTTCAAAAATTACCATTAAGTAATTCAAAAAAATAGTGCTGCAAGATACAATTTTGATTTATTTTTGTAACACAATTAACGAATATTTCTGAATTAAATGAGAGTTGATAAATATTTATGGTGCGTTCGCTATTTTAAAACCCGAAACATGGTTACTGAACTTTGTAAAAAAAACAATGTAAAAGTAAATGGCCACGTTGCTAAACCTTCAAAAGAAGTGTTTCCAGCTGATGAAATTTCGTTTCGAAAAGATCAAATAACCTACACAATTATAGTATTAGCCATTCCTGAAAGCAGAATTGGAGCAAAGTTAGTAGATATTTACAGACAAGATACAACTTCACCCGAAGCATTTGCTCATTTAGAATTATTAAAACTATCAAAAGAGCACTATCGAAAAACCGGTGAAGGACGTCCAACCAAAAAAGACAGAAGAGACTTAGAAAACTATACTACTGAATTTGATGTCGAAACAAATGAATAAAAAGTACTGGGAACAACGTTACCAAAACAAAGAAACCGGCTGGGATGCAGGAAGTATAACAACTCCAATAAAAGAATATATTGACCAACTTCACGACAAAGAGATAAAAATACTTATTCCGGGTTGTGGAAATGGTCATGAATTTGATTATCTCATTCAAAATGGATTTACAAATGTATATGTTATAGACATTGCTGAAGAACCAATTCAACATTTAAAATCAAAGAATCCATCCGTTTCTTCTTCTTTTTTTATTACTGATGATTTTTTTAATTTCGATGAAAAATTCGATTTAATCATTGAACAAACTTTTTTTTGTGCGTTATCGCCATTGTTGAGAAAAAAGTATGTTGAGAAAATGAATAATCTTTTACATGAAAATGGCAAATTGGTAGGTTTACTTTTTGATTTTCCACTCACTGAAGAAGGTCCTCCATTTGGTGGTTCAAAAAGTGAGTACATAGTATTATTTGAACCTTACTTTTCTATTAAAACCCTCGAAAAAGCATATAATTCAATTAAACCTAGAGAAAACAAAGAACTTTTTTTAATTGCCATAAAAAAATAAAAAACAATCATCACAATTTCTGACACAAAAAGCTGCAATTTGTTATCTTTGAAAAAAATGAATATGGGAAAAAATATTATTCTTAACTCAACTGAAATAAAGCACATTACCAAACGAATTGCTTACCAAATCTATGAAACTTTTGTAGATGAACAGGAAATAATTATTGCCGGTATTTCAAAAAACGGCTATGAATTTGCTAAAAAAATAGCTGAGGAAATAGAAAAAATTTCTTCCTTACAACTTGTACTTTGTGAAGTTACTATTCAAAAAGATAATGTTTTTGCTCCCATTCAAACCTCTTTACAACCATTAGATTATCAAAACAAAGGTGTTATTTTAGTGGATGATGTTTTAAATTCCGGTGCTACCTTAATATATGGTGTAAAACATTTTTTAAATGTTCCGTTGAAAAAATTTAAAACCGCAGTTTTGGTAGATCGAAACCATAAAAAATATCCCGTGAAAGTAGATTTTAAAGGAATTTCGCTTTCTACCTCCTTACAAGAACATGTAGAAGTCGTTTTTGAAAAAGAAAATGATGTGGCGTTTTTAACGAATTAATGCTACTAATTCATTTACTACTTCATTTACCTCTTTTACATCAACGATTATTTTTATGTTTGCTTGATTATAAAAATAGGATCGATCAAATAAGTGTTTAGCTATAAATTCTTTTAAATCATTATCTTCAATCCAAGCAATCAAAGGACGTTGTGATTTTTGAGCTTTTAAACGTTGAAAAAGCGTCTCAACAGAAGCTTTGATGTAAACTGAAACAACATCACTTCTTTGAAGTAAATCCATGTTGTTGAAATAACATGGAGTTCCACCACCTAAACTCAACACGATATCTTCATCGCAGTTTAATATTTCATTCAAATACTGATGCTCTTTTTTACGAAAATATAGTTCTCCTTTGGTTTTAAAAAGTATTTCAATTGAAGTATTTTCACTTTTTTCAATATGTTCATCCAAATCGATGAATTTTCTTTGTGTAATATTGGCCAATTCTTTTCCAAAAAAAGATTTTCCAGCTCCCATATAACCAAGTAAAACTATTTTTTTCATCTAATAAACTACTGTAAAATAAGGCATTAAGAAAGATTAACTCAAAAATGT
>JAFLBT010000166.1 GCA_017302935.1 Flavobacteriales bacterium | reverse complement strand
TTTGGTTTTCATTTTGCCACATTGGATATTCGTCAAAACAGTAAAATTCACCGACAGGTTTTTGAAGAAATTGTACAAAAAATGGACGTTTTTCCTCCAAATTATGTCTCATTATCAGAAACTGAAAAAATCGAATTTTTATCCCATTTATATGGTAATCTTTCTGAAAATGAGGTGCAAAATGAAATGACAAAATCTACCATAGGTTCCATTCATGCCATGAAAACGATTCAACAAAAAAATGGAGAATTAGGAAGTAATCGTTACATTATCAGCAACAACGAAAGTGCTCTAAATGTGATGGAAACCTTAGCGATGTTCCATTTGTGTGGTTGGCAAAATCCAACGGTTGATATCGTGCCTTTATTTGAATCAGTAAATGATTTGCAGCATGCCGATGTAATCATGGAACAATTGTATGCCAATATCACTTACAAAAAACATTTGGCATCCAGAAATAATGTGCAAACGGTTATGCTTGGTTTTTCTGACGGCACAAAAGATGGAGGCTATTTAATGGCCAATTGGAGCATTTATAAAGCAAAAGAATCACTAACAACCATGTCAAGAAAATACGGTATTAAAGTACTCTTTTTTGACGGTAGAGGTGGTCCGCCGGCAAGAGGTGGTGGAAAAACACATCAATTTTATGCTTCATTAGGGCCTTCTATTGAAAATAACCAAATTCAAGTTACGGTGCAAGGTCAAACCATTAGTTCTAATTTTGGGACGTTAGATGCGTGCCGCTACAATCTCGAAAATTTGTTGAGTGCCGGTGCTACCAATCAATTGTTCAGCAAAGGGAATAACCAACTTTCTGATCAAGATAGAGCGGTTGTTGAACAATTATCGGAGTTGAGTTATGAAAAGTATTTACAATTTAAGCAGCATCCCAAATTTATTCCTTATTTGGAAAAAATGAGTACACTGAATTATTATGCAAAAACCAACATTGGTAGCCGTCCTTCCAAACGAAACAAAAGTGAACAACTCGTTTTTGAAGAATTAAGAGCAATTCCGTTCGTGGGTTCGTGGAGTCAACTCAAGCAAAACGTTCCCGGATTTTTTGGTGTAGGAACGGCTTTACAGCATTTTGAACAAACCAATCAATGGAATAAAGTAGTCGATTTATATAAAAACTCCTTGTTTTTTAAAACACTTATCGAAAACAGTATGATGGCGTTATGCAAATCATTCTTCCCTTTAACAGCTTACATGCGAAAGGATGAAGAGTTTGGTGAATTTTGGCAAATTATCTATGATGAATTTTTGGAAACCAAACGATTGTTACTCAAATTATCCGGTTATCTGGAATTAATGGAAAATTATCCGGATGGAAAAGCATCTATTGAAATTAGAGAACAAATTGTGTTACCCTTATTGACCATTCAACAATATGCCTTAATCAAAATCAACGAAATCAAAAAGGGGAGAAGCGAACCGGATTTGTTGGAAGTATATGAAAAATTAGTCACCCGTTCCTTGTTTGGTAACATAAATGCAAGTCGAAATTCGGCGTAGTGAAAATAAAAAATCTAAAATCATTAAAATGAAACCATCCCAATTACAACCCAACGAATTTGCACCGTTTTATGCCGATTACATCAAAGCGGTTGACGAAGTTGACTTGCTTGAGGGTTTAGAAAATTCCATGCAGGATTTTGATGCATTCATTCTTCAAATACCAACTGAAAAGCACGAGTATCGCTATGCCGAAGGAAAATGGACCATCAAAGATATTGTTCAACACTTGATAGATGCGGAACGAATTTTTGCTTATCGGGCTTTGCGAATCGCACGAAAAGACCAAACTCCTTTACCGGGATTTGAAGAAAACGACTATGTTGATGCCGCATTTGCCAACCAACGAACACTTTCTGAATTGATGGAAGAATTTAAATTGATTCGGAAAACTACTTATTTGCTTTTTAAAACCTTTTCAGATGAGCAATTATTCCAAATCGGTAGAGCATCAGAAAAACCGGTTTCAGTTCGAGCCATCGGATTTATAACGATTGGGCATCAAATGCATCACCAAAAGGTGATTAGAGAGCGGTATCTATAAAAAAAGGAGCAATTTGCTCCTTTTTATCTTAATATTCGTCTTCGTCTTCATCTTCATCTGAAGGTTCTTCATCAAAATCATCATCATCGTCATCATCGTCGTCAGAACCGCCGGCATCTTTTAATAAATCAATTTCAGCATCATCATCAGAAGGAGCATCATCGTCTTCTTCATCAACTTCTACTTCATCAATATCTTCATCAAGGTCTAAACCTTTTACCGGTGCAATTGTTTCAACTTCTACATCCAAATCATCATCTTCTTCAAAGTTTTCAATTCGGGTAGCTAATTTTTTACTGACTTTTACCAAGTAAATAGTATCCTCAGTTCGCACTTCAACAGCTTCAATCAACTCATTTTGAGCGTTTTTGAAACGGATAATATCTGAATCTTCATATCCTTCCGGAAACTTTTCTACCAATAAGGATAAAATGTCATTCGTTAGTTTAGCATAGTCAACAATAATTCTTCTCATAAAAAAATCTGTTATAAATCAAGTAAGTAAGCAAAGATTAAGGGGGCTACAATGGTAGCATCTGATTCTACAATAAATTTGGGAGTGGTGATGTCTAATTTACCCCAAGTGATTTTCTCATTCGGAACTGCTCCTGAATAAGAACCATAACTTGTGGTAGAGTCTGAAATTTGGCAAAAATAGCTCCAAAAGGGTACATCGTGCATTTCCATATCTTGATACAACATTGGAACCACACAAATAGGGAAATCACCTGCAATTCCACCACCAATTTGGAAAAATCCAACTCCTTTTCCGGAACAATTTTTAGTGTACCAATCAGCCAACCACATCATATATTCAATACCACTTTTCATGGTTGTTGGTTTAAATGTTCCTTTGATGCAATACGAAGCGAAAATGTTACCCATCGTGCTGTCCTCCCAACCGGGTACAACAATAGGAAGGTTTTTTTCTGCCGCTGCAACCATCCAAGAGTCTTTTGGGTCAATTTCGTAATATTGCTCTAAAACACCTGAATTAATCATTTGGTACATGAATTCATGCGGAAAATAACGTTCCCCTTTTGAATCAGCATTGTTCCAAATGTCATATAAATGCGATTGTAATCTGCGGAAGGCTTCTTCCTCAGGAATACAAGTATCCGTAACTCTGTTATAATGATTTTCTAATAAATCCCATTCTTCTTGCGGACTTAAATCGCGGTAGTTGGGTACTCTTTTGTACGAGTTGTGAGCGACCAAATTCATGATGTCTTCTTCAAGGTTTGCTCCGGTACAAGATATAATGTGTACTTTATCTTGACGGATCATTTCAGCTAATGATTTTCCCAACTCAGCGGTACTCATTGCACCGGCTAGGGTAATCATCATTTTTCCGTTTTCAAGCAAATGTTGCTCGTACCCTTTGGCAGCATCAACCAAAGCGGCAGCATTAAAGTGAAGATAATGTTTTTCAATAAATTGACTGATAGGTCCTTTACTCATTTTGTTCGTATAAAATTATTATTTCGTAACCCGCTTCAAAGAAAAACTATTTTTCTGAAACGAAAAACTCTTTTTGTTGAATTTTGTTATTTTTTGTTATACCCTAAAATAGACAACACATCGTCCGCATTTTGTTGCTCTGAAAATACCTCGGTAGCAATAATGCCGTTTTCGTCTCGGTCAATCAAAATATGTTTGGGTTGCGGAATCAAACAATGGTGCAAACCGCCAAACCCACCAATGGTTTCCTGATATGCTCCGGTGTTGAAAAAACCAATGTACAACGGCTTTTCTTTATTGTATTTTGGTAAATATACCGCATTCATGTTTTGCTCAGAATTGTAATAATCATCGCTGTCACATGTTAAACCACCAAGTAAAACCCGCTCATAGGTATCATTCCAACGATTGATGGCTAACATAACAAAACGTTTATTGATGGCCCAAGTATCCGGTAAAGTGGTGATGAATGAGGAATCAATCATATTCCATTTTTCACGATCGTTTTGTTGTTTTTGATATAACACTTGATAAATCGCTCCACCGCTTTCTCCAACTGTAAATGAACCAAATTCTGTGAAAATATTTGGCACATCTACTTCCGCTTCCTCGCAGGAAATTTTAATTTGATTGATGATTTCGTCAATCATATATTGATAATCATATTCAAATGCTAATGAATTTTTAATCGGGAAGCCACCGCCAATGTTCAAACTGTCTAGCGTTGGACATTCCTTTTTCAATGAAACATATACTTTCATACATTTCAACAACTCATTCCAGTAATAGGCCGTGTCGCGAATACCGGTATTGATAAAAAAGTGCAACATTTTAAGCTCCACTTTTTTGTTTTCTTCAATTTGCTTGCGGTAAAATGGAACAATGTTTTTGTAACCAATTCCTAAACGGGAAGTATAAAACTCAAATTTTGGTTCTTCCTCTGCCGCAATACGAATGCCGATTTTGAACTTTCCGTCAATTTTTTCCTGAAGTAAATCCAATTCCTCAAAATTGTCAATTACCGGTATGGTTTTATTGTGACCGTTATTGATTAATCGAGCGATATTGTCAATATATTGTTCTCTTTTAAAACCATTACAAACGACATAGGTGTTTTTATTGATTTTTCCTTCAGCCATTAAATTTTCAACAATATTAATGTCAAAAGCAGAAGAAGTTTCAATATGAATGTTGTTTTTAAATGCCTCATTCATAATGAAACTGAAATGAGAACTTTTAGTACAATAGCAATAATAATATTTGGCATCGTACTTGTTTTTTTCCATGGCTTTTCTAAACCATCCTTTAGCACGATTGATGTTGTTGGTAATCTGAGGCAAATAAGTAAACTTCAAAGGCGTACCATATTGCTCTACTAATTTCATCAAGTCAATTTGATGAAACTGTAAATTATCTTTATTTAATGTAAATTCTTCTTGTGGAAAATAAAAAGTCTGATTGATTAAGTCGTAATATTTAGTATTCATTCGTTTGTTTAAAAAATTAGATTAAAAAATAATTGATACCATCATTAATCTGCTTTTCAAACTCTGATATTAGCGAAAATAATCGGCAATTTTTCATGAAAACGATAGGTGCTTTCAGTACATTCAAAAGGTAAAAAAGTTGTAGCCGAAACGGAATTTTTCAAAAACCGATGAAAAGACTCATTATCACAAGGATGACAGGCTTCAAAACCCTTTTTAGTTTGGATGTTTTTCATAGGGACAAATGTAAAAAATAAAATGAGCCAATTCCAAACCAAAACTTAAAAAAAATGTTACTTTTTATAATCGTCAAAAGCGGATATAATTTGCTGATTTTCAAAATATTGATTTAAACTGATTTGTCCAATTCCGTCTAACAAAGCAAATTGAATTTTTCCGTATTCATTTTTTTTATCGTGAATCAAATAGTTTAGAATTATTTCAATGTCTTTTTCAGTAAACACTAGCGGTTCATAAAGTGATATAAGGAGTGTTTTGATTTCAAGATAATCATCCCAACTAAGTAATTTTTTTTCATAGGAAAGATAAGCTTCTAAAATCATTCCGACAGCAATAGCTTCGCCATGTAAAAGCGATTTTTTTTCTTCACTTTCCAGAAAATAACTTTCGATAGCATGACCCAGCGTATGTCCAAAATTTAATGCTTTTCGAATGCCGTTTTCGGTTGGGTCTTGCTGTACAATTTCGTTTTTAATTTCAATAGAACGATAAATCAATTCATCCAAATCGGTGTAATCCAATTGACTTAAGTCATTAAATTTTTCCCAGTATTTTTGATCATAAATTAATCCGTGTTTCAGCATTTCGGCTAATCCGGAACGCATTTGATTGCTGGGTAAAGTAGACAAAAAATCAGTGTCTATCAAAACAGCTTGTGGAGCATTAATCACTCCGATTTGGTTTTTTAACGGTCCCAAGTCTACACCGTTTTTTCCTCCTATCGCCGCATCTACCATACCTAGTAATGAAGTGGGCACATTGATAAAATCAATTCCACGCTTAAAAGTAGAAGCTACAAATCCGCCTAAATCAGTAACTACGCCACCTCCTAAATTGATCAGCAAGGTTTTTCGGTCGGCACCTAACTCTATTAATGTTTGCCATACTTCTACACAAGTAGCAATGGTTTTGTGTTCTTCACCCGGTTCCAACTCAATAATTTCTGGTGGTACTTCAACAACAAGTGATGACAAGAAATACGACAAACAATGTTCACTGGTGTTGGAATCAACCAAAATGAAAACATTGGAATACCTTTTTTCATGTATAAATGTCTCCAAAAAGGAATATACATGTTCATTAAAATAAATAGAATGATTACCGGCAGAGATTGGATACATGGATTTATATATTGTGTTAAACGAGTATAAATTGATCTAGATTGAACATTTGTAATTTTCATCACAAAATAAGGTAAAAAAAATATAACATTCTAAAAGACTACTTATCTTTGCTACATTATT
>JAFLBT010000165.1 GCA_017302935.1 Flavobacteriales bacterium | reverse complement strand
CAACCTTCTAAATAGGAAACATAACTGCCCTCATCGGCAATTACTAACGTTCGTTCAAACTGACCTGTTCCGGCTTGGTTGATTCGGAAATAAGTGGATAATTCCATCGGACATCGAACACCTTTTGGTATGTAACAGAAACTTCCATCTGAAAAAACAGCAGAATTCAATGCGGCATAAAAGTTATCCTTGGGCGGAACAACGCTACCAATGTATTTCTGAACCAACTCCGGATGTTCTTTGATGGCTTCAGAAATACTCATAAAAATGATGCCTTTCTCCGCCAATGTTTTTTTGAAAGTAGTGGCAACAGAAACGGAATCCACCACAATATCAATGGCCACGTTGTTCATTTTTTTCTGTTCATCTATGGAGATGCCCAGCTTTTTATACATGGCTAATAATTCCGGGTCCACATCGTCTAATGTTTTATTCGGATCCGCTTTTTTTGGGGCCGAATAATACGATATCGCTTGGAAATCAGGTTTTTCATACTGCACATTGGCCCATTCAGGTTCGGTCATTTCTTGCCAAGCCCGAAAGGCTTCTAAACGCCAATTGGTCATCCATTCGGGCTCTCCTTTTTTGAGTGAAATTGCCCGAACGATATCTTCATTTAAGCCCACCGGAAACGTTTCTGAATCTAATTCGGTATAAAAACCATATTCGTATTCTTTGGTTTCCAGTTCAACTTTTAAATCGTCTTCTGTATATTTTGCCATAATTTATTAATCTAAAAAATTGAAAAATCTAAAAAATCTAAAATAAGTCAGTGCTACAATTTTCTTGTTTTCATTCCTTTTGATTCTTTTGATTTATTTTATTCTGCTTTTCTAAATTTTTCAAATACTTAATGTAATTTCCTAATTGTTTTGAAATTTCAAGAACATCATTTCTATGTTCATAAAAATTTTCGTTATTGATATATTCTAACAATTGTAAAAAATTAAACATATTTCTACACTCTCCCGCAGAACCTTTTGAAATATAAAGAAATCGAATTAATTCTTTTTTGGTTTCTCGTTCAAAACCTTCTGCAATATTGTTAGAAATAGATAGTGCAGCTCTTTGTAATTGATCTTTTAAACCATAATCTTTAGCAATTTTTTCATTTGTTAATGTTAGTTTATACACTTTTACACCAAATTGTAATGCTTTTTGGTAAACTTCCATTTCTTCGAAAGAATTATATTTTGCCATTATTTTTAGTTTAAAAAAGTGAAAGAATCTAAAAAATCTAAAATAAGATCAGATATATGTATGCTAACTTTCAATTTTTTTGATTTTTTTGATTTTTTTGATTCATTTACAACGAAAAACTTTCACCGCATCCACACGTTCTGTTTGCATTTGGATTATTAAACACAAATCCTTTTCCGTTTAATCCGCCTGAGAATTCTAAAATTGTTCCGGCTAAATAGAGAAAACTTTTCTTTTCTACCGCAACTTTTATATCGTTGTCTTCGAATACTTTATCGTTTTCTCCGATTTCTTTGTCGAATTTTAAATCATAAGACAAACCGGAACATCCACCGCTTTTTACGCCAACACGAACATAGTCACGAGCGGCATCAAAACCATCATCTTGCATCAAATCGATGATTTTTTTTCTGGCTGTATCTGAAACTTTTATCATGTGTTATTTTGATTTTGTCTAAATTAACTGCAAAGATACATCAAAATAAGAATTTTAAAAGGTTTCCTAACATTTTTATAACTAATGTTTTGATAGATAAAATTGATTTCAGGCTAAGTTTTTACTGATTTTTTTATTAAATTTGTTACATGCTTAAAAAAGATAAACCCAACATTCCTCCCTATCTTCTTTGGGAATACGATTTAAAAACATTTAACTACGACAAATCGTATAAAATTGTTATTGAACGTGTATTAGAAAGAGGTACTATGGAAGATTGGAAAGAAATTGTTTCTTACTATAAAAAAGATAAGATTTTAGAAACCATCGAATGGTCTGCTCAACTTGATAAAAGAGATAAAGATTTTAGTAAACTTTTCTTAAATTCAGATTATTTCGATGTTGCATAAAGACCCTTTTATCATTAAGCAAGAGACTTTTTCCCTCATTCAAGACTTGCAAAAAATGGAAATCTTAAACGGTTTTTATTTAGTTGGAGGAACAGCATTAGCGTTAAAACTTGGTCATCGAAATTCAATTGATATTGATTTATTTACACAAAATGAATTTTCTACCAAAGATATTGCTCAAAAAGTAGCAGAAAACAGAGATTTTTTCATCTCTTTCGAAAGAGAGAATACGCTGATGTGTTACATTGACTCTATTAAAACCGATTTTATCCGACACAATTATACTTTAGTAAATGAGCCTATAACCGAAGAAGGAATAACCTATCTTTCTTTGGAGGATATTGCCGCAATGAAATTAAACGCAATTGCACAATCCGGTAAAAGATTAAAAGATTTCATCGATATTTATTTTCTTTTAGAACATTTTTCAGTAAACGAAATGTTGTCATTCTATGCTGTTAAATATCCTTTTAGTAACAAATTAATTGCCTTAAGGGGGTTAGAATATTTTGGTGATATTGATCCAAATATTGACCCTCCAATTCTGAAAAAACCATTGCCTCTACCAAAAATTCAAAAAAGAATTATTGATGGAATTTTACATTTGAACAAAAAATTTTAAACCATGAAACTATACCCCATTGAAGCCGGAAATTTTAAACTCGACGGAGGAGCCATGTTTGGCGTGGTGCCAAAAACCATTTGGAACCGAACCAATCCCGCAGACGAAAACAACCTCATTGATATTGCGGCTCGTTGTTTATTGATTGAAAATGGAAATCGATTGACGTTGATTGACACCGGAATGGGCAACAAACAATCTGATAAATTTTTTGGCTATTATTCCCTTTGGGGCGAACATTCTTTGGATAAATCCTTAGCAAAGTATGGTTTTCATCGTGATGATGTGACCGATGTTTTTATGACACACCTTCATTTTGATCACTGTGGCGGAAGTGTCAATTGGAATAAAGACCGCACCGGTTATGAAGTTGCTTTTAAAAATGCAAAATTTTGGACGAATGAAAATCATTGGGAATGGGCAACCAAACCCAATTCAAGAGAGAAAGCTTCTTTTTTACACGAAAATATCATTCCGATGCAAGAAAGTGGTCAGCTAAATTTTATCCGAAGACCCAACAGTGATTTTGGCTTTTCAGATGAACTTAATTTTGACATTTTTTATGCCGATGGTCATACTGAAAAACAAATGTTGCCTCATATTCAATACCAAGACAAAACTATTGTTTTTTGTGCGGATTTATTGGCGACAGCCGGTCATATTCCGATTCCGTATGTGATGGGTTATGATACCCGACCGCTTTTAACGTTAGATGAAAAAGCGAAATTTATGAATGCCGCAGCAGAAAATAATTATTATTTATTTTTAGAACACGATGCTCATAACGAAATCATCACGGTTGAAAAAACCGAAAAAGGCGTTCGATTGAAAGAAGTTTTCCGTTGTGAAGATGTCTTAACATAGTGTTAATCTCATCCGTTTAGCTTTTAAAAATCCTATTTTTACTCCAAAAATCAAATAATGAATTCTATTAAATCTTTATCTCTCTTAGCTATTTCCGGTGTTTTGTTAACCGGTTGCGGAACCCAAAAAAATATAGCTTACCAACAATTAAAACCGATTACATCTGAAAGCGTTCCTTTAAAAAACGCTAAAATAACTGATGCAGAATTGTTGCGTTGGAGTCATTTAGACCTCATCAAAGATACGATTCCCGGCATGAGTGTTGACCGAGCCTATAATGAACTTCTTAAAAACAGAAAAGGTCAAAAGGTAATTGTTGCGGTTATCGATAGCGGTACTGACATTGAACACGATGATTTAAAAGGTCGCGTTTGGACGAACGCTAAAGAAATTCCCGGAAACGGAATCGATGATGATAAAAACGGATATGTAGATGATATTCACGGTTGGAATTTCCTTGGCGACGGTATTCATGAAAACTATGAGTTTATTCGTTTGCTTAAAAAGGGAGATGACGGTTCAGAAGCATATAAAAAGCTTCAAGCAAAATACGATAGCAAAAAAGAAGAAATTTTGGGTAACAAACAGCAATTGGATTTTATCCTTGCGGCTGATAAAGCCATTTCCGACCATTTGAAAAAAGAAAATTACACCCTTCAAGACATCAAATCGATTTTAACGACAGATGCTACTTTGGGAAATTACAAATTGGTTATGCTTCAAGTATTATCAACCACTACTGTTGAAGAATTTAAAAAAGAAATCAATGACTTCAAAGATTACATCTATGACCAATTGAACTATAATTTGAATTTGGAATATGACGGTCGCAAGATTTTAGGTGATAACCCTGAAGATTTTTCCACTAAATATTATGGCAACAACCAAGTTTGGGGACCGGATAAAAAATATGCTATGCATGGCACTCACGTAGCGGGAATTATTGCCCAAGTGCGTGGAAATAACTTAGGAGGCGACGGTGTGGCTACAGATGTTGAAATCATGGCCATTCGTGCAGTACCAAATGGCGATGAATATGACAAAGACATCGCATTGGCCATTCGTTATGCAGTAGATAACGGAGCAAAAGTAATTAACGGAAGTTTTGGAAAAGGCTATTCTCCCCAAAAAGAATGGGTGTATGACGCTATTAAATATGCGGAAAGCAAAGATGTATTGTTTGTGCATGCCGCAGGAAACGACACCGACAATTTAGATGTGGTGGAAAGCTATCCAAACGACCGCGTGGGCGAACAGGAAATTGCTTCTAATTTCATTAAAATCGGAGCTTTAAATTATGAATATGGAACGAAGATGGTTGCCACTTTTTCTAACTACGGAAAAAAAGATGTAGATGTTTTTGCTCCCGGTGTAAAAATTTATGCCACTGTGCCTAACCAAGAATTTAAATTCGAGCAAGGAACTTCTATGGCTTCGCCAAATGCGGCCGGTGTTGCGGCTTTGATTCGTTCGTATTATCCCAATTTAAAAGCAGCTCAAGTAAAACAAATCCTTAAAGAAAGCGGCGTTTTAATCAACAGAACGATTGCTATTGGTGGAGAAAATTCAAACAAAGCCAACTTTACCGAATTATCCGGAACAGGAAAAATTGTGAATGCGTATAATGCTATTTTAATGGCGGAAAAAATGTCAAAATAAAAACCAATGAAACAACTTTTTATCCTTTCTATTAGTCTACTTTCGGGAGTCGTTTTTGCCCAAAACAACCCTAATCCCGGTTATTGGCAACAACAAGCCGATTACAAAATGGAGTTGTCAATGGATGTGAAAACCTTTCAATACAAAGGAACGCAAACATTGGAATATTCCAACAATTCAAATGACACACTTCGTAAGGTGTTTTATCATTTGTATTTTAATGCATTTCAACCGGGAAGCGAAATGGATATTCGTTTGCAAACGATAACCGATCCCGATAAACGAATGGTAAAAAGCTTTAAAGTAGGCGATAAAGAAGTCAAAGAAAGTAGAATTTCTACCTTGAAACCGGAGCAAATTGGCTATTTAAAAATCGCTAATTTTAAACAAGACGGACAAGTTGCTTCGACAAAAGTAGTTGGAACCATTTTGGAAGTTACGTTAGTAAAACCCATTCTTCCCAAATCAAAATCTACTTTCACGTTAGATTTTGATGGACAAGTACCGGAGCAAATTCGTCGTTCGGGAAGAAATAGTGCCGAAGGAGTGGCTCTTTCGATGACGCAATGGTATCCGAAAATCTGTGAATTTGATTTTGAAGGATGGCATGCCGACCCTTATATCGGCAGAGAATTTCACGGTGTTTGGGGTAATTTTGATGTAAAAATTACGATTGATAAAACCTACACGATTGGTGCTTCCGGTTATTTGCAAAACAAAAACGAAATTGGTCACGGCTATCAAGACGAAGGAGTGGCGGTGAATCATCCGAAAAAAACCAAAACTCTAACGTGGCACTTTGTGGCCCCAAAAGTGCATGATTTTGCTTGGGGTGCCGATAACAATTATATTCACGATAAAATCATCGGAGAAAACGGAGTGGAGCTTCATTTCTTTTACAAAAACGATAAAGAAATCCTCGAAAACTGGAAAGCTTTACAACCCAAAACAGCTGAATTGTTGCGTTTTTTTAATAAAACAATCGGGCAATATCCGTACAAACAATACTCTGTTATTCAAGGTGGCGATGGCGGAATGGAATATGCCATGTGTACGCTCATCACCGGAAAACGCTCGTTAGGCAGTTTAGTGGGTGTAACGGCTCACGAATTGGCTCATATTTGGTTTCAGCATGTGTTGGCAACCAACGAAAGTAAACACGAATGGATGGACGAAGGATTTACTTCTTTTATTTCCGACATGGCGATGACGCAAGTAATGCCACCTAAAAACAAAAAAGAGGACGAAAACCCGTTTCAAAGTGCGTACAACAACTATTTCTATATGGTGAGCACCGGTCGTGAGCAACCGCAA
>JAFLBT010000164.1 GCA_017302935.1 Flavobacteriales bacterium | reverse complement strand
TCATCCGCAGCGGGTTCGCCGCCTGGTGTTGATGGGGAGCGTCGGCGTACCGTTCGAGATCACGCCGGGACTGGATGCGGTGTGGGGATACCATGGGCTGCATCAACAGCCATTTCAATGTCCATTTTAGCCGAATGAGCGGCTTTTGCCATTAATTTTCCATCTACGGGTGACAATACTTCAAAATATTGTCCGGTAGAAGGCGGTGTCCATTTTCCGTTAATGTAGTTATCGTACTTTTCTTTTAATTGGGGTCTTGCTATTACACTCATAATCTTTTATTTTTTGGTTTACTCAAAAGTACAAGTAAGCTTTTGCTTAAAATAGCACATTTATGGCAAATGATAGCACAAAATTGATTTATCATATTTTTTAATAGTATAAATTAAAAAATACATAATTTTTTATGTCTAAAATTGATTAATTAACAAACCAAAAGTAAATCATGTTATCCCATTACAACCAAACCAAAAAAGATAATCGCAAGTCAATTTTAAAATGATTGACTTGCGATACTAACTACAAACAATTAAGTAGATGAAAATGTATTATCGTTTGAAAACGGTCTTCCCTTCTTTAATGGTCTCACTTACAACAATACCACTCAATTCCATTGGATTAATTGTAAATGGATTTTTTTCTAAAATCACCAAATCAGCCAATTTGCCTTTGGTTAAAGTTCCTTTTTTGTCTTCTTCAAATGCTTGGTATGCAGCCCAAATAGTGATTGAACGCAAAGCATCAAATACGGAGACCCTTTGGTCTGGGCCAATAACATCACCAGATCTACTCACTCTTGTTACAGTGCTTGAAATTACTCGAAGAGCATCCGGATAGGTAACCGGAGCATCATGGTGTTGTGTAAATATCATTCCTCTGTTTAGTGTTGATTTTGCCGGTGAGATTCGATAGGCTCTCTCTTTTCCTAAGGTTTCATCTCGATGCCAATCACCCCAGTAAAAAGTATGCATGGCAAAGAAAGAGGGTATAACTTGAAATTCTTTCATGGTATCTAACTGATCTTCTCTCACCGTTTGAGCGTGAATCATGGTGGTTCTTCTATCTTTTAATGAATACTTTTCAACGCTCATTTTTACAGCATTTAAAAATTGATCAGCTGCCGCATCACCATTGCAATGGGCAATAATTTGCCAATCGTTTTTATAAGCCGTCATCACATAATCATTAAATATACTATCATTAGGAATGGCTGGATAACCAAAATATTTGGCAGGCATTCCACTTGGAGGAACTTTATAAGGTTTGGTTAACCAAGCAGTTTTTCCTTGAGGGGAACCATCCACACTTAGTTTTGTACCGGCAATTCGAAATCGGTTGACATATTCTTTTGAAGGTTTATTTTTCAGAAGATAATCTCGGGCTTGTTGAATATCGGGATAGGCATATATATCAATGTCTAATTCTTTATTTTTAGCCATTTGAAGATAAACATCACAATTATCACCGGTAGCTCGACCTTCTTGAGCGGTAGTAAAACCAAAACGAGTATAGGATTTTACTCCTTCACGAATAATTGACTTAGCTCCATTATTATCTACAATCCCTAAAAGCTTAAATAATGGATTAAACATTGCCATTTCCTCCACAACTCCATTCGGTTTTTTGGTTCCGGGAATTCGTTGAATAAATCCACCTGCCGGATCTTCTGTTGTTTCATCGTAACCCGATGCTTCAAGTGCTTTTGAATTCATACTGGCTAAATGTCCGGATTGATGAACCATTAAAACCGGATACTTGGTAGAAATTTTATCCAGTTCTGTTGCTAATGGATGTCTTTTCTCCTCTAACTGTGCATCATCATATCCAACTCCAACAATCCAACCTATTTTATCAATTAATGCTTGATTATTTTTAGACCACTCTTGTGTTATGGATATTAATTCTTCAATATTTTTTCCTTTACCATCCGGTGGTGGCAATAAATCTGCTGCCATTGATTGAACTCCTACGTTGTATAAATGACCATGTGCATCAATGAATCCCGGAAGCATGGTTTTTCCTTTTAAATCGATCATTTTAGTTTGATCATTCTTGAAATATTCCAAAGAATCTTTGCCACCAACATATAGTATCTTACCGTCTTTAACAGCTAAGTATTCTGCTGTTACCGGTTGATCGCCTTCCATGGTATAAATTGAACCTCCAAAATAAATCATGTCAGCAGAAGTTCCTTTTTCCTCTTTTTTACAACTCATTAAAGAGAGCAATATTAGGACAGTTATTTGAATTTTTTTCATATTGATTTGTTTTTGCCTAATGGAAAATAATAAAATAATGTTGCTATTTATATTTTTAAATTAAGCTTATTGGATTAAAAATGAGTTTAAGTTACAGGGATTTTTATTCATTTTTTTGCTTTGTATATAGATTTTCCGTTTTTGATGGTCTCCACAACTTTAATCTCTTTTATGGTTTCAGGTACTACTTTTAAAGGATTTTTATCTAAAATCACTAAATCGGCTAGCTTACCTACTTTCAAAGAACCTTTTTTATTTTCTTCAAAATATTGATATGCAGCATTGGTTGTAATCGCTTGAAGGGCTTGATAGGGAGTTATTCGTTCATCTGCACCAATCACCTGACCATTTCTGGAAATTCTATTTACAGCCGACCAAACAACTAAGAGTTGATCAATTGGAGCAACATTAAAGTCGGTGTGGTTTGTTGGACGCAATCCTTTGCTAATAGCTGTTTTCATTGGACTGATAAAGGAGGCTTGCTCTAAACCTCTGTTTTTGATATGTGCATCAGCAAAAAAGAATGTGTGTTCCGTGTAAAGTGATGGAATCATTTTATATTCTACATATTTGTCTAATTGATCTTTTCGAACAAATTGTGAATGAATAATAGTTGTTCTTCTGTCTTCAGATGGCTTGCCATTACTTGCATATTCGTGAGCTTTTATACACATATCAATCGCTGCATCGCCATTTGCGTGAAAAGTTGATTGCAAATTATTGTCATATACTTTTTTCAACATTTCATTAACCATTTCCTGAGTGAAGGTTGGTTGTCCTTTCCAATCTTTTTCACCACCAGGACCTCCGGTTAAATAAGGAGTTGTAAAATAAGCTGTTCTACCTTGGGGTGAGCCGTCAATGGTAATTTTAATACCTCCCAGTTTAAAACCATTGTTGTATTTACCAAAATCAGTTGGTTTATAAGCTTCCATTACTTCTTCAAAATCAGTAATAAACGGATAGGAAATCAAATCAATAAAAAATTCTTTATTTTCAGCTGCAGTCTGAAATATTTTTAAATCACTCATGTGTGAAGCTCCTTCATGTGCAGTTGTAATTCCAGCTTCTGCATACATCATTTGACCAGCCTTAATTTGTTCTTTCACTTGTTCCGGTGTAGGTTTTGGCAAGTTGGCAAAAACCTTTAGATAAGCGGTTTCCATGATTAATCCATATGGTTCATTTGTACCGGGTTTCCGAACAATTATTCCTCCGGGTGGGGTTTCAGTTTTTTCATTAATATTAAACTTTTCTAATGCTTTACTATTCAAAACAGCACCATGTAAAGAAACATGAACTACCATTACCGGATTATTGGGAAAGGCTGCATCTAAATGATCACGATTTAATAAATTACCATCTATCATTTGTGTATCATCATATCCATACCCCATAATCAGTTCCTTTTCAGGGATATTTCTTTCTTTTTGGAAAGCTACTAAAGAAGCTACTATTTTTTCAGGAGAGTCTGACTTTCCAACTGGAGGTGCTGAACAATTTGCCTGTGAACTCATCGATAAAGAATTAATGAAATGACTGTGTGGATCGATGAAACCGGGCAACAATGTTTTTCCTTCTAAATCTATCATTTTTGTATTACTTCCTTTGAATACTTCAGCCTCTTTCATGGTACCCATAAAAAAGATGGAATCACCTTTAATAGCGATTGCCTCTACATATTGAGGGGTATCACCTTCCATTGTAATGATTTCACCTCCAAAATAAATGGCATCAGCGGGATTTTCTTTCTCCTCCTTTTTACAACTGATTAGTAAAAAGAAAAACAATGCGGTTAGAAGAATTTTTTTCATGTGTATTTGTGTTTTTAGTTAGTTGAATTCGAAAATCTTTATAATTAAATAAACAAGGTTGCACCAATTTTATAAATGTAAAATTCAGTAGTAAAATTGGGTGTCCAACCCGCATTTACTTTAAACTTGTTGGGAATTAAAATATGGTTCAGATTCAATTCACCCGACCAAAAAGTTTTCCATGTACCATTTGTATTTAGGATCGAAGGGGTTGGATTGATAAACATAAACGTATTTTTGGTGAATTTATAACTCGCATTAAATTGAAAACCAATACCGTCAGATGAAAACTTCATTGCATCCGGGATTAAATCAGTTGAAGGTTTGGTAATATGCACATAGCTTATACCCGGAAAAAGCGATAATTTTTGATTCACTACAAATCCACCCACAACTCCTCCTGCCAATGACCAAGCACTCGTGCCCAATCCGTTTTCAAAACTTCCGGTTGGCAAAGAAAAATCTACAAAAGGTACTACTGCAATAAAGTTCTTTGTGATACCTTTTTTTGCCACATGAAAATAACGCACTCTCATGTCTCCTAATCCGGTTTTGCTCGTGGCGTCATTGTGTAAAAAAGGTAATTCCATCAAAACCAAATTATCAGCATTAAAAGCATATTGAATATTCACCCTAACGCCATATAAATCAGCATTTTTTCCATCTTCATATTCCGGATTAAAATTCACTTGCGTGTAAAGATTGGTAGGATTTGACGGGTCAATGTCTTTTTTTGGTTCTTTTTCCGGTTGTTCTTTATTTTCTTGAGCAATAGCTGCAAATGAATTTAAAAGTATCAGAATAAAAAAGTAAAAATGTTTCATCATTGTTAGTATTAAAAATAATTTTTCGGATTTCTTTTTATAAGAATGCACTTCTAAAAAAAGTGTTATAAAATTAATTCTTAATCCTTATTAAATAAATGTAGCCTTGCTTAACAATGTATGAAAACAAAAAACGTATGTATGAAAACAGCAATTATGCCCTATTTTTAAAGAACTCTTTAGGTGACTTTCCGGTATGGTTTTTAAAATTTAAAATAAAAGTTGAACGATTAGAAAATCCTGATTAATTGGCAATGGCTTCTAAGGTGAGGTTTTTCCATTCCGGTTTGTGATAATTTTCAATGATGTATTCAATCCTTTTTTTATTGATAAAATTTCTGAAATTTATTCCATATTCCTGATTGATGTAGGAAGATAATTGATGCCTGGGAATCTTTATCTCTTCTACTAAATCATCTAAATGATAAGTAGGATTCAAAAATGAGTTATTTTTCTTGAAATGATTATCCACAATTTCTTTGAATGCCTTGTTTTTTGAGTATATGTTGGCATGTATCATATCTTTCACTTCTTGATCAAAAAAAGTAGTCGGCTCCTCGGTAACCATTTTATCATTTGTTGATGGAAAGTGTATCGAAGTAGGCAAATATAAACCATACAAAAGCTGTGGTTGGGTAAATAAACGCAAACTTATCACCAAAACAATCATCATTACAGTTAAATCAGGAACTTTTCCACTCCAATTCATGAACGGTGAGAACACAATAAAGAGAATGTGAATAGATGCAAAAACCATCAATATCAAGGTGAATAATTGCAACCATTTTATCAATTCTTTATTCAAAGAACTTACGTTACTTTTTAAATTAAATTGCCTGATTAATTTGATTTGCAAAAACAAAAAGTAACACGACCAAATTACCCTAATAATTGGAAGCAAATAAGGGGGTAAAAATCCATCATTGAATTTATTTTGCGTTGAAGGCTCTGCCAGAAAATGTTGAATAAGTTCTTTTTTTTCATGATATGGCAAGATATAAACCGGTATCAAATTGATTGCATACATGATTGATGGGATAAGAATAATCCAGTCGTATTTGCGAAAGGAATTTTCACCGGTTAAAACGGAACGTACATATAAATAACTTAGCGGAAAAAGCAATAAGGTAGTTGGACCAAAAGCCCTGTAAAAATGAACATATTCCAAAAAATAGGTGCTGTAAACCAAGAAGACTATAATACTTTGCAACCCATACAAGAAAATTACAATTGCCAGAAGTCGATTACTGAATTTTTGTTCCTTGTTAATAAAAAAAAGAATAAAACTCGATAACATCGCCAATAAAAAACAAAAAACACTAACGACAATGTAAATAGTATTCATGGATTAAAAATAATGTAGTAAAGCTAAAAAAAATATGTATTGAAGTTAGGAATAAACTGTTTTTTTTCTCTCAACTCCAAACTCCCCACTCCCTCTCCCCTCTAAAAAAAACAAATTTCCTACTTCTAAAACGTTTTCGTATTTTAGCGTCCAAATAAAAAAGGGTACTCCATGGATTTAAACTTCAACAAAAACGAAGACCACAATAAACTTTTATTAGCCGAATTAAAACGTCGTTTTGCTCAAGTGAAATTGGGCGGTGGCGAAAAAAGAATCGAAAAACTGCATGCCGAAGGCAAAATGACTGCTAGGGAACGCATCGATT
>JAFLBT010000163.1 GCA_017302935.1 Flavobacteriales bacterium | reverse complement strand
AGCTTCAATGGGAGCAGATACTTTATCATACAAAGATTTTGATCCTGCTTTCGTTGCTTCTGAACTTGCTGCTCGTATTGCTATAATCGAAAAAGAAAATGAAGAAGCAAAACGTTTAGGTAAGACTTTAAAAAATGTACCTAAATATATTTCATTCTCTCAATTAACAGATGAAGTTTTAAAACAAGCCGAAGAAGATGCTAAAGCTGAATTAAAAGCAGAAGGTAAACCGGAGCAAATTTGGGATAAAATCATTCCCGGAAAAATTCAACGTTTTATCTCTGATAACACAACTTTAGATCAAGAAAAAGCTTTGTTAGATCAAAACTTTATCAAAGATGACAGCAAAAAAGTGGGGGATTATGTTAAAGGTTTCAACGTTGAAATTACAGGTTTCAAAAGAGTTACTTTAGGATAATTTCTATCGAATATACTGTGCTAAAACCTCAATTGTAATGATTGAGGTTTTTTTATGGTTTTTAGTTAAATTTACAAAATGCAACACAACGATCCACTTCACGGGAAAACATTACAATCAATAGTAGAATATTTAGTTGACTATTATGGTTTTGAAACCTTAAGTCAAAAAATAAAGATTAAATGTTTTACCGAAAATCCTTCCGTCAAATCCAGTCTAACTTTTTTACGGAAAACCGATTGGGCTCGAAAAAAAGTAGAAGAATTATACTGTGAAACAATTGCCAAAACGTAATAAATACAAAATCCCATCACCTTGGCTGTAATGGGATTTTAAACAAACAAACAAATAAAACCTATTAACTAAAATTGAACGTTTCGGCTAATTCTTTATAGACAATTTCTCCCTGAACAATATTAAGTCCTTTTCCTAAATCCGGATAACGTTCTGTGGCCGTTTTCCATCCTAGGTTGGCTAATTTTAAAACATACGGCAACGTAACATTCGTTAAGGCTAATGTTGACGTGTACGGAACTGCTCCCGGCATATTTGCCACGCAATAATGCACAACATCATCAATAACATACGTTGGGTTTTCGTGCGTTGTTGCGACAGTCGTTTCAAAACAACCACCTTGATCTACTGCCACATCCACCATTACTGTTCCGGGATGCATTTCTTTCAACATATCTCGGGTAATTAATTTTGGAGCTTTTGCACCCGGAATTAACACCGCACCGATAATTAAATCGTGATTCTTAATGTGTCTTCTAATGTTATATTCACTCGAAAATTCAGTTACAACATGACTTGGCATTACATCATTTACATACCGAAGTCGTTTCATATTGATATCTAAAATAGTAACATGTGCTCCTAAACCGGCTGCCATTTTTGCGGCTTGAATACCAACAATTCCCGCCCCTAAAACCAACACTTTTCCCGGTGGAACTCCAGGAACACCTCCCAATAAAACTCCTCTTCCTTTAATTGGCTTTTCTAAATATTTTGCTCCTTGTTGTATGGCCATTCTACCGGCCACTTCAGACATTGGTGTGAGTAATGGCAATGAACCGTCTGTTTCTTCAACTGTTTCATAAGCAATGCAAATTGATTTGGAATCAATCATTGCTTTTGTTAATTCTTCGCTTGAAGCAAAATGAAAATAGGTAAATATGATTTGGTTCTCTTTAATCAAAGCGTATTCTTCGGAAATAGGTTCCTTTACTTTCACAATCATATCTGAATTAGCATAGACTTCTTCGGCAGTGGGAACTAAAATTGCTCCCACCACTGCATAATCCGTGTCAAAAAAACCACTTCCAAATCCTGCATCTTGTTGTACGTAAACCGTATGGTTGTTTTTTATTAACTCAAAAACACCTGCCGGAGTCATTCCAACTCGACTCTCATTATTTTTAATTTCTTTAGGAACCCCTATTTTCATGTTTATATTTTAATATTTATTTATCAAATTTATAAATTACCCCTTAAAAATGAATACCAATAATTCATTTTTATGTAATTATTAATTAAGTACCCCCTGTTTTTATATATTTAAATTTTTATGTGATTGATTTTCTATATTTGTTAAAATCAAACTCAATATGGATACTAAAACAAGGTGTGCTTGGTGCGAAAAAGATGATTTATACCGCAATTATCACGATGAAGAATGGGGAAATCCCGTGTATGATGACCAAAAGTTGTTTGAATTTTTAATTTTAGAAACGTTTCAAGCAGGGGTGAGTTGGCATTTAATTCTAAAAAAGAGAGAAAACTTCAGGAAAGCATTTTTAAATTTTGATTATAAACAAATTGCTTTATTTGGCGAATATGAAGTACAAGAATTGATGAAAGACGCCGGAATCATTCGAAATACTCTAAAAATTAAATCTGCCATTGCAAATGCAAAGGCGTTTATGAAAATACAAGAAGAATTTGGTTCGTTTTCTACATTTATCTGGAATTATGTGGATGGAAAACCAATCGTAAATCATTTTACTTCTTTTAGTGAAGTGCCGGCTTATACTCCTTTAGCAGAAAAAATCAGTAAAGATTTGAAAAAAAGAGGTTTTAAATTTATCGGACCAACCACAATGTATGCTCACATGCAAGCCACAGGAATGGTAAATGACCACTTTTTAGATTGTTGGAAAAGGAATTAAAGGGAAGACTTTAAAATTTTGATATAGTTTTCTCTTGATATTTCAAAAGCTCCAAGTTTTTCTAAATGGTTGTTATGCACTTGACAATCCAATAGGTGATAATTTTCATCTTTCAGCTTTTGAATCAACGTAACAAAAGCAACTTTGCTAGCATTTGATACCAACGAAAACATACTTTCCCCACAAAATACTTTTCCTAAATCTACGCCATACAAACCACCGACCAATTGATTGTCTTGCCAAACCTCAACAGATTTTGCAATTCCTAATTGATTCAATTTCAAATAGGCTTCCAACATTGAATCGGTAATCCAAGTTCCTTTTTGTCCGCGACGTTTGATAGATTGACAATTGGTAATGACTTCTTCAAACACAGTATCAAAAGTCACCTTAAAAATATTTCGATTGATAATATTCCTTAGACTTTTTGCTACTTTATATTCTCTTGGATTCACCACCATCCTCTCCGGCGGACTCCACCAAAGAATGGGTTCATCATCATCAAACCAAGGGAAAATACCATTTTTATAGGCCAGCAATAATCGTTCTGTACTCAAATCACCTCCAACGGCTAAAATTCCTTCCGGAGAAGCTTCCGATACTGGTGGAAAATATAATTCTTTCGTTAAAAAATACATATTTAAAAAAAACTAAAAAAAATTCCAAACTCCAAAAATAGTACGATTTGGAATTTGGAATTTGTTCATTCAACATTTTATTGCTTAAAATGGTAAATCGTCGTGCTCTTCTTCATTGAAGTTAGTAGCGGGTTCAAATGCTTCAGCAGCTGGCATTGGTGGCATTTGAGCTGCAGGAGCTTCAGCTTGTAATCGCTCTATTTTCCAACCTTGAATGTCGTTGAAGTATTTTGTTTCTCCTTGAGGATTAACCCACTCTCTTCCTCTCAAATTGATAGAAACTTTTACCCCTTCGCCCACTTTATAGGCACTCAATAAATCGCATTTATCTTGCACAAAATTGATACTGATAAACTGAGGATATTGCTCTTCAGTGGCTACTACTAATTCTCTTTTTCTGAATGACGCACTAACTTGTTGTTCTGCATTAATCACCTTGATTTTTCCTGTAACTTCCATAATCTTGAATTTAAATATTAATAATTGGCTTATACTACACTCGTTTGGCTAATAATACTTTCCAAGCGGATAAAGCGTCTTGTTTGTTGAGAAATTCTTTCGCTTTTAACTGCACCTTCTCTTCATCGGCAGAACTCAACACGCCTTTCACATGGATATTTTCCTTTACAAATATATTAATTTCTTCGGTGGTTGGCAAACTTTCTACATTTCCTAACATTCCTAAATCATTTCCACTAAAAATAGGACTTTCTTTAATAAATTCAGGAATATTATCAACTCCAATTCCTAGTGTGGTTAATGGTTTTGGAATTTCAAAAAGTCCTTGATTGGCTCGAGAATACCAATTGGCACCCATTCGAGAAACCAAATCAATTTTATGTTGGTCAATGTTTCCGTTTTCATCTAAAACTGATTCATCAATATGCAATTTAACCACTTCGCAAATAATTAAATTCCCTGCTCCGCCTTCAGTTCCTAAACTTATAATTTGATTGACTTTACATTCAAATTGAACCGGACTTTCGGCCACTCTAAATGGTTTGACAACTTCAGAAGGCAACATTGTCAAACCTGACTTCAAAAATTCATTAACTCCTTCAGGATATTCTGTACTGGAAAGCGACATTTGTTGTACAATATCATAATTTACAACATTAATCACCACTTCTTTTGTATCTTCACTATTGATCAACGTATGTTTTATTGAGTTATCGCGAACGCGTCTTGCAGGAGAAAAAACCAAAATTGGCGGATTCGCACTAAACACATTAAAAAAACTAAAAGGAGACAAATTCGGATTGCCATTTTTGTCCATTGTACTCGCAAAAGCAATTGGTCTCGGTCCAACCGAACTTTGCAAAAACCCTTGTAATTTTAGCGGAGAAATTTCCTTTGGCGAAATGCTTACCATCATATTTGAATTTTTACAAATGTATTAAATAGGCGACTATTTTGAAGTGAAATTTTCAATTCCAATTAGATTTTTATTACTTTTATCGTAAATACCAATCTATGCTATTTTCTGAAAGCCGAAATGTGACCCGCTGGATAATCATTATCGCTTCATTTATCATTGTTTCGCTCATACTTTGGAACACCTATTCCTTTTTTCAAAGGTTCAAAGAAGATGAACGATTGAAGATGGAATTGTGGGCACAAGCTCAAATAACCGTTAATAATTCTTTGGATGAAGATGTAACTCTCCCACTAAAAATCATCAGCAACACGAATACTATCCCAATTATTGTAACCAATGAAAAAGATAGTATTATCAATTATACCAACATTGATGATATCGACATCAACGATACAATAAAATTAAAAAACTATTTAGAAAAACTTAAAAATGAAAATGAACCTATTGTAATGCAATATGCAAAAGGGAAGTTTCAATATTTATATTATGGAAATTCTTCATTGTTGAATAAATTGAAATTTTATCCGCTTGCTTTGTTATTGATTATCTTTTTATTTGGCTTGTTGGTGTTCAATTTTTATCAAACTTCAAAAATTGCCACTCAAAATAAACTTTGGGCCGGAATGGCTAAGGAAACGGCTCATCAAATTGGCACACCATTATCTTCATTAATCGGGTGGTTAGAAATTTTAAAAATGGAAAATGTTACAGATTCCACTATTAAAGAAATTGAAAAAGACATTACTCGTTTACAAACCATCACCGATCGATTTTCAAAGATTGGTTCAGAACCCATCATGGAAAAAATTGATTTAGTTAGTGAAACGCTTCAATCATATGAATATTTAAAGTCACGTTTTTCAAAACAAATTGAGTTTAGCTTTTTAGCCCCCGAAAAAATTATAAATGTCAACTTAAACCCAACATTACACAGCTGGACAATTGAAAATTTAGTTAAAAATGCTATCGATGCGATGAAAGGAAAAGGCACACTTGCTTTAAATATTATTGAAGAAGAAAAAGAGGTGAAAATTTTTATTTCTGACTCAGGTAAAGGAATTCCGAAAAATCAATTTAGAAAAGTTTTTGAACCCGGATTCACCACCAAAAAACGTGGTTGGGGATTAGGTCTTTCCCTAACAAAACGGATTGTTGAAGAATACCACAAAGGAAAAATTAAAGTTTTTCAATCCGAAATTAATAAAGGAACCACGATGATGATTAACTTCAAAAAAGCATAAAAAAATCCTGAAGCATCAGGATTGTATTTTATAGTTCATTTTTAATTTTTTGAGCAGTGCTTTCAAACTCTTCTTTTGTCATTGCTACTTTCCTTTGAAAACGCATGTCCTCCATTTCTTGCAAGGGAATCAAATGCACATGAACATGAGGAACTTCCAACCCAATAACTGCCATTCCAATTCGTTTACACGGTATTGCTTTTTCCAAAGCAACAGCAACATTTCTGGAAAACTGCATTAAACCTAAATAATGGTCATCTTGCATGTCAAAAATCTTATTGATTTCTTGTTTGGGCACACAAAGTATATGACCAACAGCATTTGGATTCACATCTAAAAAAGCGATAAATTGATCATCTTCGGCAATTTTATAACATGGAATTTCTCTAGAAATAATTTTTGAAAAAATACTAGCCATAGCTTTGAATTAATCTCTTGTGATTTCTAATATTTCAAACTTCAAAACACCGTTTGGCACTGTAATTTCAGCAATATCGCCAACCGATTTTCCAAGTAAACCCTTTCCTATTGGAGAAGTTACTGATATTTTTCCAGCTTTTAAGTCGGCTTCACTTTCTGCAACCAAGGTATATTTCATTTCCATACCGTTGGCTTGGTTTTTTATTTTTACTTTAGAAAGCACCAATGCTTTTGATAAATCTAATTGTGATTCATCAATTAATCTTGCGTTAGCATATACTTCTTCCAATTTCGAAATTCTCATTTCAAGCAAACCTTGAGCTTCTTTTGCGGCATCATATTCTGCATTTTCTGACAAATCTCCTT
>JAFLBT010000162.1 GCA_017302935.1 Flavobacteriales bacterium | reverse complement strand
AAGCTTTGATGCAGATGAAAAAACATATCAATTAATCAAATTCCAAAAAACAAATCAAAGTACTTGTATCAACCTAAAACCAATTGTTAGAAAAGGGGATAGAGTTACTAAAGGTCAAGTATTGTGTGAAGGATATGCTACTCAAAAAGGAGAATTAGCCATCGGAAGAAACTTAAAAGTGGCGTTCATGCCATGGAAAGGATACAACTTCGAGGATGCGATTGTAATTTCTGAAAAAGTAGTTCGTGATGATATTTTTACGTCTATCCATATCGATGATTATTCATTGGAAGTTAGAGATACCAAATTAGGTAATGAAGAATTGACTAATGATATTCCTAACGTTTCAGAAGAAGCGACTAAAGATTTGGATGAAAACGGAATGATCAGAATTGGAGCTGAAGTAAAACCTGGCGACATTCTTATCGGAAAGATTACGCCAAAAGGTGAATCAGATCCAACTCCGGAAGAAAAATTATTACGTGCCATCTTTGGTGACAAAGCCGGTGATGTTAAAGACGCTTCGTTAAAAGCTTCTCCTTCATTACACGGTGTTGTTTTGGATAAGAAATTATTTGCAAGAGCCGTTAAAGATAAACGTAAGCGTACAAAAGATAAAGATGATTTGGCTTCATTAGAAATGGAATTTGAAGTGAAGTTCAATGAGTTGAAAGATAAATTAGTTGATAAATTATTCAACATCGTAAACGGAAAAACTTCTCAAGGAGTAATGAATGATCTTGGAGAGGAAGTTTTACCAAAAGGTAAAAAATACACTCAAAAAATGTTAAATGCAGTAGAAGATTTTGCACATTTAACAAAAGGTCAATGGGTGGCTGATGAAGAAACCAATGTATTAGTTAATGATTTGATTCACAATTATAAAATCAAATTAAACGATTTACAAGGGGCTTTAAGAAGAGAAAAATTTACCATTACTGTTGGAGATGAATTACCAGCCGGTATCTTAAAATTAGCCAAAGTTTACATTGCTAAGAAACGTAAATTGAAAGTGGGTGATAAAATGGCAGGTCGTCACGGAAATAAAGGTATTGTTGCTCGTATCGTAAGAGATGAGGATATGCCTTTCTTAGAAGACGGAACGCCGGTTGATATCGTGTTGAATCCTCTTGGGGTACCTTCTCGTATGAATATTGGTCAGATTTATGAGACCGTATTAGGATGGGCAGGTATGAATTTAGGTCAAAAATATGCCACTCCAATTTTTGATGGTGCTACAATCGATCAAATTAATGAGCTAACAGATAAAGCAGGTATTCCAAGATTTGGGCATACATATTTATATGATGGAGGAACCGGAGAACGTTTCCACCAACCGGCTACTGTTGGGGTAATTTACATGCTTAAATTAGGTCACATGATTGATGACAAAATGCACGCACGTTCAATTGGTCCTTACTCACTTATTACACAACAGCCATTGGGTGGTAAAGCTCAATTTGGAGGTCAGCGTTTTGGAGAGATGGAGGTTTGGGCTCTTGAGGCTTATGGAGCTTCAAGTACCTTGAGAGAAATTTTAACGGTTAAATCGGATGATGTAATCGGTAGAGCAAAAACGTATGAAGCTATCGTAAAAGGAGAGCCAATGCCGGAACCAGGTTTACCGGAATCATTCAACGTTTTAATGCACGAATTAAAAGGTCTTGGTTTAGATATCCGTTTAGAGGAATAATAGTATTGTTTCAAGTTTCAGGTTACCGTTTGGTTGCCTGAAACTTAAAACTTGAAACAAAACAAACAAATTTTATTGACTATGATGAATAATAGAAATAATAAAGATAAAAATACGGTTAAAAGATTCAACAAAATTACCATTGGTTTAGCCTCACCTGAATCGATGTTGGCTGAATCAAGAGGTGAAGTTTTAAAACCGGAAACAATCAATTATAGAACCCACAAACCAGAACGTGATGGTTTATTTTGTGAGCGAATTTTTGGTCCAGTAAAGGATTATGAATGTGCTTGTGGAAAATACAAACGTATCCGATACAAAGGAATTGTTTGTGACCGTTGTGGTGTTGAAGTAACTGAAAAGAAAGTACGTCGTGATAGAGTTGGACACATCAATTTGGTCGTGCCGATTGCTCACATTTGGTATTTCCGTTCTTTACCAAACAAAATTGGTTACATTTTAGGTTTACCATCTAAGAAATTAGATATGATTATTTACTACGAACGATATGTAGTAATTCAAGCAGGTATAGCTAAAAATACTGAAGGGGAGCCATTAGAAAGATTAGACTTTTTAACCGAAGAAGAGTATTTAAATATTTTAGATACGCTTCCAATGGAAAATCAATATTTAGATGATAATGATCCAAATAAATTCATCGCCAAAATGGGTGCTGAGTGTATTATGGATTTATTAGCCCGCACAAACTTAGATGAATTGTCATTTGAATTGCGTCATGCTGCTAATAATGAAACTTCTAAACAAAGAAAAACTGAAGCGTTAAAACGTCTTCAAGTGGTAGAATCTTTCCGTGAAGCGAATGAAAACAGAGAAAATCGTCCGGAATGGATGATTTTGAAAGTAATTCCGGTTATTCCACCAGAATTACGTCCGTTGGTTCCGCTTGATGGTGGACGTTTTGCTACATCTGATTTGAACGATTTATACCGTCGTGTAATCATCCGTAATAACCGTTTGAAAAGATTAATGGAGATTAAAGCTCCGGAAGTTATCTTACGTAACGAAAAACGTATGTTGCAAGAAGCGGTTGATTCATTGTTTGACAACACGCGTAAAGCTTCTGCTGTAAAAACAGAATCAAACCGTCCGTTAAAATCATTATCGGATTCATTAAAAGGTAAACAAGGTCGTTTCCGTCAAAACTTATTAGGAAAACGTGTGGATTATTCTGCTCGTTCGGTAATTGTTGTTGGACCGGAATTGAAGATGTATGAGTGTGGTTTGCCAAAAGACATGGCGGCAGAATTGTATAAACCGTTCGTTATCCGTAAATTAATTGAGCGTGGTATCGTTAAAACGGTAAAATCTGCTAAGAAAATCATTGATAAAAAAGAACCGGTTGTTTGGGATATTTTAGAAAATGTAATTAAAGGACATCCTGTATTGTTGAATCGTGCTCCTACGCTTCACCGTTTAGGTATTCAAGCTTTTCAACCTAAATTAATTGAAGGGAAAGCAATTCAATTACACCCGTTAACATGTACGGCATTTAATGCGGATTTTGATGGTGACCAGATGGCAGTACATTTACCATTAGGACCAGAAGCTATTTTGGAAGCACAATTATTGATGTTGGCTTCTCATAATATATTGAATCCTGCAAATGGTGCTCCAATTACGGTACCTTCTCAAGACATGGTTTTAGGTCTTTATTATATGACCAAAGAACGTTTGTCAACTCCTGAACACAAAATTTTAGGTGAAGGATTAACTTTCTATTCTGCTGAAGAAGTAAATATTGCTTTGAATGAAGGAAGACTAGAATTGAATGCTCGAGTAAAAATCAGAGCAAAAGATTTCAATGAAAATGGTGAGTTAGTCTATAAATTAATTCAAACTACCGCAGGAAGAGTATTGTTTAATGAAGTAGTTCCGGAAGCTGCGGGTTATATCAATGAGGTTTTAACTAAAAAATCATTGAGAGATATTATTGGTAAAATTTTATCTGTAACCAATGTTCCAACTACTGCTGCTTTCTTGGATAACATGAAAGACATGGGATACAAGTTTGCTTTCCGTGGTGGATTATCTTTCAGCTTAGGTGATATTATTATTCCTCATCAAAAAGATGAATTAATTGCAGATGCAAGAGAAGAAGTAGAAGCAATCACCATGAATTATAACATGGGATTGATTACCAACAATGAGCGATATAATCAAGTTATTGACGTATGGACATCTAAAAATGCGTTGCTAACAGAATTGGCTATGAAAAATATCCGTGAAGATCAACAAGGATTTAACTCGGTATATATGATGCTTGATTCTGGAGCAAGGGGTTCTAAAGAGCAAATTCGTCAGTTAACCGGTATGCGTGGTTTGATGGCTAAGCCAAAAAAATCAACTGCTGGTGGTGGTGAAATTATCGAAAACCCGATTCTTTCTAACTTTAAAGAAGGTTTATCGATTTTAGAATACTTCATTTCTACTCACGGTGCTCGTAAAGGTCTTGCCGATACGGCGTTAAAAACGGCCGATGCCGGATATTTGACCAGAAGATTACATGACGTTTCTCAAGATGTTATTGTAAATACTGAAGATTGTGGTACGTTAAGAGGAATTGAAGTTTCAGCCTTGAAAAAGAATGAAGAAATTGTTGAAACGTTAGGAGAAAGAATCTTAGGACGTGTAGCACTTCAAGATGTGATTAACCCGTTGAATTTAGAAGTTTTAGTTCATGCCGGTCAAGAGATTACAGAATCAATTGTAAAAGCTATTGAGGCTTCACCATTGGAAAAAGTAGAAGTTAGATCACCATTAACATGTGAAGCCACAAAAGGAATTTGTGCAAAATGTTATGGTAGAAACTTAGCTACCGGAAGAATGACTCAAAAAGGTGAAGCAGTTGGTGTAATTGCTGCACAATCAATTGGAGAACCAGGAACACAGTTAACCTTGAGAACATTCCACGTTGGAGGGGTTGCTGGTGGTATGTCAGAAGAATCAAGTATCGTAACGCGTTTCAAAGGTAGATTAGAAATTGATGACCTTAAAACAGTTAAAGGTGAAGATGCAGAAGGAAATGCTATTGATATTGTTATTTCTCGTTCTACAGAATTAAAATTAGTAGATGAAAATACAGGAATTGTATTGAATACACATAATATTCCTTATGGTTCTACAATTTATGTAAAAGACGGTCAAGTAGTAGATAAAGGAACTATTATCTGTAAATGGGATCCATATAATGGGGTAATTATCTCTGAATTTACCGGAAAAATTGCTTACGAAGATTTAGAGCAAGGACAATCGTTCCAAGTTGAAATTGATGAGCAAACCGGTTTCCAAGAGAAAGTTATCTCTGAAGGAAGAAACAAAAAATTAATTCCAACTTTATTAATATATGGTAAAGACGGTGAATTGATTCGCTCTTATAACTTACCTGTTGGTGCACACTTAATGGTAGATGATGGAGAGAAAATTAAAGCCGGAAAAATTTTAGTAAAAATTCCTAGACGTTCATCAAAAGCGGGAGATATTACAGGAGGACTTCCAAGAATTACAGAGCTTTTAGAAGCACGTAATCCTTCAAATCCTGCAGTTGTTTCTGAAATTGATGGTGTAGTTACTTTTGGTAAGATTAAACGAGGTAATCGTGAAATCATCATTGAATCTAAATTTGGAGAGGTGAAGAAATACTTAGTTAAATTATCTAACCAAATTTTGGTTCAGGAAAATGACTTCGTAAAAGCAGGTATGTCTTTATCTGATGGAGCAATTACTCCTGAAGATATCTTGAGAATTCAAGGACCATCTGCCGTTCAACAATATTTAGTAAATGAAATTCAAGAGGTTTACCGTTTACAAGGGGTAAAAATCAATGATAAGCATTTTGAGGTAGTTATTCGTCAAATGATGCGTAAAGTAAGAGTTGAGGATCCGGGAGATACTTTATTCTTAGAAGAGCAAATGGTTCATACTAAAGATTTTATTGTTGAAAATGACAAGTTATTTGGTATGAAAGTAGTAGAAGATGCCGGTGATTCTCAAAACCTAAAACCAGGTCAGATGATTACACCAAGAGAATTGAGAGATGAAAACTCATTGTTAAAACGTGAGGATAAAAATCTTGTTGTTGCTCGTGATGTAATTACTGCCACTGCAACTCCTGTTCTTCAAGGGATTACTAGAGCATCACTTCAAACTAAATCATTTATATCTGCGGCATCGTTCCAAGAAACAACTAAAGTATTAAATGAAGCTGCTGTAGCCGGAAAAGTTGATGATTTAGAAGGTCTTAAAGAGAATGTAATTGTGGGTCATAGAATTCCTGCCGGTACAGGTATGAGAGAATATGACAACATCATTGTAGGCTCTAAAGAAGATTATAATGAATTGATGGCTGCAAAAGAAGAATATAATTATTAATAGTATGAGTGATAATAATCAACAACCCGGACAAATCAATATTGAATTGGATGAAAAAACAGCTGAAGGGATTTATTCTAATTTAGCGATTATCAACCATTCTGCTTCTGAGTTTGTACTTGATTTTGTAACGCTTATGCCGGGAGTGCCCAAGGCAAAAGTTAAATCGAGAATTATTTTAACTCCACAGCATGCTAAGCGATTGTTAAAAGCAATTGGTGAAAATATCCACCGTTATGAGTTAGCTCACGGTGAAATAAAGGATACTGATCAACCTCAAGTTCCTTTGAACTTTGGGCCTACAGGGCAAGCTTAGTTTAGTATAATCATAAAAAACTCCTTAAGAAATTAAGGAGTTTTTTTATTTATATGCTTTTCAACCTTTTACTATCAAATTGATTGTCGATGAAATGCACTTATCTTCTCTTTAAATTCACGTTGATGTGTTTTAATCGAATTTTCAGGTTACTTATCGAAAAATTGACATTCTTGGATGTCATCATGGTAGTTTTACATCAGAATTAAAACAAAAACCAAATAATAAAAATGAATTCAACAGTTAACAGAAATTTTTTAGTAGTTATCT
>JAFLBT010000161.1 GCA_017302935.1 Flavobacteriales bacterium | reverse complement strand
GACCAATGAGCATTTTGATGGGAAGAAAAGGTTTTCCGGGGAATTCTACCGTTACGTTAACGCATAGTTACACCAAAAACATAGCACAAATTACTACGCAAGCGGATATTATCATCACAGCTTTAGGCGTTCCCAATTATTTAAAGGCCGAAATGGTAAAAGATGATGCAGTTGTGATTGATGTGGGAATCACTCGTGTTGCCGATGATACCACTGAAAAAGGCTACCGTATTACCGGTGATGTTGACTTTGAATTTGTTAGCAAAAAAGCCTCTTACATTACACCTGTTCCTGGTGGGGTTGGTCCCATGACGATTGCGATGTTGCTGAAAAACACCTTATTGGCAAGAGAACAGAAGCGTTTGAAACTAAAATAAACTAAAAAACCCAAGTGATGAACTTGGGTTTTTAGTTTAAATGATTATCTTAGCTTTAAATTTTGTAAAATGGGAGCAGAAGCTTTAAAACTAGAACTTTTGGATTGGTTAATGCACGTTAATAATAACGACATGCTCCAGTATTTAAAAGTGATTAAAGATCAAACTACATCTCAGAAAGATTGGTGGGATGAGTTATCTCATGAACAAAAAGCAGGAATAGAAAGAGGAATAAAAGATATTGAATCAGGAAGAATAGTTTCTCATGAAGATATAAAAAAGAAATATGGCTTATAAAAAGTATAAGTTATATTGGTCAAATGAATCGCTAAATAATCTTGAAGATATTTTAGATTATTTAAATAACAAATGGACAACCAGAGAAGTAGAAGATTTCAAAGAAAAACTTCGCGGGCATATAGATATTATTTTGTCATTTCCAGAAATTTTTCCAATTTCTCAATTTTAACCTAGATTGAGAAGGGCTTTTTTAAGTAAACAAACAACCGTATTTTATGAAATAAATAAAGATAGAATTACAATTGTCTATCTATTTGTTGTAAAAAAGAATCCCAACAAAATAAAGTAATAAAATCACTTTTTTATTTTTTTGAATTTTCATTTTGTAATTCATTTTCATTCATAAAAAAGCCCCAATAATTTAAAACTATTGGGGCTTTCCTTTTGTTTAATTTAATTATGAACCATTTGAAACCGTACCTGTAATATCCATATTTACAGGAATGTTTGATGTTTGGTTGATGTTTTTAAAATTACCATTAAATTTTATGGTATAAATATTTCCGCCGTTGGAAATGATTTGTACTGTTCCGGTAGGAGCATTTCCGCTTTCAATTTCTTGTGTGGCAATTTTTGTTGTAGCTATTAAGGAAGTCCAACCAATACAACCCGAACATTAGAGCCAAGAATATTATCAATACTGGTAAAAGTATCTTCATCCTGGTCAGTTGAAATTTGATATATACCGGCAATGGATTCTCCATTTTTTACAAAAAGGTCAAAAGTTACCGTTGCAACATCTGTCAAACCTTTTGTACCGTTGATTATAAAAGTGTTACGGTTATAACTATTTCCTTCTAATTCATAAGCGTTTGGCGAAACTACATTTACAATACCTTGTGAAGGAACTAAAGTATAATTGTCTCCATTCACAGAAAAAGTAATGGGTGAATTATTTGAATCACTGTCTCCACTACAAGAGAGAGAAATAAGTAAAGCGAAGATAGCCAAACATGATAGCATTAATTTTTTCATAATTTTGTTTTTTATTGTTCGTTGCAAAACTAAAGTAAACTTTTGAAGATATAACTTTTTATGTTATTTTTTTTTGGGTTGAAAAGGGGTTTTGATTTTCGGCAAACTTGCCTCTTCAGTCTTACTTGACGGTTCAATCAGTTGATTCAATTCTTTGATTTCAACATCGTTTAATTCACGGTATCTTCCTACCGGAATATCCAATGTAATGTTGATGATTCGGGTACGTTTTAAAGCCGTTACTTCATAGCCTAAATACTCGCACATTCTTCTGATTTGACGGTTTAAGCCTTGCGTGAGCACAATCCGAAAAATGTATTTACTGATTTGTTCTACTTTACATTTTCGGGTAACGGTATCCAAAATCGGAACGCCATTTCCCATGCGTTGAATGAAGCGGTCAGTGATTGGGCGATCTACCGTCACAATATATTCTTTTTCGTGATTGTTTCTGGCCCGTAGAATTTTGTTCACAATATCGCCGTCATTGGTCATAAAAATCAGTCCTTCACTAGCTTTGTCCAATCTCCCAATCGGGAAAATTCGTTCAGGATAATTGATATAATCCACAATGTTATTTTTGACATTCAAATTGGTGGTACATTCGACACCTACCGGTTTATGAAAAGCTAGGTAAATTGGTTTTTCTCTTTTTTCACGGATAAGTTTACCGTCCACTCGCACTTCATCGGTGTCTAAGATTTTTGTGCCCATTTCGGCAATAGTACCGTTAATGATTACTCGCTTTTGCTCAATCAGTTTATCTGCCTCTCTGCGGGAGCAAAAACCTGTTTCCGATAAAAATTTATTGATTCTTTTTCCGGTTGTTTCCATCCCACAAAGGTAAACTTTTTTGTGATTTGAAAAAAGTAGTTATCCTACTCTCCATTCCACAACAATTTAGTTTTTACTGCTTTACAAAAGCCTGAATTTTTTGGTACAAAACATCATCATGCATACTGTGACCTAAACCATTTGTTTCCAAAAAAATAGCCTTTTTCCAAGCTGAACTAATCTTAACTGCTTCCTCAAAAAGTACAACATCATCAAATTTGTCATGGGAAATAAAACCATCTAATTCTATAGAGGATGCAAATGTTTTTCCGGAAAACGCAGCAAAGTTCATCTTGAATTTTTGTTCAAAATACATTTCCAATAATTGCACCGCTTTTGAGTTCAATCCTAGAATTTTGGCATAATTGTCAATTAGAATTTCCAAATCAGACGGAGCTCCCAACAACACCATTTTTTCAATGTTTTTTGGTTGATATCGGTGATGAAAATACAAACAAGTGACACCACCAATGGAATGCCCGATAATGGTTTTTGGCTGATACTGTTCAACCACTTTGTTGACAAAAGAAGCAAATTTTGGTACGCTAAATTCTTTTCCGCTTGATAAACCATGAGCAGGACCATCTAGGGCAATAATTGCATTACCGTTTTGTTGCAAATAGGGTAGTAAAGTCTCCCATCGAGACGAATTACTTTCCCAACCATGAATCAACAGAATTGGATGTTCTGTTCCGCTCCAGCGATAGACTTCAAAATATTCATTGTTTACAGCTAAAGTTTCGCGATTAGCTTTTTTCAGAATTTCCGGTAAGGCCTTGGAGTTTAATTTTCCCGCCCTCGGTTCACTAAAAAAACGATAGGCCAATTGTGTAGCCTTTTGTGGCCATACATAACTCAGAAAGGAAATGTAAAGTCCAATGGATTTTGCTATTATTTTTTTAAAAAATTCAGTCATAAAAAAACCCCGAATCTCGGGGCTTTAGATTATATAGTTGCAAATATGCTTTCCATTTTTTGTTTTTCTTCGGCTGCTAATACATTATCAACCAAAATTCTTCCGCTGTGCTCATCGGTAATGATTTTTTTGCGGGCTGCAATTTCCACTTGCGTTTGGGGTGGAATGGTGAAAAAAGAACCGGTAGAAGCTCCTCTTTCAATAGAAACGATGGCTAAACCATTGCGAACGTTATTTCTAATTCTGTGGTAAGCCGCTAAAAGTCGCTCTTCTACATTAGCAGCATATTCAGCAGAAAGTTTAGTCAAAAACTCTTCTTCTTTCTGTGTTTCAGCCATAATATCACCTAATTCTGCTTTTTTGTGCTCTAAGTGATTTTGTTTAGTAGCTAATTTTTCTTGTGAATCAGCAACTTGTTGTTTTTTGTATTCAATAGACGCTTTTAATTCTTTAATGTGCTTTTCATTCAGTTGAATTTCTAACTCTTGGTATTCAATTTCTTTTGTTAACGAATTGAATTCTCTGTTGTTACGTACGTTTTTTTGTTGTTCCGTATATTTTTTGATACCTTCTTTATGAGCTTCAATGGCGTTTTTCTTGGCTCTGATTTGATCATCAATTTGTTCTAAATCGGCTTTAAGTTTTTCATTTCTAGCTTTTAATCCCGCTACTTCGTCTTCTAAATCTTGCACTTCAAGTGGCAATTCTCCTCTTACGTTTCGGATTTCATCAATTCTTGAGTCAATTAACTGCAAGTCATAGAGTGCTCTTAACTTCTCTTCTACACTCATTTCTTTTACGTTTGTCATAATCTAAAAGTACTTAACTGGATTTGTATTCTGTTCTGATAAAATGATGGCAAAATTAGGAATTTTTTTGATAAGAAAATCAACAATATAGTTTTTTGTGTACCGTTCGCTTTCATAATGGCCAATATCTGCCAAAAGTAACTGATTTTCAGCTTCATAGAATTGATGATATTTTAAATCGGCGGTTAAAAAAGCATCGGCTCCCATTTTTTTTGCCTGTTGAATGGCAAAACTTCCGGCACCACCTAAAACAGCCACTTTTTTGATTGGCTTATTCATAAAAACGGAATGTCGGATGTTTTCACACTTCATTTTTTCTTTCACATATTGTAAAAAATCACGTTCAGGCATTTCGTTTTCCAATTCGCCAATCCTACCTAACCCAATATTTTGGTGTTGGTTTTGCAATTCATAAATTTCATACGCCACTTCTTCATACACATGATGGGTAAAAAGAGCTTTCAAGATTTTAGCTTCCAAATGCTTTTCATACGTGACTTCAATTTTGATTTCTTCGCTTTCTACAAACTCAAAGCGTTCGCCAATTTCCGGATTACTATGTTCATTGCCCATATACGTTCCGATTCCTTTGGAATTAAAACTACAATCTTCATAGTTGCCAATGCTTCCCGCACCGGCTTCAAATAAGGCATTCCGCACTTGTTGATGGTTTTCAGGAATGGTAAAGGTGACTAACTTGCGAATGAATTTTTCTTTAGGCACCAATATTTTCGTTTTTTTCAATCCTAATTGGTTGCAAATAATTTTGTTTACCCCTTCCGGATGATTGTCCAAAGCGGTATGCACGGCATAAATGGCTATATCATGTTTGATGGCTTTCATCACCACGCGTTCCACGTATGTTTTACCCGTTATCTTTTTCAATCCGGAAAAAAGAATTGGGTGGAAGCAGACAATCAGGTTGCATTTTTTTTGAATGGCCTCGTCCACAACCGCTTCCAGAGCATCGTGACACACTAAAATGCCGCTGATTTCTTGTTGCGGATTCCCGACCAAAAGACCAACATTGTCAAAATCTTCCGCATAAGCCAAAGGAGCTAATGCTTCTAAAATAGGAGTAATGGTGTGAAGTTGCATAGGATTAAATTGAATTTCAAAGATAGTATTTTCTTTTTGAGATTAAATTTTTGAGAGATTGAAAGTGAATTATACCGATATTAATTGCTTATTTAACGTGAGTTCGATATAAAAACTAAAGAAGCATTCACCATTTTACACGAATTACACTAATTTACACGAACTGATGATGGAATATTACACCAATAAAATCTGATAAATCAGATTTTAATTCGTGAAACTTAATTGTTAAAAATTATGATTCGTGTAAATTCGTGCAATTCGTGTCTAAATTTATATATAATTACGTCGAACTCACGTTAAATAAAGAGAATTTACTCAAATTGAATCCTTCCCAATCCATTATAGCAAAGCTATAAAATCAACGAAAATCTGTTTCATCTATTTTATCTGTGTTCCATTTAAAAGCTTTAAAATTTCAAAATAAATCCAAAACAAAAAAGATAAAATTTCTTTAAATATCCCTACCTTCGTAACATGATTTTGTTGCGAAAAATACTCTTTCCTTTTGCCATTTTATATGGGTTGATTACCGCCATTCGCAATTGGTGTTTTGATAAAGGAATGCTAAAGTCGTATTCATTTTCTATTCCGATTATTGCAGTTGGGAATCTTAGTGTGGGTGGAACTGGAAAAACACCGCAAATAGAATATTTAATTCGATTGCTTTCACCAAAGTATAAAGTGGCTGTTTTGAGCCGTGGTTATAAACGCAAAACCTCCGGATTTTTATTGGCTAATTCAGTTTCTACTGCCGAAAGTTTGGGTGATGAACCTTTTCAAATGGCACAAAAATATCCAACGATACAAGTGGCAGTTGATGCTAATCGCAAAAACGGGATTGAACGGTTATTGGCTTTACAAAACAAACCTGATATCATTTTACTTGACGATGCTTTTCAGCACCGCAAAGTGAAAGCCGGTTTTTATATTTTGCTCACCGCTTATAATGATTTATATGCGAATGATTATATATTACCAACCGGAAATTTGAGGGAAAGTAGAAGCGGAGCAAAACGTGCAAATATCGTTGTGGTGACCAAATGTCCGACAACACTTTCCGAAGCTGAACAAAATCAAATTCGAGAAAAGTTACATCTTTCAACACATCAACAACTTTATTTTTCGGCTATTCAGTATGATGAAATTTTGTATTCCGAAACCGAAAATCGTAACGTTGCTTCACTACATAACACTGATAAATTGTTAGTTGCCGGAATCGCCAAACCCAAACCTTTTTTCAACCATTTGCAAGATGGCAACGATGAGGAATTGGAATTTCCTTACCACCACGATTTTACCGAAAGTGATATCCAAACTATTCAAAAAAAGTCAAAAAATAAACCCATTATTACTACCGAAAAAGATTTCGTTCGGCTAAGAGGAAAAGTAAATCAGGCACAATTATTTT
>JAFLBT010000160.1 GCA_017302935.1 Flavobacteriales bacterium | reverse complement strand
TACATCTTATTTGATTAACGATGAAAAGGAAGCATTACAATTAATTGAAGATACAATACATTCTTGTGTTAAAGATCAACTCATGGCAGATGTTCCGCTTGGAGCATTTTTGTCTGGTGGTGTTGATTCCCCATTAATCTGCCATCATGCAAAATCTCTAAAACCTGATTTGTCAACGTTTTCAATAGGTTCACATAGTTTAGTTCATGATGAATCAAAAAGGGCAGCTTTATTCGCCCAAAAATTATCAACAAATCATCATGAATGGATGCTAAGTGCAAATGAAGTTTTATCACATTGGGATAAAATTTCAAATGCAATACATGAACCATTAGCAGATTTTAGTATTATTCCAACCTATTTGGTTTCCAATTTGGCAAAAAGAAATGTAACTGTAGCTTTAAGTGGTGATGGAGGTGATGAATTGTTTTTAGGATATGAACGATTTTGGAGTTTGGCAAAAAACAGACATTTTCAAAACTCTCCAATGCTATTAAAAAAGCTGGTTTATGGAACAGACAAAGTAATTTCAGGAAACAAAAACATCAATAGTTTGGTGGTTTATAATCACCTTTCTTCAGCTCATGAAGGGTTACATTCTCGATTCAAAAATGAAATGATTCAAAAAATTTTCCCTATTTTGAATGACGTTATTTTACCGGATGATTGGACTGTTTATCAATATGAAAACTCAACTAATTTATCGCATTTATCTCGTCTTATGCAAAAAGCCGAGTTCTATGGTATGATGCAAAAAACATTACGAAAAGTTGATTTAGCCAGTATGGATAATAGTTTAGAGGTAAGAGTTCCATTTTTACAAAAGAAAATGATAGAGGCTTCTCTTCAAATAGATCCTCTTTTGAGTTTTGGAAAAAATAAATACAAAAATGTATTGAAAAAGAAATTAATAAGCTATTTTCCAACAATTGAACCAGAAAAAGCAAAAAAAGGATTCTCTATTCCCTTGCGAAATTGGATTCAAACGGATTTAAAGGAGACTTTTAGTGACAATTTATTAGCTCCAACTTCAACTTTTTATGATAAAAAAGAAGTTGAACATTTGTTGAAAAATCATCTTTCAGGTCAAAAAGATAATAAATGGGCTTTGTTTACATTATATGCTTTAAATCAGTCAATAAAACGCTAATATGATGAAAAAAATGTGTGTTTTATTCACTATACCTAACTTTGATACTGCCGGAAGTGGTAAAGCTCTTCTTAACTTGGCATTGGGATTAGATGCAAATCGATTTGAACCCCATATAGTTTGTTTAAATAATAAAGGAGAATTCTTTGAAACTGTTCTAAAATCAGGTATTCCGGTTCATGTTTTTGATTATTTACCAAAAGAGCGACCCATATGGAAAATGTTGTTTTCATGTTATAGAGTAGCTCAAAAAATAAAAGAGATTAATCCGGATGTTGTTCATAGTTTTCATTACAGTTCTAATTACACAGAAGGCATTGCAGTAAAATTGGCCGGTAAAAAATGGATTTTTACTAAGAAAAATATGAGTTGGGGTGGGAGTAGTAAAAACAGTTGGAAATTACGTTCATGGTTTGCAGATAAAATTATAATTCAAAACACAGATATGAAGAAGGAATTTTATCCAACTTCAACTAAAACAGTATTAATTCCCAGAGGAGTTAACACAAAAAAGTTTCAACCTGAAATTTCCAATTCAGAGATTTTAAAGCAAATGAATACCACTAATGTGGAAAGGATTGTAATTTGTGTAGCTAACTTTGTTCCTGTGAAAGGTATAGAAATTTTGATTGAAGCATTTTATCAACTTAATTCTTTGTTTCCCCAATGGAAGCTATGGTTGGTTGGTAATGATGCCAATGATTATGGAAAAGAAATCAAAAAGAAAGTCACAGATCTTTCAATGACTGAAAAAATTAGTTTTTCCGGAAAAGTAAACAATGTAAATGATTATCTGCAACATGCCGAAATTTTTGTTCTTCCAACAAAAGATGAAGGCAGAAAGGAAGGTTCACCTGTAGCAATGCTTGAAGCAATGGCTAATGGAAATGTTGTTATTGGTTCAGCTATATCAGGTATCAAAGATCAGTTACAAAATTTCCCAAGTCATCTTTTCCAACCCGGAAATTCGGAAGATTTGAAAAATAAATTGCAATCGTATTTTTCTAATTCTAAAGAAGAAAATATACGTTTAGGTAAACAATTTACCAATGAAGTTTTACTTTATTATTCCATTCAAGATGAAGTATTAAAGCATGAAAAAGCCTATTTATCATTATTTTAAAGAAAAAAAATGAAAGAGATTAAAACGGCAATTATTCCCGTAAAAACTGATTTTGTTGGTTTGAAAAATGAAATTGATTATAAAGCTATTTGCATTTTTGCTGCTACAGGCTTTTTTCTAGATAATGATACTTACTTTATACACCAAAAAGCTCTCAGACCTTCTACCAATTACACACTTTCGGATGATTCAAATTCAATTTTAAAAGAGGAAATCTATTTCAAATGGCATTATTTACCTATTGAGCGACCTTTTGATCAAATTGTGGAAGAATTTACTGTTTTGTTTGAGACTATTATAAATGAACAAGTACAAGACAAAAAGGTTATTTTACCACTTTCGGGTGGATTAGACAGTAGAACACAAGCTGCAGCATTAAAGCATTTGAATAAAAAAGTGCATGCCTATAGTTACGAATTTGAAAATGGTCATAACGAAACAAAATATGCCGAAAAAATTGCCAAAGTATGTAATTTTCCTTTTGAAAAATGGATAATTCCAAGAGGTTATTTATGGAAAGATATTGCAGAAATCGCTACAATAAATCAATGCTATACCGAGTTTACACACCCAAGACAAGCCGCTGTTATGGAAAAGTTAGCCAGTTTGGGTGAAGTAATTAGTTTAGGTCATTGGGGCGATGTATTGTTTGATAATATGGGTTTGCCTTCTCAACTTTCTTTAGAAGAACAAGTTGATTTAATTATTAAAAAAGTCATCAAGAAAAGAGGAATTGAATTAGCAGAAAAATTGTGGAAATCATGGAATTTAGAAGGGGATTTCTATTCATATTTTCGTCATCGAATTAAAAAATTGTTGTTAGAAGTAGCAATTTCTGATGAAGCAAATGCTCAAACTAGAGCATTTAAAAGTTTGTATTGGGCTTCAAGATGGACAGGAAGTAATTTGAGTTTTTTTGAAAAGGTAAAACCGATTACTTTGCCTTATTATGATGAAAGAATGTTACAATTTATATGTTCCGTTCCAGAACGATTTTTGGCAAAACGACAAATTCAGATTGCCTACTTAAAAAAACGCAATCCAAAATTAGCCAAAATAACATGGCAAGATCAACGCCCATTTAATTTGTATAGTTATGAATGGAATTATTTTCCATGGAATTTCCCATATAGAGTTTATCAAAAGATAAGAAAAGATTATGTTGTAAAAAATAAAGTTAGAAACAATTATGAAAATCAATTTTTAGGTAATGAAAATGAAATTGAGCTGAGAAAATGGTTGTTTGAAAACCAAAAATTTAAAGCATTTTTAGACCCAAAATTAGTCGAAGAAATGTATGATGGGTTTAAAAATGAAAATCATTTGAGTTATTCACATGTAATCAGTACCTTGCTAACGTTATCTTTATTTACTAAAATTTCATCATGAAGCGGTTAAAAAAAATTGTGATTTATTGTGGTGAACTACCACCGCCTACCTTTATTGATCGCTTGATTATTGGATTAGCAAATAAAGATTTTAAACTTTTTATTTCAGGAAGAAAAAGAGGAACATTACATTATCCAAAACAAATTTCAGTGCTGACTTATTCAGGAAAAATTAGTCAAGTTTTCACGGTTTTACTCTACACATTTTTGCTATGGCTTCAACGACCAAAAGACAAAAAAGTGTTAGACAATTGGATTAAAAAGAAAAAAACAAGTCCATTTAACGCACGTTTGAAGTTTTATCCAATTCTTTATCAACGCCCGAAAATAATACATATACAATGGGTAAAATCAATTTCAGATTGGACTTGGGTAAAAAAATTAGACATCAAATTAGTGGTGAGTTTGAGAGGAGCACATGTCAATTATACCCCTATTGCCAATCCTGAATATGTTGAAATTTATCAAAAATGTTTTCCTTTGGTGGATGGCTTTCATGCGGTTTCTGAAGCTATTAAAACGGAAGCTCTAGCGTATGGTTTAACTGAAAACAAAACTAAAGTTATTTATAGCGGATTAGATTTGAATAATTTTTCATTTCGTGAAGAAAATACAAATAATACTTTACTTCAAATTATATCAATTGGAAGAGGACATTGGAAAAAAGGATATGATATAGCACTTGATGGATTGAAAATTTTAAAAGATAAAAATGTTTCTTTTCATTATACAATTGTTGGTATAGAAGAAAACGAAGAGCTATTGTTTCAGCGAAAACAATTAAACTTAGAAAATGAAGTTACGTTTTTAAAGAAAATGGAATTTGAATCCGTAAAGCAAAAAATTCAATCTTCGGATATTTTACTTTTACCGAGTGTAGAAGAAGGAATAGCTAATGTAGCTCTAGAAGCAATGGCATTAGGTACGATGGTAATTTCATCAGATTGTGGAGGAATGAACGAAGTCATAAAGGATAATGAAAGTGGTTTTATTTTCAAAGTTAGAAATGTTGATCAAATGGCGGATAAAATTCAATATGCGATGAAACTTAGCAATGAAGAACAAAGAAAAATTGTTAAAAACGCTAGAATTACCATTGAAAATCAACATTCAGTAGAAATGATGATGCATTCATTTTCTAATTTTTACAAAGAAATTATAAATGAGTAATAAAAAACGAATCGGACTCGTATTGCCAAATCATCCCTCTTACTCTGAAACTTTCTTTATTTCAAAAATAAAAGGTTTACAGCAAAAAGGGATGGAAGTAGTAATGTTTACTAACGCACAAAAAAAAAAGGATTTCAAATTATGTCCGGTTGTATATTTAAAAACAAAGCTTAGTTTTATTAGTTTTATAAAAGAGGCTTTTATATTTTTATACATCATTTTTACACAATTTAAAAGGGTAATATTGCTTTTTTCTTTGAATAAAAAAGATAAGATGCGTTTTTTTAAAAACATCAAAAATATCTTTTTAAATCGCTATTTTCTGAATCAAAAATTGGATTGGTTGCATTTTGGATTTGGTACTATGGCTTTGGAACGTGAAAATGTAGCACAGACAATAAATGCTAAAATGGCTGTCAGTTTTAGAGGTTTTGATTGGTATGTTTATCCGGTAAAAAACGAGAATTGTTATCAAAAATTATTTAAAAAAGAAGTAAAGTACCATGTTCTTTCAAAAGGAATGAAAAGTGACTTAATTCAATATGGGATTCATGAAGAAAAAATTGATGTGATTTCACCTTTTATTGATGTAGTTAAGTTTCATAATAATTATGATTCTTTCTTAAAAAATAATAAAGAAATTAAAATCATTTCAATAGGAAGACTTCATTGGATTAAAGGTTATAATTATATTTTTGAAGCTTTATCAATATTAAAAAGTAAAGGAATTCATTTTAAATATTCAATAATAGGTGATGGATTGGAAAAAGAGCGACTTTTGTTTCAAGCTCACCAGCTAGGAATTTCTGATAATGTAACTTTTTATGGTAAAGTAGATCATGATGAATTGACAAAAATAGTTATCATGCATGATATATTTATTCAATATAGTAATCAAGAAGGTTTTTGTAATGCTGTATTAGAGGCTCAATCAATGGAATTATTGTGTGTAGTTAGTGATGCTGATGGATTAAAGGAGAATGTTGTTGATGGTGAAACAGGATGGATTGTGCCTAAAAGAAGTCCTTTGAAATTGGCAAATAAGCTTGATGAAATTGTAAAGTTATCATTTCAGGAAAGTGAAATAATTAAAAATAACGCAAGGCAAAGGGTTGAACAAAATTTTAATTTTGAAATACAAATAAATAATTTCATAACTTTTTACAATAAATAAATTAAAAAAACAAACTAATTAATTTTGAAAGTTTTTATTCCAAATGTCAATTTTAATACTGTGAATAGTTTGTCAATTTTTATTTTGACTAGGCCTTTTTTTTCTGAATCAGGATGGTGTAATGATGATGAATTGAAAAGAAAATGGAATGTTATCAATTCAGTTGAATATACCTCAAATATTTCAGAAGCCAGATTTGTATTAATTCCTCATTCTATAAATTGGTATTTTGAACATAATAGTCAAAATGAACTAATTGATATTAATTCAGATTGTAAAAGATTAAATATAAAAGCTTACGGAATTATAGTTGGTGATTTGGGTATTTCTTTTCCTGATTTTTCGAATATTTATTATTTCAGGATGGGAGGATTTAAGTCACAACTTTCTTCAAAAAATATGAGTTTTCCATTTTCTCTTTCAGATCAATGGGTTACTATTTTTAAATCAAAAGATCCAATTCCAAATCAAAAAAATGAAGTTCCGGTAATTGGCTTTTGTGGCCATGCAAGTTTTGATATTAGAAAAAAAGTAATTGAAAAATTAAAATTTTTCAAAGAAAATTGTTTTAGATTAATAAAGAATCCTTTTCGAAATGATTTTGAACCATTATTCGCATCAGCTTTTGAAAGGGCTTGCTTATTAAGGTCATTTGAAAAATCCTCTAAAATTAAAACTAATTTTATCTATAGAAATCATTACAGGGCAGGGGCAAAAAATGAAAAGGAAAGACGAGAT
>JAFLBT010000016.1 GCA_017302935.1 Flavobacteriales bacterium | reverse complement strand
ACTTATTTTATCTACTTGAAGCTCACAAAAGGTTTCATGCGGTAGAGAAAAGCTTTGGATGGTAAAAAAAAACCACACTTTTTACAGCGTGGTTTTCAAAATTTATCCTCTTGTTTTTACTAATTTTTTCTGTGCGTCTTCTAAATCCTGCTCTAATTCTTTGACTTTAATTTGCTGTTTGCTGATGTTGATGTTCTCTTTTTGAATTTCAATTTCACTTAGTTTGCCTTTTCTTTTTTTCTTCTCAAGGCTCTCCATGTTTTTTTGAAGTGATTTTTTTTCTTTCGCTAATCTGTCTTGTGCTTTTGAAACACTCTTTTCAGCAGAAGCAACTCTTTTTTGTTGCTTTTCAAATTGCTTTACTCCTTTTTCATGCTTTTTCTGATCTTTTGCCAATTGTTTGGCTTGTTTTTCAGCCGCTCTTTTTTCTTTTTCAACACGATTAGCGGCTCTTTCAGCTTCTTTCGCTGCTTTTTCTTCCGCTTTTTTGGCTGCTTTTTGAGCTTTTATTTCTGCTTCTTGAGACGATTTAATAGTTTCGTTGGTTTTTATTTCTTGCTGATTATTGTGTTTTAAAACACTATCCGTTAGCATGGTTTTTGTTTCTTGGGCTTGGCTTACAACTGTAAATAGAATAGCCAAAAGGGTGTACATTTTTGCTTTCATAATGGGGATATATTCAAATTAAACAATAGGTAATTAGAAAAGTTAAGCTTTTTTAATACCTTTACAAAGGTAGCAATTATCATTCCTTTTTGTTAACTAAGTAGTGGTTTTGTATGAAAAAATGCTTAACTATATTGATTTTTTTCTTTTGGATGCTTCTTCAGTTAGCCTGTAGAGAGCAAAGTAATTTTACGCAAGAAAAGGATGTACAAGTTGAAATTTCTGAAGAATTCATAGCTTGGAAAGCTGAGGATTTTTTTCCCACTTCCACAACCAACCAAATTATCCACCACAATTATTACACACTTTCCTATCACGAGGAACACGAACAAGCAGAATGGGTGGCCTATCAATTGCAACCCAATAGTTCTTCCACCTCCGATTTTAAACGGCCTTATTTTGTGGAAGACCCAAAAGTGCAAACCGCTTCTGCCAACTGGCGAAATTACCGAAATTCAGGGTATGATAAAGGGCATTTGTGTCCGGCTGGTGATATGAAATTCTCCAAACAAGCCTATGACGATACTTTTTATACCTCAAATATTTCACCACAAAAACCGGATTTCAATGCAGGAGTGTGGAACCGACTGGAACAAAAAGTGCGGTATTGGGCCGATAAATATAATGGCTTATTTGTGGTGACGGGAGGAGTTTTAGAACCCAATTTAAAAACCATCGGAAAAGAAGAGGTTTCGGTGCCCAATGCCTTTTATAAAGTACTGTTGCGAAATACCGACGATAAGTTACGGGCCATCGCCTTTTTAGTTCCACATGAAAACAGTGAACATCCACTTTATTCCTTCGTCGTATCCATTGATGAATTGGAAAAACGCACCGGTATTGATTTTTTTCATCAACTTCCGGATGACGTGGAAAAGAAAATTGAAGAGAGTAAGGATTATAAAGAATGGAGTTTTAAATAAAGGAGTATGAAAACAACATATTTATACATCATTATGTTTTTTACCACTCAATTTCAAGCTCAGGAAATGACACTGATGACCTATAACATACGTTTAGACGTAACAAGTGACGGTGAAAACAGTTGGCCCAATCGAAAAGAAAAGGTAGCTCAATTGATACGCTTTCATGAACCGGATATTTTTGGTATTCAAGAAGGATTGCCCCATCAGGTTGACTTTTTAAAAAATGCACTCACCAACTATGGTGCTTTCGGTCAAGGAAGAGATGGTCATCAAAATGGTGAGCACAGCACTGTTTTTTACAAAAAAGAACGGTTTGAATTACTCTCTCATGAAACGTTTTGGCTTTCTGAAACACCTAATAAAGTTACAAAAGGATGGGATGCAGCACTCAATAGAATTTGTACGTTCGGTTTATTCAAAGACAAAAAAACAAACAAGGTGTTTTATGTGTTCAATACCCATTTTGACCATGTGGGCGAAGTAGCCAGAAGCAAAAGTGCTCAATTAATTCATCAAAAAATAACAGAAGTAAATTCCCAAAATGTCCCGGTAATCCTGATGGGTGATTTTAATTTGGAACCTACGGCTGAGCCATTACAGTTTTTATCCAATCACTATTGGCATTCAAAACATCACGCCAAGTTAAAATACAATGAAGGTGGTACATTTAATGCTTTTGCTTTTCATCAACCGATTCCAAAAGAAAAAGAAATTGACCATATTTTTGTGTCCAAAGAAAAAGTTGAAATACATAAATATGCCGTATTTACCGATAGTTACGAGTGTAAATATCCTTCAGATCATTTTCCGGTATGGGTAGAACTAACGTTAAAGTAAACTACCATTCATTTACTTTATTGGCATCCAATTTTAAAAAAACAAACAACAAAATAGTAAACGACCACAAACTCGAACCACCATACGAAAAGAAGGGTAGTGGCACCCCAATCGTTGGGAAAAGCTTAATCAGCATGGTAATATTCACAAAGAAGTGCGTAAATAAAATAGTGGCCACACAATACCCGTACACCCTACTGAATTTTGTTTTTTGTTGCTCAGCCAAATAAATAATGCGAAACAAAAGTGTCACAAACAATAGAATCACTACGGTAGAACCCACAAATCCCCATTCTTCTCCAACAGTGGTAAAAATATAATCGGTATGTTGTTCCGGTACGAATCCTCCTTTGGTTTGCGTTCCTTCCATGAAACCTTTTCCAATCAAACCGCCCGAACCAATGGCAATCATTGATTGATTCAAATTGTATCCTTCATTTTTTAAATCTACATTGTCACTAAACAAAACATTAATACGGTCTTTTTGATGCGGTTCTAATACGTTGTCAAATACAAAGTCAACAGAAAGTATAAAAAGGGTAGAAGCCACAAAAACCACTAAATAGGCAATAGGATTTCGATCAATTCTTCTGGCTCGTAAATAATGAAAAATCATCAAAAGTATAATTGCACCAATGATATATAGTGGTTCTATCAATAAAGCAGCAAAAAATAATACAACAGCTATAAAACCCGTCCATAGATACCATTCCGGTAATCCTTCTCGGTTCAATACTAAAATTAAAGACAAGAAAATCATCGCACTTCCGGCATCCGGTTGGAGTAAAATTAACAATACAGGGAATCCAATAATTGCAAAGCCGATAAGTTGAAATTTTGTGTTTTTTAAAAAGACTTGAGCATCGCTGAGGTATTTGGCTAACAATAAAGAAACTCCCGTTTTCATGAACTCAGAAGGTTGAAAACCAAAAGAACCTATACCATACCAATTGGTTTGCCCTTTGACCGTTTTACCAAAAACGAAAAGTCCCATTAAAAGCAATATGCCCAGAATGTAAAATACAAAGGAAAATTTTTCGTAAATTTTGGCATCAATCGATAATATAACAATGATTAAAGGAATGGATAACAAAATAAAAATCATTTGTTTACCATAATAACCTCCAAAATCAAAAGTGGTAAATTCAATCGGAATGGAAGTGGAAAAAATATTGATCCATCCCATTATGACTAATGTTGAATAAATCAATACCGTTGTCCAATCTAAATTGCTGGTTACACTTTGATTTTTCATTATCGATTAATTGAAAAAGGTTGTCCACTTAACACTTTTGCATATTCGCTTTCCAAACTATATTCGAGCATTCTTTTCTCTAAATCAGTTCTTGTAATTTTACCTTTCAGGTATTTTTCAATCATTAAAGTAGTCACAGGTCCTGCAATTCGTGCTCCCCAATATCCGTTTTCTACAAATACTGCAATAGCAATTTTTGGGTTGTCTTTCGGTGCAAAAGCAACAAAAATAGAGTGGTCGGTCAACTGAACGCGTTTACCGTCTATTTTAGTAAAGTTTTCTGCAGTTCCTGTTTTACCGCAAATTTCTAATCCTTCTACTCGTAATCGTGAAGCAGTTCCTTTGTTATAAACATCAAATAAACCGTTGATCACTTCCGGGAAGTATTGTTTATCAATGGTCGTAATATGTTTGGTAGTAAATTTTTTATCAATCGTATGATTTTTGATCTTTTTTATTACGTGAGGGGTGTAATAATACCCCTGATTGGCAACAGCACACATCACGTTACACAATTGTATGGGCGTCATTAAAACCTCTCCCTGTCCAATTGAGTTGGATATAATTGTAGTAGCTTTCCAACCACCGGCAGAGTAGTATTTGTCATATAACTTTGAGGTAGGAATATGTCCCCTTCGTCCGGGAGGTAAATCATATCCCATAAAATTACCTAAACCAAAACTTTTCAAATGGTTACTCCACGCATCAACACCATAAGCCGGTTTGGGATATTTTTGAATGGTTTTTAAATACACATTCGCAAAATAGGTATTACACGATTTATAAATGCCATCATTTAATTGCGAAGGGCCGGAATCGTGACATTTCATAAACCGATTGCCATAGCTGAATCCTCTTCGGCAAAAAAAACTGGTTTGCGGATCAATCACTTCTTCTTGTAAACCGATCAATGCCGTTAATATCTTAAAAGGTGAACCTGGTGGATATTCGGCCAACAAACCTCTATCATATAAAGGTTTTGCAATACTATCGTTATAGAGTGCGGTATAATTTTTTGAACGCATTCTACCAACTAATAAAGCAGGGTCATACGAAGGAGCAGAAATTAAAGCCAGTATTTCACCCGTTTTAGGTTCAATGGCAACAATTCCACCACGTTTGTTCTTCATTAATAATTCGCCATACTTTTGAAGTTCAATATCAAGTGAAAGGGTTACATCATCTCCTTGTTTTGATATAGTATCAAAAATTCCTTCTTTATAAGGCCCAATTTCTCTGTTGAATTTATCTCTTTGAATGTATTTTACACCTTTTCGTCCTCTTAAAAACTCCTCATAGAATTCTTCAACTCCTTGCTTACCAATTAAATCGCCACTTTTGTAATAAGGATTTTTTTCAATCATAGCCGGATTAACTTGGGTGATAAACCCAAAAACATTGGCTCCAACATTCACCTGATAATCTCTTAAGGAACGTTTTTGGATATAAAATCCTTCAAATTTTCTGATTTTTTCCTGAAAAGCAGCATACTCTTTTTTATTCAATTGCGGCAAAAAGACAGAGGGCAATCGTGGACTGTAAACGATGGCTTTTTTTAGTTTTTTATCAAACTCTTCTCTAGTGATGCTCAGCAATTCACAAAATTTCAACGTATCAAGATTTTTAATCTCTCTGGGAACAACCATTACGTCATATGACGGTTGATTGGCTACTAAAAGCTTTCCATTACGATCATAAATATAGCCGCGTTCCGGATAATCATATACAATTTTAATAGCATTGTTATCCGACTTTAATTTGTATTCGTCATCAATGATTTGCAAATAAAACAGCCTTGCCAAAATGGCAACAGTGGCAAAAATGATAATTCCGGGAAGAATAGCTTTTCTCAATTTTTGGCAGGTTTAAACATGTAAATGATTAAAATGCAAAGCAATAGTGTAAAGATAGTACTCAAAACGGTTCTAAACAAAATATTCCAAAAAAAACTAAATCGGAAAATTTCCAGTAAAAAGAAAACGATATGATGCGTTAATATGGAAATTAAAATAAACGAAAACCGCTCAGGCGTCAATCGTTCATTAATTTTAACGGTTTGATATTCATAACTTAACCCAAAAGCAAATCTAAAAAAAGAAGGTCTTAAATAGGCTAAAGTTACACATGATGCGGCATGTACTCCTCCTGAATTATTAAACATATCCATCGTTAAACCCAATAAAAAACTAGCCAATAATAAGCCATTTTTGTTGGCATTTACCGGATATAAGATGATAAATAAAATATAGGGATAAGGATTGATATAACCCAAAAAATTAATTTTGTCGAAAAAAGCCACTTGAGCTAGAATCAAGATTATAAAACGGGCGATATTTATCAATAGCGTACTATTCATCTTTGTTTTTGGCTTCTAAGGCTAAAATTTCTTTTCGGTGTTTGTTCTCCACAATGTAAATATGCCCTAAACTCGTCATATCATTAAACAGCTTCACATCTATCGTAAAGTAATTCGTTTTATTATCGGTATAAATTTTATGAATAGTACCAATATTGATATTTTCCGGAAAAATAATGGATTGAGCTCCTGTTACAATTGTATCGCCTTTTTTCACTGTTGCCAATCTCGGAACGTCAATCAATTGAACATAGCCGGTGTTTTTTCCATTCCAAGTCAACGTACCAAAATGATTGGTCTTCTTGATTTTGGCATTAATCTGCGATTTGATGTTCAACACACTAATCACGGTGGCATAGTTTTTTGAAGTATGTTCAACGATACCAATAATTCCTTTACTGTTCAAAACTCCCATGTCCGGTTTAACACCTTCTTTGCTTCCTGAATTGATGGTTAAAAAATTCTCATGAACACCATACGAATTATTGATAATTTTTGATTGAATTACTTTATAAGTAGATAACTCAGCAGGTAAATTTTTGCTGTCATCAATCAAACTGTCCTTTTTATTGAAAAGTAAACTTTTTAAACGTGCATTTTCTTTTGCTAAACCCTCATTTTCTGTTTTTAGATTGAGGTATTCATTTGCAGCATTTATACGTTTATATACGCCACCCGAAACAAAATTGGCAGACGTAATCACTTGGCTTTTATGGAAAGAATGTGATTGTATTGTTAAGAAAACAGAAATAAGTAAAAGCAACAAAAACAGCAACTTAGTGCTGTTTTTAAATATATATACAAATATCTGCTGCATACTTCAACGATTCAGTTTGTGACTAAAAGTTTCGCGTAAACCGAATTATTTTATTAAAATACTTCTGAATCGGTTAATGTTTTTCAAAGCAATTCCCGTTCCGCGAACAACTGCTCTCAACGGATCTTCAGCAATATAAACCGGTAAATCGGTTTTCAATGAAATACGTTTGTCTAATCCTCTCAACATCGAACCACCTCCGGCTAAATAAATTCCGGTATTGTAAATATCTGCCGCTAATTCAGGAGGTGTTTGTGATAAGGTTTCCATCACCGCATCTTCAATACGTTGAATCGATTTGTCTAATGCTTTCGCAATTTCACGGTAGGAAACATCAACCTGTTTTGGTTTTCCGGTTAATAAATCTCGCCCTTGTACCGACATTTCATCTGGTGGAGTGTCTAATTCTTCAATCGCAGCTCCAATTTCAATTTTTATTTTTTCAGCGGTACTTTCTCCCACAAACAAGTTGTGTTGCGTACGCATGTAATATACGATATCATTTGTGAAAACGTCACCGGCAATTTTTACCGACTTGTCACACACAATTCCACCCAAGGCAATAACCGCAATTTCTGTGGTTCCACCTCCAATGTCCACAATCATGTTTCCTTTTGGTTGCATGATATCCACGCCAATACCAATAGCCGCTGCCATAGGTTCGTGAATCAAATAAACTTCTTTACCATTTACCCTTTCACACGATTCTTTTACCGCACGCATCTCTACCTCTGTAATACCGGAAGGAATACATACGACCATGCGAAGTGCAGGTGTAAACAAACGTTTTTTTAACGCCGGAATGCTTTTGATAAACATGCTGATCATCTTTTCAGACGCATCAAAATCAGCAATTACCCCGTCTTTTAACGGTCGAATGGTCTTTATGTTTTCATGCGTTTTACCTTGCATCAAATTCGCCTCCTTACCAACGGCAATAATCTTACCCGTAATTCTGTCACGGGCAACAATAGAAGGTGAATCAATTACAACTTTGTCATTGTGGATAATCAAAGTGTTGGCGGTACCAAGGTCAATCGCGATGTCCTCGGTCATGAAATCAAAAAATCCCATACGTTTGTTTAGGGTTAATCAGGTTTATAATAATCTAACGTGCAAAGGTATAAAAATTAATGTTTAAAATGACGTGTTCCTGTAAATACCATTGCAATTTTATTTTCATTACAATAGTTAATACTCAATTCGTCCTTTATTGAGCCACCGGGTTGAATCACAGCCGTAATTCCGGCATGATGAGCAATTTCAACACAATCCGGAAAAGGGAAAAATGCATCACTGGCCATCACAGCACCTCGCAAATCAAAACCAAATGAATTGGCTTTTTCAATGGCTTGTTTTAACGCATCAACACGAGAAGTTTGACCGGTTCCAGAACCCAATAATTGTCCGTTTTTAGCAAAAACAATCGTGTTGGATTTGGTGTTTTTACAAATTTTTGATGCAAAAAGCAAGTCGTCAATCTCTTGTGAAGTAGGTGTTGTTAAAGTAACGGTTGTTAAACCTTCTTTATTGTCTGTTACATTGTTTTTATCTTGAACCAACAAGCCGTTTAAACAAGTTCTCACTTGTTTTTCAGGTAAAGCAACATCGTGTTGAACCAAAATAATTCGGTTTTTCTTTTCTTGTAAAATAGCTACGGCTTCATCTTCATAGCTGGGAGCTATAACTACTTCGCAAAACAATTGATTGATTTCTATTGCGGTAGCCGTATCAATTTTTCCATTTGCAATCAAAACACCGCCAAATGCAGAAGTTGGGTCACCGGCCAAAGCATCCAAATATGCCTGCTTCATGGTACTTCTGGTGGCTAAACCACAAGCATTGTTGTGTTTTAAAATAGCAAAAGTCGGGTCGTTATCTTTAAATTCTAAAATCAAATTAACGGCTGCGTCAACATCTAATAAATTGTTATACGACAATTCTTTTCCGTGTAATTTGGTAAACATTTGATTAAAATCGCCAAATAAATACCCTTTTTGATGCGGATTTTCACCATATCGAAGCACTTGACCATTGTCAATACTTGCTTTGTAAACCGTTTCATCTGTATTAAAATAGTTAAAAATAGCCGTATCATAATGCGAAGAAACATGAAAAGCTTTTGTAGCTAAATGTCGTCTTTGCTCCAAAGTAGTGGCTCCATTTTGAGTAGAAATCAATTCTAGAATGTAATCGTATTCATTTACCGAGGCAACAATTACAGTATCTTTAAAATTTTTAGCTGCGGCACGAATCAATGAAATTCCACCAATATCTATTTTTTCAATAATATCTGCTTCTGAAGCTCCCGAAGCAACCGTTTTTTCAAACGGATACAAGTCCACAATCACCAAGTCCAATTGCGGAATTTCAAACGTTTTCATTTCTTCCACATCACTTGGATGATCTTGACGATTTAAGATACCACCAAAAACTTTTGGGTGAAGTGTTTTTACTCTTCCTCCCAAAATAGAAGGATAAGAAGTTACTTCCTCTACCGGAACAACAGGAATACCTAAATTTTTAATAAATTCTTCGGTTCCTCCGGTTGAATAAAGCGTTACATTTTGTTGATGTAGTTGCTCAACAATGGGTGCCAACCCGGTTTTGTCAAACACTGAAATCAGTGCGGCTTGAATGGTTTTTGTAGTTGTCATTGTGTTGTTGTTTTTTGAAGGGGCAAAGGTACTATTTGTATAACGAACAATCAAAGGATATTGAATTTTGTTTTTCTGATTTATGTGATTTTTTTAGGAGCTTATTCTTAATTAAATTTTTTAGGAATGTGTAACAAAAAACGACTTTTAACTACTAATGTTTTTAACAAAAGAATTGGCAAATTATGCTTCTTTATATCAGGTTGCTTCGTGAAAGTTTCAATTTTGCAATGAATGCGTTGCGAAACAATAAATTGCGTACCTTTTTATCATTGTTGGGAGTAACCATCGGAATTTTTTCCATCATTGCCGTATTGGCAGCCGTAGATTCATTAGACCAAAAAATCAAAGCCGATTTAGGCGATTTAGATAAAAACACGGTGTATCTTTTAAAATTTTCATTCGGACCTTCTGATGTACCACGTTGGAAAAGAGAACAATTCCCTAACGTAACCTATGACGAATATGATTATTTAAAAAAATCATTGAATGGAGTCGATAAAATGGCCTTTAATCTGTTTACCCGTAACGAAAACATTAAATTCGAAAACCAAACGGTAAGTGACGTACGTGTAACGCCGACAACTGATGAGTTCGACGGAATAGACGGAATCAAAATTGAACAAGGTCGATTCTTTAACGAAGCTGAATCCAATGCAGGTACTGGTGTAGTAATCATTGGTTATGAAGTAGCAAAAGGGCTTTTTGAGAACAACGAACAAGCCATCGGAAAAAAAGTACGAATGTATGGTCAACGATTCACGGTTATTGGTGTGACCCAAAAACAAGGATTCTCAACCTTTGGCGACAGCCGTGACAACGCAGTTTTCATTCCCATGAATTTTATCAGACGATTATACGGTGAAACTAACGACATGATAACACCTGCCATTCTTATCAAACCTCAAAAAGGAATTGATATGGAGGCTTTTAAAGGGGAAATCACTCAAAAATTAAGAAATTATAGAGGGTTAAAAGCATCTGATGAGGATAACTTTTTCATCAATGTGTTATCCGGTTTTACCGATATGATAGACGGCATTGTAGGACAAATGAATGTGGTGGGATGGATAATTTCCGGTTTCTCCCTTTTAGTAGGTGGTTTTGGTATTGCCAACATTATGTTTGTCTCGGTAAAAGAACGTACTAATCTCATTGGTATCCAAAAATCATTAGGAGCCAAAAACAGATTCATTTTGTTTCAATTTTTATTTGAAGCCGTAATCCTTTCCGTAATAGGTGGAATTATCGGGCTAGTGTTGGTGTGGCTCATTGCCATGGTACTCTCCAAAGCTCTTGATTTTGAATTTGTATTGAGTTTTGGCAATATGATGCTTGGTGCTTGTTTGGCGGTTATTATCGGACTTATTTCAGGAATCGTGCCCGCAGTTTCCGCTTCAAAACTTGACCCGGTTGAAGCGATTAGGAGTGGGATGTAAATATCAAAGTAAAAAATTCATAAAAAAATCCCGATTGCTCGGGATTTCTATTATCGAATATCGTCATTCAAAATCAAATCTAAATAGAGATTTACTTTGTCTTTTAATTCTTTTCGGTGTGTGATAAAATCCAAGAATCCATGTTCTAACAAAAACTCAGAAGTTTGAAATCCTTCCGGTAAATCTTTTCCTGTTGTGTCTTTTACTACTCGAGGTCCCGCAAAACCAATTAAAGCTCCCGGTTCACCAATGTTAATGTCGCCTAACATAGCATACGAGGCAGTTGTTCCGCCCGTAGTGGGGTCGGTGCACAGGGAAATATAAGGTATTTTAGCTTCGGCTAATTGTGCTAATTTGGCTGAGGTTTTGGCTAATTGCATCAAGGAGTAAGCTGCTTCCATCATTCTGGCACCTCCTGATTTAGAAATCATTATAAAAGGAACGTTGTTTTTAATGGAGTAATCAATTCCTCTTGCAATTTTTTCTCCCACAACAGCTCCCATTGAACCACCAATAAAAGCAAAATCCATACAACAAACCACTAAATCTTTACCTTTCGATTTACCAACAGCTGTGCGAACCGCATCTTTTAATCCGGTTTTGCTGTATGCCTCTTTTAAGCGGTCGGCATATTTTTTGGTATCTTCAAAATGCAAAGGATCTTTTGACGTCATTTTAGCATCCAATTCTTTGAATTCATTATTATCGAATAAGATTTCAAAGTATTCTTTACTACCAATTCTAACATGAAAATCATCATCAGGACTTACCCATAAATTTCTAGCCAATTCATCTTGGTCAATAATCTTTCCGGTGGGTGATTTATACCAAAGTCCTTTTGGAACATCTTTTTTATCTTCTGTAGGAGTTTGAATTCCTTTTTCTGTTCTTTTAAACCAAGCCATAATTTTTAGTTATCAGTTATCAGTTGTCGGTTGTCCGTTGTCGGTTGACAGTTAAAGTGTATTTACGTTATTTAGATCTGCAAAAGCTTGTTCCAAACGTTTATTGAACGTTACTTCACCTTCGCGGATCCATTTTCTTGGATCGTAATGTTTTTTGTTTGGAGAATCTGCACCGTCCGGGCTGCCGATTTGTGTGCGTAAATAATCAATTTTACCGGTCATATAATCGCGAATTCCTTCCGTAAAGGCAAACTGCAAATCGGTATCAATGTTCATTTTTACAACACCATACGAAATGGCCTCTCTTATTTCTTCTAATGTAGAGCCTGAACCTCCATGGAAAACAAAATCAATCGGGTTGTGACCGGTGTTGAATTTGCTTTGTACATAATCCTGAGAGTTTTTCAAAATGATAGGAGTCAATTTTACATTACCTGGTTTATAAACGCCATGAACATTACCAAAAGCAGCAGCAACGGTAAATTTCGGACTCACTTTCATCAATTCTTCATACGCATAGCTTACTTCTTCCGGTTGTGTATATAGTTTTGAACTATCAACATCTGAATTGTCCACACCGTCTTCTTCACCTCCAGTTACACCTAATTCAATTTCTAAAGTCATTCCCATTTTACTCATTCTAGCTAAGTATTCCCTGCAGATATGAATATTTTCTTCCAATGGTTCTTCCGATAAATCAATCATGTGAGAAGAAAACAATGGTTTTCCAGTTTCAGCAAAATGCTTTTCAGAAGCATCTAATAATCCGTCAATCCAAGGAAGTAAATTTTTTGCACAATGGTCAGTATGTAAAATAACTGTAGCACCATAAGCCTCTGCCAAAGTATGAATATGTTTTGCACCGGCAACAGCACCTAAAATAGCGGCACGTTGTCCTTCATTTGAAAGTCCTTTTCCGGCATTATAAGAAGCACCACCGTTTGAAAATTGAATAATAACCGGAGCTTTTAATTTTGCAGCGGTTTCTAAAACACCATTAATGGTGCTGGAACCAATTACGTTTACAGCTGGTAAAGCGAATCCTTTTTCTTTTGCATAATTAAATATTTCTTGAACCTGATCTCCGGTTGCAACTCCCGGTTTTATGTTGTGTGCCATTTTGCTTTTTTATTAGTTAAGAGAACAAAAATAGGAATTAATAAAATGAACTAAAAATAATTGACCACAAAATCGCTTCCCAAACACTTAAGTTTCCCCAAAAAGTTACGATAACGATTTAGAAAGGATAATTGATACCAATGTTAAAAACGGAGTTACTGAAGTTGTAATCTCTAAACCATCTTTGTTCTGAATTAACAGCCGGGTCAAATGTTTTAAAACCAACATCAAAACGAGCTACCACAAATCCAAAGTCATATCTAATTCCGAATCCGGAACCAACAGCAATGTCTTTTAAAGAAGATAAATCGTTGAATTTTGCCTCTTCATTTTCAATGTTATCTAAAAAATTCCAGATATTTCCAGCATCCACAAACAATGCTCCTTTTATTTTTTGGGTAACATTAAATCGGTATTCAGCATTTAAGGTCAATTTTAAGTTGGCATCATTAAAATCATTCTGTGAACCACTTCTACCGGGGCCAAGACTATAAGGTCTCCAAGCCCTGTTGTCATTAATACCTCCGGCAAAGTAACTTCGTGAAAAAGGAATGTTGTTTGAGTTTCCATAGGGGACTGCAACTCCAAGAAAAATTCTAGTTGCAATTACATTTTGTCTTTTAAGCTCAAAATGTTTGATGTATTCAAATTCTGTTTTTAAATATTGCGAAAATTCAATGTCAAAAATAGTTCGGTTTCCTTTATCGTTTAAGGGTTGGTTGGAAGCGTTTGCTAAAAGCGATAACACATTTCCGGCAGATTCAATTTTTGCTCTGAAAACATAAAAATTATAATCTAAGATTCCCGTTTTGGTGGTTTTTGTAAAACTATAACTAGAGGCTAATATGAGATTGTTTTCAGTTAGTCTTTCTTTTCTTTCTTGTATACTTCGGATTTCTCTAAAATCGTTTGTTGTCGTAAAAATGGTTGGGTTTTCACCTAATACATCATTTAAGAAACCATCTGTTCCGGAGTTAATAATTAAATTTCCATCATCATAATATTCTTCTGGTACAGTGTAATTTTTTGAGATAGCATTAAGAGCACTGTAAGAAGAGCGATATACATTAAAGTAATTACTAATATTAATATTTTTTACATATTGAATGGAAAACAAATCAAATTTTACTGTGTTGTTTCGTTTTGGAATCCAGTTATAAGTAAAAGCTCCGGTTAAATTTTCTTTATCTCAACCAATGTTTTGTTGTTTCGCAAAACCAACACTTAATTGTGTTGAAGGAAACATTGATTTTGGAATAATCTTATCTGAAGCAAATGGGAATAGAAAACGTGGAAAATTAATTCTAATATCTCCACCAAATTCTGAAATATTGAAAAATCGATTATCAGGATTAGCCAAATCTCGAGAAGATCCTATATTACCTCTTCCTGAAATTTCAAGTGTTTCTGCACGATTAAATAAGTTTCGAATGGAGAATGTTAACTGACCAGCAATTCCAAAATCTTGAATATTTGAATGCGTAACATCAAAGGATGCTCCAAAACTGTATTTAGGTCGCGGATTTAAAAAAATAGAGGCAATTAAAGAATTTTGAATCGAATCTTTTTCATTGATTTTGTACTGAATAGAGGGATAAGTGAACACTTTAAAATTGCTTAGTGACCTTGTGGTAAGATTATTTTTAAAATCAGCATACGTTCCGCCTTTTGTAATAAATACAGCATTGGTAATTGATTTTGGTTTGTATTTAAATTTTCCTGAACTGAATAAATTATAATTGTTATACGTTAAACTGTCTGTGATGGAAGCATTATTTCTTTGGTTAGGGTTGAAGGTATAAATGTTTACTTCACTTATTTTATGGACTTGGAAAGGTTTGGTTCGAATAGTGTCACCTTCGCGATAAGTAAAATCACTAATCAAAATTTTTACATTTGCTTTTCTACCGGTATCAATTGTATCAATGTCATAAGTGATGAAATTTTGTTGAAAATTATACACTCCATTATTTCTGAAATAAGCTGTTAAACGGCTTCTTTCTTCGTCAAAAACAGACGAATTATAATTGTTTCCTTTTTTTATTAAGGAATTGGATTTTGTCAATACATATAAAGAATCCAAGGCTGGAGAAGCTATAACTGTTGAAATACTGTCAATTTTATATGGTTCTCCTAATTGAACTAAAAAAGTAGATTTTACTTTTTTAGGACCCAAACTATCTGTTGTGTAGGATGCTTTTACATTAAAATAACCTTCATTGAAGTAATGTGACTTTAATCGGTTGATAGTTTTCTTGCTTTTAATTTCATCATATAATACCGGTTCGTCTCCGGTATTTTTTAAAAATGTATGCACTCCTTTATGCCAAAACGATTCGCCAAGTCGATAAACTTGCTTTTCAGAAAGCAACTTTGCAGTACGTTTGAATTTTAAGGTATCATAAATGTATTTTGCTGCAAAAACCGAATCAGGATTGGGTCTTCCCAAATTGTAAATATGTAAACTAAAAGGAATGGTTAAAACTTTTGGATTGGGTTTTTGTATTAAAAGATTAGTAAGTTCTTCATCACTAATCACTTTTTCATCAACCTTTAATTCGGTTTTTGTTAAAAGATTTTTACCGTTTGGAACTCTTTTGGTAGAATCACAAGCGTAAAAAACAATGATGAATACAATTATAAATGATATTTTTGTGAAAATTCTTTTCAAGCTTTTCAAAATTTAATCAAAAGTACATTTTTTTATGCTTAGTAAAAATCAAATCAAACGAATTACAGCTTTAAAACAGAAAAAAACAAGAAATGAACTTAAATTGTTTATTGCTGAAGGTAAAAAAGTAATTCAAGAATTGGTTGATGCTGGTTTTACGACTAGCGAAATCTATGCCACAAATCAAGATATTTCCTTTTCTTCTTCGCTTATTCCTACTCTGATTTCAGAGACAGATTTAAAAAAAATTACGTGTTTAACCACTGCAAATGATTGCTTGGCGATAGTAGAAATGCCTTCTTTTAGAAAGCCGAAAACCAATGGTTTACTACTGGCTTTAGATGCCATTAGAGATCCAGGAAATTTAGGGACAATTATTCGTTTAGCAGATTGGTTTGGAATTGAAGATATTGTTTGCTCTGAAGATACCGCTGAGGTTTTTAATCCAAAAGTGGTACAAGCTTCTATGGGTTCAATCAGTAGAGTAAATGTATGTTATACCAATTTAATTGATTTTTTTGATGACATTCAATTACCTATATATGGAGCATTTATGGATGGTAAAAATGTCTATCAACAAGAGCTTCCTGAAAATGCAGTGCTAGTTATTGGAAATGAAGCAAATGGCATTAGCAATCTAGTAGAAAAATTCATTCAAAAGCGAATTAGCATTCCACGATTTGGAAAACTTCAAGTTACTGAAAGTTTGAATGCTGCAACGGCAACTGCCATTTTATTGAGCGAATTCAAAAGAAATGGTTAGTGGAATGTGAAGTTGATAAAAAATCCTCTTGTACTCATAGATTGAACAGAAGACGTCCACGGGCTATTCGGATCATTATCTCTTTTTAATTCGTCATCCATACTGAAAACACCACGAATGGAAGGTGAAAATTTAAAATATTCCAAGTAAATGTCGATACCAAAACCAACTTCATAAAAATTAGTCCACGGAATCATTCTAAATCGATTGTTTTCATTGTCGTCTTTGGCTTTCGCATTGCTGGAAAGATTTAAGGCCGTTGATACACCACCAACTATAAAAGGTTTAATATTTCCGGTTCGTTGGGCAGAAAATTTCAATAGAAGTGGGAAAAAAATGTATGTAGATTTAACCTCTCTTAAGGCATCAAACTTGTTATCAAAACCAGGGAAAGTTAAATTTCGTTGGGTGTAATATAAACCCGGTTCAAAACGAAGGTTCAAATGATTTGAAATTCTCAAATCGCCAACTAATCCCACATTAAACCCTACTGTGTTTTCTGAAACAATCTCATCGGCTAATCTGTTTTGGTCAATTTTAAAATCTAAAGAATTGAATCCGAGGTAATAACCCCAATGTACTCTTTGTTTATCGAAATTTTCAAGATGGATAATAGGGTCTTTGCCAAAAATGCTACCAAATTGGGCATAACTTTGAAACGTTATTATGGTAAATAATATGCTATATATGGCTTTCATTTTATTGTTTTGAAGCAGAATAAATTGTGGCTACACCAAATGTTTGCGGCATAGCTTTCACTTCTATAAACCCAATTTTTCTCAAAATATTGTTTAACTCTTCACCAAAAGGAAAAACGGAAGCCGATTCAGATAAATAAGCATAAGCTGAATTGTCTTTCGAAAAAAGACGGCCAATAAGAGGAAGAATATTTTTTGTGTAAAATTGATATCCTTGTTTAAAAGGAAATTTTTGAGGGACAGAAGTTTCTAAAATTACAAAAACACCATTTGGTTTTAATACTCTTACAATTTCAGAAAGCCCTTTTTCAAGGTTTTCAAAATTTCGAATTCCAAATGCTACTGTTATCGCATCAATTGAACTGTCTTCAAATGGAAGATTTTCAGAATCCCCCAAAATCATTTCAATTCGGTCATCTAGTTTTTTATGTATAATTTTCTTTTTCCCTACTTCTAGCATGCCGGCAGAGATATCTAAACCGATTATTTTTTTTGCTTTAGTTTTAGAAAGAAGAATGGCTAAGTCTCCTGTTCCGGTTGCAATATCAAGAATTGTAGTTGGATTTTTGGCTTCAACTATCGATAACACTTTTTTTCTCCACTTGATGTCTGTACCAAAAGATATTACACGATTTAAGCCGTCATAATTCCCTGAAATGGTGTCAAACATCTGGGCAACCTGTTCTTTTTTGCCAAGTGAAGAATCTTTGTAGGGAGTTACTATTTTTGCCATAATTATATTTTGGACAAATATAAGGGTTAAATGTTTAGGATTAAAATTTTAAGAAGTAAAAAATGTTTACTATTTTTACAAAAAGAATAAACAAAATATCACTAAATTTAGTGATATAAAAAATCCCTATTTTTAGGGATTGTGTATATGATTCTTAATGTTGAATTTTACAACATGAATCAATTACTTGTTTACATGTTATCAAGAGTTATTAAAGCTGAAATGAAATGGATACTATTGGCACTAGTCATCACATTTTTTCTTGTTAGCAGTATCGACAGTTCCGTTTTATTAAGCGGTTCTGCAGTTGGGGTGCCAAGCACGTTCTTAGGGTTAAATTTGTTTTTGGAAATTTTAGTTTTTTTCGCCTTTAGTACCTTTGTGGTATTTGGTATTAAAGGTTTCTTTGAGATGTATTCTCAGAGGTTTGCCAATGTCGTAATCTTCATTTCTGGAGTTTTTCTGGCAGTGGTAATTTTTATATTAAGTTATCAGATACTGATGCTTGAATAGGCTACTTAAACATGAAACAATGATTCTAAACATCCCGAAAGGGATGTTTTTTTTATTTACGGATGTAGGTTAAATAACTAAAATCTACTGCATGCTTTTCATCTTTAGGGTGGTATTCTTCTTCAATAAGTTGCCATTCATCATCATTAATTTCCGGAAAAAAAGTATCTGCTTCATAAGAAGCATGAACACGAGTAAGTTCTATAATATCGGCAATTTTAATAGCTTGTTTGTAGATTTCTCCACCGCCTATGATAAATCCATCTTCCTCTTCGGGAATATATTCTAACGCTTTCTTTAAACTATCCACAACAATACAATGGTCAGGTTGATAATTTTTTTGACGAGTAATAATTATGTGTGTTCTATTGGGTAGTAATTTTGGGAAACTTTCAAACGTTTTTCTTCCCATTATGATATAATGACCGGAAGTAAGTTCTTTAAATCGTTTAAAATCATTGGGCAAATGCCAAACCAAATCGTTGTTTTTTCCTAAGGCATTGTTTTCTGCCGCAGCAGCAATCATAATAATCATGCTTATTCTACTTTTTTTGAATTGATGTCATTCTCAACTTTTTGTTCCAGTTGTTTAATGCGTTGCTCTTGTTTTGCCATTAAGCGTTCAATTTGTTCTCTTTCCCATTCTTTATTCATGAACCGGTCGGTGATATAAACTTTAATAAAATGAAGGATGAATAGAAAAAACCAAAGCGTTACAGCCCATAAATACCATCCTTCAAAAGGTTGAATATCAAAGAATTTTTCGATTAAAAAGAAAAATAAACTACCCACTAAAAACAAGACAAAGTGAAAATATAATCTTTTCTTTTGTTTTATTCGTCTGCGAGCATATTCATATTTTTCATGTTGCTCCGTATTCATATCCATAAATTTTGCTGTTTTTTGGCATTGAAAGGTAAAGTTTTTTTGAAAAATAAAAAAATCAAATTGTGTAAAATGAATTACGAAACCGATTTCCTGTTTTCATATGTGCAAATCAATAGGTTATAAATTATTGAATTCTATTTTTTTAGCTTGACTTTTTAACAAAATGATAAAAGTAACGCTAACTATTTGATTTTCATTATTCTGTTTGTTTCTTTGTAGCATAATTCTAAAAATTAGATAGTTATGGCAATTAAGAAACAATTTATAAAAACAAAACCGGTTTGTAAAGTAACTTTTTCAATCGAAGCGAAAGAGGCAACTACTGCCGCTGTTGTTGGTGACTTCAACAATTGGAATCCCAAAGAAGGTGAATTAAGCAAGTTAAAAAACGGAACATTCAAAGCAACATTTGAATTACCGGCTTCTAATTCGTACGAATTCCGTTATTTAGTTGACGGAGAATTTGTAAACGACGATCAAGCAGATGCTTACAAATGGAATGATTTTGCTGCTGCTGAAAATAGTGTTGTAGCGGTTTAATAATAGCTTAAAATTTAAATTTAACCACCTTTTTAGGTGGTTTTTTTATGTCAACTTGAATGTTAAAGGAATTGCCATTGACATTCTTACGGGCTTGCCTTTTTGATAACCGGGTATCATTTTTGGCAATAATGAAAATATTCTTTTTGCTTCATCCTCCAAAATAGGATGTGGACCTCTTATTTTACTTATGTTAACACTACCATCTTTTTCAATTATAAAGGAAATAAATACTTTTCCCTGAATTTTATCTTTAATTGCAGCTCTTGGGTATCTGAAATTTATTTTAATATGTTCTTGTATTTTTTCTTGGAAGCATTGTTTCCTTTCTTTCATTGGAATATCCTCGCAACCAGGAAAAATTGGAACATCTTCAATAATTTGAAAAGAAACATTTTCTTGATTCTCGCTCTCTTCTGTTTGAGCTGAAATCAAATTAAAACATAAAAGAAAAAACAAAATTCTAATTTTATACATCCTTTTAATTAGTTATTGTGGATTATTTAGTCAAGTTTAAAAGTAATAGGTATACTTAGCGAAAATTTTACGGGAATCCCTTTAATTGTTCCATTTACAAATTTTGGAATTTTTTTCAAAATTCTTTCGGCTTCGTCCTCCAGCATTTTATCAGGACCACTTAATTCTTGAATAATTAACATTCCGTTTTTATCAATATAAAATTTACATTCAACTCTGCCCTCAATCCCTTTTCTTAGTGCTTTATTCGGATATCGAAAATTTTTGACTATATGATTTGAGAAATATTTATTAACACAACCTTCTAAATCAGCTGAATTTGCACATTCTGACGGATGAGGTCCAATCATAAATTTTAATTGAGATTTATATTTCATTTCTTTTAATAATTCAGTACTAGCAATAATAAGTTTGTTGTCTGAATTTTTTAAAAAAACAAATTCAAAACGTTTTGCTTTAAGTATATCCTCAGGGTTTTCAACGCTTGGATAGGGTTGTAATTGAAGTAAAAATTGAATTATTTTAATTTTCAATTCTTCATTTACAAAGTCAATATCAATATCTTCTCTAATAGGTTTATTTGGACCGTAAACAAAAGCAAAAGTTAAAGAAGCTTTGTTGTCTATCATTTTCGTAATGATGTCATTTTCAATTTCAGGAGTAATTAATCCTACTATTTCTTTTTCAAAAATCTCTCTTTCACAATCATAATAGTCTGACTCTATGTTGCAGATATCCGTAAATGGATAATATTTTTGAGATTTAATTTCTTGACTAATCAAAGAAAATGAAAATAAAAAAAAGAATAATTGATATTTCATAAATAAATTTTAAACAGCCACTGCTCCTTTAATATGCGGATGCGGATCATATCCTTCCAACGTAAAATCATCAAATGTAAAATCGAAAATAGATTTAATTTCCGGATTTAAAACCATTTTTGGTAGTGGTCTTGGTTCACGCGAAAGTTGTAATTCCAATTGTTCAATGTGGTTGTTGTAAATATGTGCATCACCAAAAGTGTGAATAAAATCACCTGGTTGTAAATCACAAACTTGTGCAATCATCATGGTTAGTAAAGCGTATGAGGCAATATTAAATGGAACACCTAAAAAGATGTCTGCACTGCGTTGATACAATTGACAACTTAATTTTCCATCGGCTACATAAAATTGAAAAAAGGCATGACAGGGAGGAAGAGCCGCTTTTCCATTCGCTACATTTTCTGCAAATGATTTCGATGTATCCGGTAAAACAGAAGGATTCCAAGCAGAAACCAACATTCTTCTGCTATTTGGATTTTTCTTCAACGTTTCTATTAATTCGGTAATTTGATCAATTTCTTCACTGTTCCAATTTCGCCATTGATGACCGTAAACCGGACCTAAATCGCCATTTTCATCGGCCCATTCGTCCCAAATTTTTACACCATTTTCTTTGAGATAATTAATGTTTGTATCGCCTTTTAAAAACCATAACAACTCATAAATAATCGATTTTAAGTGCAGTTTTTTGGTGGTCACCATCGGAAAACCTTCACTTAAATCAAAACGCATTTGATAGCCGAAAACACTGATGGTTCCTGTCCCGGTTCTGTCGCCTTTTTGTGAGCCATTTTCTAAAACGTGTTTGACTAAATCATGATACTGTTTCATTTTTTTCTAATTCTATAAACATTAAACGATTTAACTAAATTATTTTCATAAAAAAACAACAGTGTTGGAATTCCGATAATTTCAGATGAAATAATTATTATATTTCTAAAAGTGAAAAATAAAATTACCGCAATTATAATGCTTGTAAAAAAGCTAGATAATATTAAGGTTTTAGATACTTTGCCAAAAATATCATTTATGTGTGTTTTTTCTTTTTTCAAACAACTAGTGCAAGTTGTGTCTTTAAAATCACCATGTTGCATTTGATACGTTCCTCTATCGCTTTCATTAATGGAAACTCTATTTTCGTACTTACAATGGTTACAAATAAAATGATGTGTCATATTTATCCAATAATCATTCCGGCAATTGTAGCTGAAAGCAGAGATGCCAAACTTCCACCAATTACCGCTTTTAAACCAAATTCAGAAAGTGTTTTACGTTGACCTGGAGCTAATGACCCAATTCCTCCAATTTGAATTCCGATGGAAGCAAAATTGGCAAAACCACATAACATATAAGTCGCCATGATTACTGATTTATCATACGTAAAATGAATCGTAGAAGCGGCATTTTTTAACTCAGCCAATTGAATGTAGCCCACAAATTCAGATGCGGCTAATTTTATCCCCAGTAATTGCCCCATTAACATGACGTCTTCTTGAGCCACACCAATTAACCACATTAAGGGGGCAAACACAATTCCTAAAATAGTTTCTAATGAAAATTTAGAATAAGGTGTGTTTGAGGCAATAACTTCATTTAATCCAGACCAACCGCCAATCCAACCTAAGGTGTAATTTATCATCGCAATAAAAGCAATAAAAACTAATAACATAGCTGCAACATTGGCGGCTAATTTTAACCCTTCTGTTGTTCCGGTGGCTATTGCATCTAGTATATTAGAACCTATTTTATCTTTAGAAACTTCTACATTCGTATCAATAGTTTCCGTTTGAGGGAACAATATTTTTGAAACAACAATCGCCCCCGGAGCTGCCATTACTGAAGCAGCAAGTAAATGTTTGGCAAATTCTAATCGTAAAGCAGGGTCATTTCCACCTAGAAAACCTATATAAGCAGCTAAAACTCCTCCGGCAACTGTGGCCATTCCACCAACCATAACCAAGAGAATTTCACTTTTATTCATTTTCTCCAAATAAGCTTTAATCATCAATGGAGCTTCGGTTTGTCCTAAAAAGATGTTTCCGGCTACTGATAAACTTTCTGCTCCTGAAATACCTAAAATTTTGGTTAAAAGCATCGCTAAACCTTTTACAACAACTTGAATAATGCCTAAATAAAATAGCAAAGAAGTTAAGGCAGAAAAGAAAATAATCGTTGGTAAAACTTGGAATAAGAAGATGAAACCGAAATTATCTACATTCATCATTCCACCCAATAAAAATTCACTTCCAGCTCTTGTAAAATCCAAAACTTTTACAAACAATCCGCCAACAAACTCAAAAAGATTTTTTATAAATTCGACTTTTAGCACTCCAATAGCTAAAACTAACTGTGCTAAAACACCAATCACAACCGTTTTCCAATTAATTCCTTTTCGGTTGGAACTGAAAATGTAAGCAATGAAAAGAAGCGACAACATTCCCAATACGCCTTTCCACAAACTAGTAATAGTAAAGCCTTCACTGGCAATTAATTTACCTTGATTTTGAACCGATTCTATTTTATTAGAGGCAAAAAAAGAATACGCTTTGTCTTTCGATTTTAAAGTCAAAAGCGAATCTGATTTTGAGGTAATTATAAATCGTTTTGTTGGAGCATCTGCACCATTTTCAAATAAAAAAAGGCAGTTGTCTTGAACTAAATAATCTCCTTTTTGTGTAAGACTGTCTGAGCTAATTTTCAGTTCATAGCTACCCTCTTTTAATTCTAAATAATCCGATTTAGAAGAACTCAATTGCCATTTTTTTTCTAACTCTTGAGCTTTGAAACCAAGTGTAAACAACAAGGTTAGTGATAGTAAAACGATTTTTTTATACATTATAATGTGATTGGAAAATGTGTTATTTAAGATTCTTTTTTGGAGATTTCATCTCTGATTTTTGCCGCTTTTTCATAGTCTTCATTTTGAACGGCTTCGTTTAATAATTCATACAACTCTTTAACCGTTTTTGAACTATAAATGTCTTTTGTGGATTCTTCAATACCAAATGTTTCAGGTGTGCTTAAAACTCCTTGATCCTCATTTTCGGCATTTTCAGGTTCCATGGTATTTCCTTTTAAATAAACACCGGCTTTGTCTAAAATGTTTTTATACGTAAAAATGGGAGCGTTGAATCGTAAGGCCAAAGCAATAGCGTCAGACGTTCGAGCATCAATGATTTCTTCAATTTTATCACGTTCACAAATAATACTGGAATAAAAAACGCCATCGACTAATTTGTGAATAATAACTTGTTTGACTACAATATCAAAACGATCGGCAAAACTTTTGAACAAATCATGTGTAAGGGGGCGAGGAGGTTTTATTTCTTTTTCTAACGCAATAGCAATTGATTGAGCTTCAAATGCTCCTATGACAATTGGTAATTTTCGTTCACCATCAACTTCATTCAATATTAGTGCATATGCACCGTTTTGGGTTTGGCTATAAGAAATTCCTTTTATGGCTAGTTTTACAAGACTCATAGTATAACAATTCACTAAAAGTGAAGTATTTATATTTAATTATTGATAAAAAAATGGGCTATCTAAACAAAGATACAACTATCTCAATTTAGATAGCCCAACAAGGGCACAATTTATAAAAAATTATGAATTTTGAGCTTTAAATTCCTTTAATTTTTGAGTCAATTTAGGAACAATTTCAAAAGCATCTCCAACCACTCCATAATCGGCTACTTTAAAGAAAGGAGCTTCCGGGTCTGAATTGATTACTACTTTTACTTTTGATGAGTTGATTCCGGCAATATGCTGAATAGCTCCTGAAATTCCTATCGCAATATATAAATTGGTTGCTACTGGCTTTCCGGTTTGTCCAACGTGCTCACTATGAGGTCTCCATCCTAAATCAGAAACCGGTTTTGAACAAGCAGTTGCCGCTCCTAAAACAGTTGCTAATTCTTCTACTAATCCCCAATTCTCAGGACCTTTTAATCCACGACCACCTGAAACGACCACTTCTGCATCGGCTATAGTTACCTTTCCGGTTACTTTTTCTACATTCTCTACTTTAACAGAGAAATCTGCATCGTTTAAACTTGGCGAAAAATCTTCGGTTGATAATGAAGAATTGCTTTCAACTAATCCATATGAGTTTTTGGCTAATCCTACTACTTTTACATCGGTAGAAATTTCGGTAATATTAAAAGCCTTATTGGAAAAGGCATTTCTTTTCACTTGAAATGGTGAAGTGCTTAAAGGTAATCCAACCACATTTGAAGCATAACCGGCTTCTAAACCAACTGCAACTAACGGAGCCAAATAAATACTGTCAGTTGTTGAAGAAAGAACAATCACTTTTGCATTTTCTTTTTGAGCGGCTTGTTTGATAACATCAGCATACGCTTTTGCATTGAAAGCACTTAATTTATCATTGGTAACTTTCAATACTTTATCTACTCCATATTTTGATAATTCAGAAACATCGCCAGCATTTATAGTAACTGCTGTAACAGTTGTTCCTAATGATTCTGCTACTTTTTTTGCATAAGAAGCTAACTCAAAAGCTACTTTTTTGAATTTTCCTTCTGCGGATTCTGCGTATAGTAATAATGACATAATTTTTTTGTTTAAATGTTTAAAAGAGGTTTAAAAGTTTAAAGGTTTAAAAAGTTTAAAAGAGGGTAAATTGCTATCTATTAACTCCCAACTAAAAACTCCCAACTCCTTACTAAATAACCTTCGCTTCGTTGTGTAATAAATTTACTAATTCATCTAAATTATCGGCACTAACTAATTTTACGGCAGATTTAGGTGCCGGTTTTTCAAATTTCACCGCTTTAGTATTGTTGTTTGCTCCAACCGGTTCCAAAACAGTTAAGGCTTTGGTTCTGGCAGTCATAATTCCTCTCATGTTCGGAATACGTAAGTCTTTTTCTTCTACTAACCCTTTTTGTCCGCCAATTACTAATGGTAATGAAGTAGAAATAGTTTCTTTTCCACCGTCAATTTCTCTAACTGCTGTTGCAGAGTTACCATCAACTTTTACATCAATACAAGAGTTTACGAAATTATAACCTAACAATCCTGCAATCATTCCGGGAACCATTCCACCATTGTAATCTAATGATTCTTTTCCGCAAATAACTAAATCATATTGACCTTGTTTGATTACTTCTGCTAATTGTTTGGCTACAAAAAAACCATCCGTAGGATTAGCATTTACACGAATAGCTTCATTGGCTCCAATCGCTAATGCTTTTCTTAAAGTTGGCTCTGTATCAGGTCCGCCCACATTTACAACAGTTACATTTGCTCCTTGTTGTTCTTGAAACCAAACCGCACGCGTTAAACCAAATTCATCATTCGGATTGATTACAAACTGAACACCATTGGTATCAAATTCTGAATCACCATTAATAAAGTTAATTTTTGAAGTAGTATCAGGCACGTGACTGATGCAAACTAATATTTTCATATAATAGAATTAAATTATTTTTCGGTTACGAAATTACGAATATTTTTTCTAATTTTACTATGCGTGCATAATATTTTTTTAAAACTAAATCGTTTTCGTAAAATTTTAACTAATGTTTTTAAAAAATCAAGTAGAAAAAATGAAAAGAATGTAAAATTTCAGTGGAATAAATTGACAACTATTTTAAAGTAAAATTTTGCAGTAAAGTGATTTTTAATTTTTATTTTTGCCTTTCGTAAAAATGAATTTAAGATAATATCCATATGAGAACAATTCAATTTAGAGAAGCTATTGCAGAGGCGATGAGTGAAGAAATGCGTCGTGACGAAAGCGTTTATTTAATGGGTGAGGAAGTAGCTGAATATAACGGTGCTTACAAAGCATCTAAAGGAATGTTAGATGAATTTGGTCCTAAAAGAGTAATCGATACGCCAATTGCAGAGCTTGGTTTTGCAGGAATTGCGGTGGGTTCTGCCATGAATGGTTGTCGTCCGATTGTAGAATTCATGACGTTTAACTTCTCTTTGGTTGGAATTGATCAAATTATTAATAATGCGGCAAAAATGCGTCAAATGTCAGCCGGACAGTTTCCTATGCCAATGGTTTTTAGAGGACCAACTGCATCTGCCGGTCAGTTAGCTGCTACACATTCACAAGCATTTGAAAATTGGTTTGCCAATACTCCTGGATTAAAAGTGGTGGTTCCATCGAATCCGTATGATGCAAAAGGATTGTTGAAATCGGCAATTCGCGATAATGATCCGGTTATTTTTATGGAATCTGAACAAATGTATGGTGATAAAATGGAAGTTCCGGAAGGCGAATATACCATTCCACTTGGAGTGGCAGACATCAAAAGAGCTGGTTCAGATGTGACGATTATTTCTTTTGGGAAAATCATCAAAGAAGCTTTTATAGCTGCCGATGAATTGGCTAAAGAAGGAATTTCGTGTGAAATCATCGATTTAAGAACCGTTCGTCCGATGGATTATGATGCTATCATTGATTCTGTGAAAAAAACAAATCGTTTGGTAGTTTTAGAAGAAGCTTGGCCATTTGCTAGTGTGGCTTCTGAAATCACATATATGGTGCAAGAAAAAGCTTTTGATTATTTAGATGCTCCGGTACAAAGAATTACAACCGCCGATACACCGGCTCCTTATTCGCCAACACTTTTAAAAGAATGGTTGCCAAATGCTGGAGATGTTGTTAAAGCGGTAAAAAAGGTTATGTATAAATAATCAAAATAAAAACTATATTTGGAACTTCATCAACCTAAATTTTGATGAAGTTTTTTTTTACACTTAATGCTATGAAAATTAAAAGCCTTTACATTTTATTTTTATTGTTTTCGCTTACTGTTATTGCTCAAACCAAAGTAAGTGGAGTTGTTGTAGATGAGAAAAATGAACCCATTCCATTTGCAAATGTATATTTTAAAAACTCAACTGAAGGAGTAATTACAAATGAAAATGGACGTTTTTATTTGGAATCTACTAAAGCACATGCGTTTTTGATAGCTTCTTTTATTGGATACACTTCACAAGAAATTAAACTTGAAAAAGCGGTTACTTATAATTTAAAAATAAGCCTTTCAGAAGGAGAAACACTACGCGAAGTAGTTTTGATTTCAGGAAAAATGCCTAAAAAAAATAATCCGGCTATCGATATTTTACGTAAAATTTGGGCGAGAAAAAAGCAAAATGGATTAAGACAATTTCAACATTATCAGTATAATAAGTATGAAAAAGTTGAATTTGATTTGAATACAATTGACAGTGCCACCATGAAGAGCAAACTTTTCAAAGGAATGGAATTTGTATTTGAGCAAATGGATACTTCTAAAATTACCGGAAAAACATATTTACCAATTTTCATCAATGAATCACTTTCTGAAGTGTATGGCGATAATACTTCTAAACGTGAAAAGGAAATTCTAAAAGCCAATAAAAATTCAGGTTTTAGTTCCAATCAGCAAATAATTGCATTTATCAAAGATTTATATGCCGACTATGATATTTACAATAATTATTTGAAATTTTTTGATAAAGATTTTGTGAGTCCACTCTCTCGAACCGGAATTGATGTTTACAATTATGCTTTGACCGACAGTATGTTTATTGATAATAAATGGTGTTACAATATAGTATATTATCCTAGAAGAAAAGGTGAATTAACTTTTAAAGGTGATTTTTGGGTGAACGATACCACTTTCGCAGTTAAAAATATAAATCTGGCAGTTACAAAAAGTGCCAACATCAACTGGGTTAAAGAAATTTACATTGAGCAAGAATTTGAAGTTGTCAACGATTCTGTTTTCTTACTCAAACGAGATCACATGATGTCTGATTTTGCCTTTAATAAAAAGGAAGAATCAAAAGGAGTGTATGGAAAAAGGACAACCTTATATAAAAATTATAAGTTCAATGAACCAAAGCCAAAAGAGTTTTATAAAGAGGAAGTAAATTTTATTGATAATTCCGTTTACAGTAAAAATGATGAATATTGGTCGGAAAATCGTTTTGAAGAATTAAGTAAAGATGAATTGGGAGTGTATAAAATGCTTGATACGCTTAAAACCGTAAAAAAATTCAAGCAAATGTATAATCTTGTTGCTATTTTAGGAAGTGGATATATACAAAAAGGCAACTTTGATTTTGGTCCTATTTTTTCAACAGTGGGATATAATGATGTGGAAGGAATTAGACTTCGAGCCGGCGGTAGAACGTATTTTGGTCAAAATGATCCGTGGCGTTTACAATTTTATACCGCTTATGGTTTTAAAGATGACCAAGTAAAATATGGAGTCTCCGGAAAAATTTTACTTAACAAAAAAAACAGATTGATTTTAGAAGGAGGAAACCGCAGAGATATTGAGCAGTTAGGAGCTAGTTTAACTACTACCAATAATGTTTTAGGAAGAAGTTTTGCGTCTTCTGGACTTTTTATGGCGGGAGCCAATAATAACTTAACCAGTATCAATTTAAGTACAGTTTCCTTAAATATTGAGCCGGTAAAAAATTTAACTTTAGAAACCGGTTTTTCCTACCGAACATTAAAGCCGGCTTGGGATAGATTTAGTTTGGATTATTTTTCTCCCGATTCTCCAAACGGAATTGAAAGTGAAGTGAAACAATCTGAAATAACGCTGTCTGTTGATTATACTCCAAAACGTAAAACCATAGGGTATGGTGTTGAAAGAAGTACGGTTGATAGTCCATTTACTAGAGTTTTTGTGAATTATAGTCAGGGAATGAAAGGTGTTATGGACAGTGATTTTGATTATCAAAAAATTCAGTTTTACTTTAAACAACCAATTTTAGTGGGTGGTTTTGGTCGATTGAATGTCATTACAGAAGCCGGTAAAACGTTTGGAGAAGTACCTTTAGGTTTAATGAGTGTTGTTCCGGGAAATCAATCGTATTTTTTAATCGAAAACACGTTTAATAATTTGAATTTCTACGAATTTGTAACCGACGAATATGCAACACTTCAATTAGAGCATCATTTTTTAGGAAGAATTTTATCGAGAGTTCCGGGATTGCGTAAAATGAATTTGAGAGAAATCGTTGGGATTAAAGGTGTAATAGGAACCGTATCAGATGCAAACAGAGCTTTAAATGCTTCGGGATTAACATACTTAGCTCCAGAAAAACCGTATTGGGAATACAGTGTTGGTGTGGGTAATATCTTCAAAGTTTTCCGAATTGATTGTTCTTGGAGAGGAAATTATCGCAATTTACCGGATGCTAATAAATTTGCAATCAAAGGTTCTTTTGGGTTTTATTTCTAATTTGGTATATTTTCATCGCATTTTTTTTGCTTTATGTAAATTTAGATAAGGTAAAATCGAAATTTGATAAAAATGAATTTTAATACTTTCTTCTCTACTATAGCTCGTAAATTTGCAGTCCTTAAATTAAATGAATTATGAGTGCAGCAAAACAAAAATCTTTTGATGTATTAATTGAAATACCAAAAGGAAGTAGAAATAAATACGAATACGATTTTAAACTCAAAAAAATCCGTTATGATAGAATGATTTTCTCGTCGATGATGTATCCGGCCGATTATGGTTTTATTCCGGAAACATTAGCTTTAGATGGAGACCCGCTTGATGTATTGGTTTTGGTAACCGAACCCACATTCCCGGGTTGTGTTATGGAAGTAAAACCAATCGGTGTTTTCCACATGGCAGACGAAAAAGGACCGGATGAAAAAGTAATTTGTGTGCCTGTTTCTGATCCTGTTTGGAATAAATTAAACGATTTGTCGGATGTAAATCCACACTTACTTAAAGAAATCGAACATTTTTTTCAAGTATATAAAGATTTAGAGCAAAAGAAAGTAGATGTAGAAGGTTGGGGTGATGTAACTGTAGCCAAAGAAATCATCGAAAAATGCGTTGATCGTTTTGCGAATTTGGCAAATAAGCCGGAAGGATTATTTAGTATTTCCTAAAGATTTTACTATTTTAATAAAAAAAGCAACATTCAATTTTGATTTGTTGCTTTTTTTTATTCCTATTTTGTTACTTTTGCAATCGTTAAAAAAATTATAAAATACATTTTTATGGATTCAATTATGATTTATGTGCCATTAATAATGGCATTTTTAGGCTTAGCTTTTATGTGGGCCAAAAGAGCTTGGGTGTTAAAGCAAGATGCCGGTGATGGTAAAATGAAAGAGATTTCAGATTATATCTACGAAGGTGCTTTGGCTTTCCTTAAAGCTGAATATCGATTGCTGACATTCTTTGTTATTGGAGCAAGTATTGCTTTAGCAGGAATTTCATTTATCGTTCCAACAACACATATATTAATAGTAGTAGCTTTTGTTTTTGGTGCTGTTTTTTCGGCTTTAGCAGGAAATATGGGAATGAAAATTGCTACCAAAACCAATGTGAGAACAACACAAGCGGCCAGAACCAGTTTGCCTCAAGCGTTAAAAGTATCTTTTGGTGGTGGAACCGTAATGGGATTAGGTGTTGCAGGTTTAGCTGTATTAGGTTTAACAGGTTTCTTTATCATATTATTCCATTTCTTTATGAAAGGGACTTGGACTTCTACTGAGGATATGACCATCGTTTTGGAAACACTTGCCGGATTTTCATTAGGTGCTGAATCTATTGCATTATTTGCTCGTGTGGGCGGAGGAATTTATACTAAAGCTGCCGACGTTGGTGCCGATTTAGTGGGTAAAGTAGAAGCCGGAATTCCGGAAGATGACCCACGTAATCCTGCTACTATTGCTGATAACGTTGGTGATAACGTTGGTGACGTTGCCGGAATGGGTGCCGATTTATTCGGTTCGTATGTAGCTACGGTTTTAGCTGCGATGGTTTTAGGTAACTATGTTATCAAAGATATGGGTGGTGCAATTGACGATGCTTTTGGTGGAATCGGTCCAATCTTATTACCAATGGCAATTGCCGGTTTCGGAATTTTATTTTCAATCATCGGAACCATGTTGGTAAAAATTAAAGATAATAATGCAAAAGAAAAACAAGTACAAGGTGCTTTGAATATTGGAAACTGGGTTTCTATCGTTCTAACATTGATTTCTTGTTATTTCTTAGTACAATATATGTTGCCTGAAATGATGAACATGGAGTTCTTTGGTGAAGGGTTAAAAGAAATTTCTTCTATGCGTGTTTTCTATGCTACCATTGTTGGTTTAGCTGTGGGTGGAATTATTTCATCTGTAACAGAATACTACACAGGATTAGGTACAAAACCGGTTTTAGCAATTGTACAAAAATCATCTACTGGTGCGGGGACTAACGTAATCGCTGGTTTAGCTACAGGTATGATTTCTACTTTCCCAACTGTATTGTTATTTGCTGGTGCTATTTGGGCTTCTTATGCATTTGCTGGTTTCTACGGTGTGGCTTTAGCAGCTTCTGCGATGATGGCTACAACAGCTATGCAATTAGCGATTGATGCTTTCGGACCTATTTCTGACAATGCAGGTGGTATTGCCGAAATGAGTGAATTGCCTAAAGAAGTACGTACTCGTACCGATATTTTGGATTCAGTAGGAAACACTACGGCTGCAACCGGAAAAGGTTTTGCTATTGCTTCTGCGGCGTTAACTTCGTTAGCTTTATTTGCTGCGTATGTAACGTTTACTGGAATTGACGGTATTAACATTTTTAAAGCTCCGGTTTTAGCGATGTTGTTTGTGGGTGGAATGATTCCGGTGGTTTTCTCTGCTTTGGCAATGAATTCAGTTGGAAAAGCGGCGATGGATATGGTGTATGAAGTACGTCGTCAGTTCAAAGAAATTCCGGGTATCATGGAAGGTAAAAACAAACCTGAATATGGTAAATGTGTCGAAATTTCTACTAAAGCGGCTTTACGTGAAATGATGTTGCCGGGAATTTTAACGATTGGTTTCCCAATTTTAATCGCGGTTTTACCAATGTTGTTAGGATATGACAATAAATTAATTGCTGA
>JAFLBT010000159.1 GCA_017302935.1 Flavobacteriales bacterium | reverse complement strand
TATATTTTAAAATTTTTACTTCGGATGTATATTTGGATAAATAATTTACCATTAAAACCATCAGCAATTGCGTAACCCATCCGGCAAATGCAAAATGTGAATGAGCGTGTTGAATATTCTTTTGAGCTATAAAAGGCAATTCAAAAGCAATTTTATAACGCATTAAAACCCCAAGTAAAGCAACAACAAATAAACTAAATAATGATATTTTAATCCAATGTGTTAAGTTTAGTTTTTTCATTAAAAATATAATTTATGTTTTTCGATGCTCACTTTTTTAGATTTGTTCATCTCTGAAAGAGTTCTTATGACCGTTTCAACTCTCAATCCGGTAAAATCTGCAATTTCTTGTCGAGTATATGGTATAAATACTTTTTCAGTAGAACTTAATTTATTTTGCTTTTTATAATTTTCTAAAAAACATTTAATCCGATGTTCTGGATTTTGATTAATGATTTGTTTAAATGTTATGGTTTTATTATAAATGCGTTGTGCCAATAATTCTAAGAACGAGAGTTTTACTGAAGGATAATCTTCTAAAATTCTCATTAATTTTTCTTTTGATAATTTTATAATTACACTATCATGTAATGCAATTGCTGAAGTTGGATAAACTTCATTAATAAACAAAGGAGGTTCTCCAAAACTATTTCCTTTTCCATATGTACCTTGCGTAAACTCTTTGCCTTCTTCATTTGAATTGTACATTCTTACTGCACCTTCGATTATTTGATAATAGAATAAAGCTCTATCATCTTCATAAAAAATAATATCATTTTTTTTATATTTTTTTGCAACCGCTCCCCAAGTGAAAAGTAAATCCAAATCGATTTGCATGACAAGTTTAATTAGAGATACAAAGGTCTTTAATTGTGGTTTTATAAATTATGACATTTATCATAATCAAAGAAATATGAATTCAAATTAAAAAAGCCGAAATTAACTAAATTTTAAAAAACGTCTGGTATAATAAGATTTGTATTTATCACCTATTTCGAATTCACAAACTTGAGATAGAACAAAATTATTCATTCATCAAAGATTAAAATTCGAATAGAGTCATGTAATTAATCAAAAAAAATAGAGATTTTATGTAAAGATTATATTTTGCCCAACGGTTTAAATAAAATTTACCATTTACAATATGATTTGGAATTATATTTCAATTTTTACTTTACGATTGATTTTATTTAAAAAATCAATATATTCGTTTAGTTCATATAACTGGATTAGGTTTCTTGGATTTTCCGGCAATTGAGCGAGTTGGACAAATGAAATTGATTTTTTGAAGCTGACTTCGCCGATGAGGTTTTGGATGATGATTTGAATGGCTTCATCAAGGTTTTCATTATTGATTAAACATTTATAATTTCTCAAATACACCACAATTTTCATGTTTTTTTTGAAGGTGTTAAACTCCAACGGTGAAAAATATAACTCACTGGTTTTAATTTCAAATTCATTGAAAATAAAAGGTTTGTCTAATCCATTTTTGTATTTCTCCAAGTCGTTTTCCGGTTGTATAAAGGCTTGAAATTCCCAATTATTCAATTTTGGAGCATTTGAAATTAATCCTTTTACTTTTGGAAAAAGTTTTGTGTATCCGTGAGCGGTAAAAATCAGTTTTATCTTTTTGTTTTTATTACCCATCATCACTATTCCAACTCTTTTGGAAACATAACTTAATTTACGGTTTAGATTTTCCATTACGCTAGTTGTTAGGGTGTGATTTAAAAAACCATCTGCTATCTTTGTTTCGTTTTGTTCAAACCATCTCCAAAAGGATTTGATTTGTTTTATCATTTCAGGTGTCAAATTTTTTTTCATGTTTTCAAGATTTATCGTTTGTCAATTGAATCTTTATCAAAGGCGATGAGATTAAACATTTGTCTCATCCGGGAGCGAACTCTGTCGCCATAAAAAGCCTCCAGTTCAGAAGCTGAAAGATTTGTTGTTACGTGCGTCATTGTTTTGTGATAAATGAAACTATCGTAACGGGTTAATATGATTTCTGCCATCACATTACATTCGTTTCCAAAGTGTTTAATTTGTTTTTCTGTTCCAAGGTCATCAAAGCAATAGGTGTTCATGCGGGTTTGTTTTGTCTCTTTCTTGGTAAATGGAACTAGAGCTTCATATCCTTTGGCTGCAAATTCAAACGCAATGTCACGACAAGGTTTCATTTTGTATTCGTGACCGGTTTGAAAAAAATAATTGAGTAAAAACATCAACGATGTTTTACCACAACCCACCGGACCGGAAAGAATGATTCCTTTGTTGATGTTGAGGTTCATTGCTGTTGCGGTTACCTCATCGCGAATGGCGTAAATGATTAGTTTTTTAATGACCGGTAAATCATTATCATAAATTTTGAATTGATTGCCAAAATGAAAACGGCCGATGCTTTCTAGTACCTCAACGCATTTGATAAAATCATAGCATTTTACACCATCTTTCACCTCAAAAACTTTTAGTATTTCGTTATAGGGGTTCATCGTATTTTTTTTGATTAGAGGTTTTTAAATTTCCGGGTACCGGTGTTGCCGCTGCAATTTGTATCGGTATGAAGCTTTGCAAGTTCATGATCCAATTTTTAGCTGAAGCTTGCCAATTTTTCATTTTTGATTTTCCACCCACCAGCCAACCGTTGCTTTGGAAATGGTTGAAGAAACGTTCGGCTTCATTTTCATCCGTGTTCAATGAATTGAAATAGATTTTGACATCTTCCAGTTTTGGCGGAATGATTTCTGAAATTTCTCTTTCTTTTTTTTCACGGAACTTTTTTTTGACAACTTCTTTTTGTTTGTTTTTTATCGGTGTTGTCGAATGCAAGCATTTCTTTTTTTCCGGATTAGCATTTAAATGAACTTCTTCATTTTCGGTTTTTATTTTTTTTTCGAGCGAGTGCCCGTTTGCACAGTTTGAAGTGTTTGTATTGTTTATATTGTTTATAGAAGGTACTAGTGCTTGTCTAGCAGTTGGCAAGGTACTTGTCTGCTGCTTGTTCACTACTTGTTCAATAGGATGTTCAATAGGTTGCCTGTTTATTGCACTTCTTTGTTCTTTTTTTGTTTGGGGTAATTCATTGGCTTCTAATTCAATAACCCAAATTAGACTTCCTTTAAATGGATTATGTGATGGCTCGTAATTGATGTACCCTTTTTGGTGTAATTCATTCACGCATTTATGGTATGTTGCTTTAGAAAATATTTTACTTATTCGCATTACTTCGTTTCGAGTAATACTAATTGGATTTTGAAACCGGTTGAGGTTCCATGATTGAAAAAGGGCCATGTAAAGGCTTACATGGGTGGGGTTGAGGTCTGTGTCGTGGACTATTTTGTTGAAGAAACCGGAGAGGTGTTTGATGTAGTTCATGTTACTAGTGAATAGTGATTAGTGAATAGTGATTAGTCTGCCTGCTATGCAGGAGATACCTCGACAAGCTCGGTATGACAACCATAGAATAAATGCTATGCACGAGATAACTCGACAAGCTCGGTATGACAAATTTGTTTGTTTCTCGGTATGACAGGGTTAAAAGGTTATTTGAATAATGTTAGGTTGGCTGCTCTTTTGGTTCGGTTCATGAGTTTTTCGATGTCTTCATTGGCGTAGTAGATGGTGCCGCCGACTTTTGAGAAGGTTAGGCTTCCATTAATGCGGAGGTTCTGGAGCGTGCCGTGAGAGATTTGTAGGAGTTCGCGAACTTCTTTTGATTTAAGCCATTTTTGGTTTTTCTGTGGAGAGGCGTTTATAATACCCGTAATTTCTTTTAATAGTTCTTGACGGAACTCGATTAAGTCTTCTTTTGTAATTACTTCGATTGCCATGGTAAAATGATTTAAAATTAATGGCACAAAGTGAATACATAAACAAATACTAAAACAGTTCAAGGGGTTGTACAACCCCCTTTAAAGTGCCGTAAATAGTGATAACTTTCTATAAAAGTTTTTTAAAATTGGATTGAAATGGTTAAAATCGAGTTGATTTGTATAAATTTGTAATAGAATACAATTTTGAGGAATACCTCATTAACATATCGCGAAAGTTATTTAGAGCATCAGAAAACCGGCAAGAATTCTATATACAGCTCATAGATATACTGTTCGCCTACGCAATGCGTGGGCTCGGTTTATCGTGGCTGTGGGTGCTTGCCGGTACCTCTGATGCTGATGATCGATGTCCCACGCAGCTTGTTTTGCTTGGAAGGCATCCCAAAAAATAAGATTTATGCATAAGCAAAATGAGAAACAACCCAGTGCCGAATTAAAAGCTTTTATGCTTCTCAACAAGATTGAAAGTATAGCCGAACTACTCAGTTTTGCTGATGAGGTTTTAATTGAAATGCCCGGGTTTGGATGGCATTTGTTGAAAGAAATACTACTTCTTCGTAAGGTTCAATAATTCAATGATTTTTTCTTTAATGGTGTTTTTTGTTGACGATTCTACATTGTAATATTTTGAGCTTAAACTATCCATTGAAATTGAATCCGTACCCTTTGTTTTAAAGTTTTCGCAAATCATTCTAAATACATCCCTTTGGTTATTGTGTTTGATTATTCCGGTTTGCATTAATAGGTTTAGAAAATAGCTCATTTGAGCGACAGACAAACCCAACATTATTTTTTCTCTAGGTTCAGACGACTTGAACGATTCATTATTATTGTCCTCAATGTTTCTTTTTCGGTTGATGAATTCAATTTCTTCTTCAATCCAACTACAGATTTGAACTTTGATTTCCGGAAGTTTATCCAGGAATGATTTTTTAATTCTGCTACGGTGTTGGTTGAATTTTTTGAGTTTTTTGTACAGTAGTTCTAAACGTTCACCATCTGATTCACATTTGTCCAGTTTTTCCTGAATTATATTGGTTTCGTAATCAAAAAATCGAATGGAATTCATGTTTAAATCTAATAACCATTCTGCAATCTCCTCATTGGTTACATCCGTTTGATTTTCCATCAATAATTGTGACAGCTCCAAAATATATTCTGTAGCATAATTGAACTGGTAGTAGGTAATTTTATTTTGAATGTTGATTGTTGACAACAATACTATTGGTTCAAAAAGTATTTTTAGTAACTCTTTGTTCACTTCTTTGGCCAACAATGAATCTCTTACAAAATCCAGTTTGGGCCTTATTGCATACTCATTCATCAACATGGTTCGCTGAGGCACCATGATGTTCACATTCAAATACTCATTGTACTCTTTTTCGATAAATAGCAAGAGTTTTTCTAAATTACCGTAAATGCATTTTAAGCAGTCAATTTTGTTGAATTCATTTGAATATTGATACAGTTCATTGTTGGTCTCCGGGTTAATTTGTTTGATCAAACTGTTTAAGAGCGATTCCATCGCCAATTGATTTTTGTGAATGTAGTGCTCAATTTTAATATTTGACTTTAATTTAAACACCTTTTCCTTAATGGCCAATTTTATATTTTGGTTTTCATCCAACAACAATTGATTGCAATACAAAAAGAATCTTTCTTTTTGATTTAGTTCGCCAACAGAACATTTTTCATATACATAAAATGTATTTCGTCTTTGATTGTCAGCTGCAAATAATATCGTTTCGCCGGTGAATTCAATTAGGTTTTTTAATCGAGGAATGTATTCTTCAAATTCCGTAAACTGGAAAATGGTTTTCAATTCCAAAGGTTGTATTTCCGGATGGAATGAATGTCTGGGAAAACTCACTTTAACTGTTTCGGTTCCATCTCGTTTAACTATTGAAACTTTATATATTCGAAAAGAATTCTCCTCATTCTTAAACAATTCGTTAAGAATTACTTTGTTTGAAACAGTAGTATTTGATTTTACTTGACGTACTAATACATCATAGCAATCCAGCAGGTAAGCAATTTTCATGATAGACAATAAAAATTCCGGTGTTTAAAAAAACACACTAAAGACAATTTCAATTAAACTTGTTTTTGGAATTTTTAGAAATTCTCAACACTTAAACTTAAGTGTTGAGAATTTTCACGCAATTTAGTAATTGTGTAAACAAAATCAAATAGTTTTATACGATTTTACTTCATTTTTCGCAATTGAATTTAGATTGCTGTCTATCAAAGTATTGGCGAATTTTTCCTTTAAAATTTTCATATCCTCACTTACTTTTTTGTCTAAAACCTTAGCATAATGTTGTGTAGTCCGTAGGTTTTTATGTCCTAACATTTTGCTTACGGATTCAATTGGAACACCATTGGTTAGGGTTACGGTGGTGGCGAAAGTGTGTCGGGCAATGTGAAAGGTCAATTCTTTGTTAATGTTGCAAACTCCGGCAATTTCTTTTAAGTAGGCATTCATCTTTTGGTTGGAAAGGATTGGCAAAAGTTTATCCTGGTTTCCCGCTTGCGGATGATTTTCATATTTATCAATTATCATTTGTGTTACCGGAAGGATTGGAATTTTTGAAGCACTTTCTGTTTTTTGTCGGTGCGTGAATATCCATTTCTCGCCATCAATTCCAATACTTATGTGGGATTTGGTAAGGTTTTTAACATCAATATAGGCAAGTCCCGTAAAGCAGCTAAATAGGAATATGTCACGAACAACTGAAAGACGGTCTGTTCCAAAATCTTTGTTTATGATTTGTTGAATTTCTTCTTCAGTTAAATACACTCGGTCCACTTCTTTGACTTTTGATTTGTAGTTCGCAAATGGGTTTTTATCTAACCAATGGTTGGCCAAACAAATCTTAATGATTTTATTGAAGTTCTTCAGGTACTTCACCGCTGTATTATTAGCACAA
>JAFLBT010000158.1 GCA_017302935.1 Flavobacteriales bacterium | reverse complement strand
TATAGTCTTTATCTTCTAAAAGTTGGGTCATTTGGACAATATCATTTTCATTTAACAAATCGGTGTGAACAGTTGTTCGCACTTCAAAAGGCGTTTTTGATAGTTGTAAAATTGAAAGACATTCTAAAAATTGCTCATAAAACCTAGATTCAGTAATGCTTTTAAACTTAGCTCGGGTTGCTTTAAAATCTAATGCTACATAATCAATCAAACCTAAATCAATGGCTTCTTGTAATCGCTCAGGTTTACTTCCGTTAGTGTCAACTTTAATCAAAAAACCCATTGCTTTGATCAAAAACATTAATTCGATGGATTCTTTATACAACAAACATTCACCACCACTAAAAACAACAGCATCTAATAAACCTCTTCGTTTTTCCAAAAAAGAAAGTAGTTCGGGAATGGAATAATTTCCTTTCCCGAAAACAATCTCCGGATTATAACAATAACTACATTTCATGTTGCATCCCGCAAACCAAAGAATGCACGCAGTTTGGTCGGGATAATCCAATAAAGTAAAAGCAGTGATGCTATGAACAATTTTTTTAGCACTTGGTTTCATTAAAATGTGTGCGTTGTTTGTGTTCTCCTTTTTTACCAATGTTAAAACTTTCTACCGGCCTGTGATAGCCCATTACTCGGGTATAAACTAAACATTTGGTTCGCAATTCGTTGTGTTGTTCTAATACAGAATTAGTTTGAGTTTGTGATTTCATAGTGGTTTGATTTAAGTTTTTCTAACAAAATTTCGTCGCATTTCGGACAGTATTCGTGTTCACCATTCAAATAACCATGAACGGAACAAACACTAAACACTGGCGTAACGGTGATATAAGGTAATTTAAAGTGGGTAATCACTTTTTTTACAAAATTTCTGCAAGCTTCGGGTGAGCTGATTTTTTCATTCATATATAAATGCAAAACGGTTCCTCCCGTGTATTTACATTGTAAATCATCTTGCATCATTAAAGCTTCAAACGGATCTTCGGTAAAATCTACCGGAATTTGTGAACTATTGGTGTAATAAATATTTTCTCCTTCACCGGCTTGAATAATATCGTGATAACGCTTTTTGTCTTCTTTAGCAAAACGATAGGTGGTTCCTTCGGCCGGAGTAGCTTCTAAATTGTATAAATTTCCGGTTTCCTCCTGAAATGCTTTCATACAATTTCTTATATGTTCTAATAATTCTAAGGCCATTTCAGAACCAAAATGACTCGTAATGTCGTGTTTACCATTTGTGAAATTTAAAATCATTTCATTAATTCCATTCACACCAATGGTGGAAAAATGATTCCGAAAATGAGGCAAATAGCGTTTGGTATACGGATACAATCCTCGGTCGTACATCTCTTGCACAAATACACGTTTTTTCTCTAAAGTTGATTTTGAAATGGCTAACAGATGATCCAATTGCTGATACAACTGCAATTTGTTACCGGCATTCAAATAGCCCAAACGAGCCATATTAATAGTAACAACACCAATACTTCCGGTCATTTCTGCACTGCCAAATAAACCATTGCCTCGTTTTAATAATTCTCGCAAGTCGAGTTGCAAACGACAACACATACTTCGAACAGCATTGGGTTTGTAGGCATTCAGGTTTTCTACTTTTTGGCCATTGGCATCAAAAGTGTACTGACTTCCAATAAAATTCTGAAAATAAGACGACCCAATTTTAGCCGTGTTTTCGAATAGCAAATCGGTGTTTTCACCATACCAATCAAAATCTTCAGTAATGTTTACTGTGGGAATGGGAAAAGTAAAAGGTTGTCCATTGGCATCGCCCTCCGTCATCACCGTGTAATAGGCTTTATTAATCATATTCATTTCCGGTTGAAAATGTTCATACCGCATTTCAATAACCTCAGCAACGCCCCTAATCTGTGCTCTATGTGCCAAGTCGGGTGTTGTATGATGTAGAAATAAGTGTGCATTATTGCGTGTAGGAATTTGTTCTTTCAAATCACCCGGAACCACCCAATCCAATGTGATATTCGTAAAAGGTGATTGTCCCCAACGTGCGGGAACATTCAAATTATAAACAAAACTTCGTATGGCTTTCAGTACCTCCTCATAACGTAAGTTGTCTTTAAAAACATAGGGGGCTAAATAGGTATCAAACGAACTAAACGCTTGTGCTCCCGCCCATTCACTCTGCAAAATACCTAAAAAATTAGCCATCTGTCCCAAAGCTTCTCTAAAATGAGAGGGTGGTTTGCTTTCTACACGTCCACGTACGCCATTGAAACCATCGTTTAATAAAACCCGTAAACTCCATCCTGCACAATAACCTGTTAAACAATCCAAATCGTGTATATGGATATCGCCGTTTCGGTGTGCATAGCCTTCTTCTTGTGTATACACTTTATCCAGCCAGTAATTGGCAATAATTTTGCCGGCCACATTATTCACTAAGCCGGCGTTTGAATAAGATGTATTGGCATTCGCATTAATTCGCCAATCGGTTTGCGATATGTATTCTTCAATGGTTTGAGTACTGTCAACATAGGTCGTGTCTTCATTTAATCCGTTAACGTGTTCTCGCTGTAATTTACGCGTATGTCGGTAAAGCATGAACGAACGCATTACTTCATAATATTTAAAGTCAAACAAAACTTTTTCTATGACATCTTGAATTTCTTCAACCGCCCATGTTTCTTTAGTGTCTAATTGTTTCATCACTTCCTCTACCACTAACGGATTAAAGATTTGTGATTCACTTTGAAAAGCTTTTTCAATAGCTTGTGCTATTTTAAATAATTCAAACGGCTTAAAAACACCATTTCTTTTAATAACATATTTTTCCATACATCATGATTTTAAAAATAAATAAGTTGAATTGATTCTTCAAAAATAAATCAAATAATACTTTTATATCCTATTTGAATATTTATATATCAACATATTAAAAAATATTTTGTTGATAAGTTTGATAACTTTTTGGCTGCTTTAGAGTTTGGTAAATTGAACTGTCAGTTTGTGGTAGAGTCCAAAAGAAATAAATTGAAGATTAAATAACAATTTGTTTTTCTCTATCATTACGGATTTCCGTATTTTAAAACGCACTATTTTTTTGTATGTTTGTAAGAATCATATCATCATAATGTTATGTACAAAATCAAACGACAACCAAATGAATATTGATTTTCTTCCAATCTAAAAATTCAATCCCTTTTCACTACATTTACAATTAATAAACTTACAAAAATACAATGGCCAATTTCGAGCAAACATTCAAAAACATTGACGACTTACTATATAAAGATTCAGGAGCAGATTCAGAAATCGATTACATCGAACAAACCTCTTGGGTATTGTTTTTAAGATACTTAGATAGTTTTGACAAAAATCGAGAAGACGAAGCCATACTAGAAGGAAAAAACCATACCTCCATCTTAGAACCAAAATTTCAATGGGAAACTTGGGCAGCTCCTAAAAATGAAAAAGGTGAAATCGACATCCACAAAGCTCTTATCGGACCCGATTTAGTAAAATTTGTAGAATTCGAATTATTCCCATACCTAGCAAGCTTCAAAGAAAAACACATCGATAACCCAAAAACCATCGAATATAAAATTGGCGAAATCTTCTCCGAGCTGAGTAACAAAATCAAATCGGGGTATAACATGCGTGAAATCATCAACATGGTCGACGGTTTACCATTTGGAACCAGTGTAGACAAACACGAACTATCGCATTTGTACGAAACCAAGATTAAAAACATGGGTAATGCCGGTCGTAATGGTGGACAATACTATACACCACGACCATTGATTCGTGTGATGATAAAAGTAATGAACCCGAAAATTGGAGAAAAAATATACGATCCTGCCTGTGGTTCTGCAGGTTTCTTATGTGAAGCCTACGAGTATCTATATGAGAAAATGGAAAAAACAGCTACCAATTTAGAGCAGTTGCAAGACAATACCTTCTTCGGAAAAGAAAAGAAAAACTTAGCTTACATCATTGGAACGATGAACATGATTTTACATGGCATCGAAGCACCAAACATTGTGCACACCAATACCCTTGGCGAAAACATTCGCGACATTCAAGAAAAAGACCGTTACGATATCATCCTAGCTAATCCACCATTTGGCGGAAAAGAACGTATCGAGGTGCAACAAAACTTCGACATCAAAACAGGAGAAACGGCCTTCTTGTTCATGCAACATTTTATTAAGTCATTAAAAGCTGGCGGTCGTGCAGCGGTAGTCATTAAAAATACGTTTTTAAGTAATACCGATAATGCTTCAGTAGCTTTACGCCAACACTTATTAGAAACCTGTAATTTACACACCATTCTCGACATGCCGCAAGGAACTTTCTTAGGGGCAGGCGTTAAAACAGTAGTGTTGTTTTTTACCAAAGGCGAACCTACAAAAAATATTTGGTACTATCAGTTTGATGCAGGTAGAAACATGGGAAAAACCAACCCATTAAACGATAACGATTTACAAGAGTTTATAGACTTACTTCCTACAAAACCTGAAACTCAAAAATCTTGGAACCTCTCAGTGGCAGATGTTCTCGAAACTACTTGTGACCTTTCGGTTAAAAACCCAAACAAACCCGAAGAAACTCCGCTACGAGAACCTGCATTAATTTTAGAAGAAATGCAAACCTTAGACGAGGAAACCAATGAGATTTTAGGAACTTTAAATGAGTTGGTAGTATGAATGTTGATGTGAAGTGGAAATATATAAAACTAGGATTAGTTTGTAAAACTGGTGCTGGAGGTACTCCTTTGAAAAGTAAAAAAGAATATTATGCAAATGCTAATATTCCTTGGTTACTGAGTGGAGAAGTAAATAATAGAAATATTACAGAAAGTAAAAATTTTATCTCAAAACTTGGTCTAGAAAATTCTTCTGCAAGAATATTTCCTAAAAATTCAGTATTAATAGCTATGTATGGAGCTACTGCTGGTCAAGTAGGAATTTTGAGATTTGAGGCAGCCTCAAATCAAGCTGTTTGTGCTATCTATCCAAATGATACTTTTATAAGTGAATTTTTATATTACTTTTTTCTGAATGAAAAAGAAAGATTAATTGCAAAAGCAGTTGGAAATGCACAACCTAATATTTCACAAGTTAAAATTAAAGATACTGAAGTTCCAATTATTCCCATAGAAGAACAACAAACCATAGTAGCCAAACTCGACCAAGCTTTTGCAGCCATAGACCAAGCCAAAGCCAACATCGAAAAAAACATCACCAACGCGAAAGAATTGTTTCAATCCAAATTGAATCAAATTTTTGCTAAAAATACTCTAAGTACATTATCAGAAAATAACGAGGGTTGGGAAATAAAAACATTAGGAGAATTGGGTAAAGTTTCAATGTGTAAAAGAATTTTAAAAAATCAAACATTACCAAAAGGTGAAATTCCATTTTATAAAATAGGAACATTTGGAAAAGAACCTGATGCATATATTTCTAAAGAAATTTTTGAAGAATATAGTACAAAGTATTCCTATCCAAAAAAAGGTCAAATATTGTTATCTGCATCTGGAACTATAGGAAGAACAGTAATTTTTGATGGTAAACCTTCATTTTTTCAAGATTCAAATATCGTTTGGATTGATAATAATGAGGATAAAGTTTTAAATGATTTTTTATACCAATTCTATAAAGTTTGTGATTGGAATCCATCAAAAGGAGCAACAATATCAAGGTTATATAATGATGATTTGAGAAGAATTAAAATTTCATTTCCCAATATTGAGGAACAAAAACGATTAATTCCTCAAATCGAAAAATTACAAGAACAAACTAATCTATTAGTAACCAAATACCATCAAAAACTAGCTAACCTAGAAGAACTCAAAAAAAGTATTTTAGAGAAAGCGTTTAAGGGGGAGTTAACAACTCAAAAGATTGAAGTATGATAACAAGAGTAGATTTAAATAATTTAGTTAATGCTGCATTATTGTCAGGATATTTGGTAAATGCTGATGATTTACAATTATTAACTTGGAACTCGGGCATTGACACACACATACCTCTTCAATTGCCGAGAGGATATTCTGCCATTTATATTTTTAAATGGAATGAATGTTATTTAAAAGTGGGTAAAGTAAATAGCAAATCTAATGCTCGTTATCAATCACAACATTACAATCCAAACAGTTCAATTAGTAATTTGTCACAATATCTAATGAATGATCCGGAATTTGAGGCCATGCTAGGCGATACTCATCCTGGTGATTGGCTTAAAGAGAACACTACAAGATATAATATTTTGATACCAGAACGTTTAGGTAAAAATTTTGTACACTTTGCAGAAGCATTTTTTATTTTAAAATGTAATCCTCGTTTTGAAAACACAAGAGCATAAAACATGATAAAACATTACGAATTAGAAATAGATCCGGACAATCCTTTTTATAATTGTCAACTAGATAGGAAAAAATATGCAAATGTTTTGTTAGATATTGTTAGTACCTACAATGAAGGATTTGTTTTAGCCATAAATAATAAATGGGGCACCGGCAAAACTACATTTATCAAAATGTGGGAACAAGAACTTAAAAAAAATAGATTTCAAACAGTAATGTTTAATGCTTGGGAAAATGATTTTGAAAACAATGCTCTTACAGCCTTGATGGGTGAACTAAAATCATTAACGAAGAAAAGTGATGAAAATCCCAATTTTGAAAACGCACTCAAAAATGCCGCAACATTTACAAAAAATTTAGCTCCAATTGTAGTAAAGGCAATCGTAAAAAGGTATGTTGGAGAAAGTTTTGAAAATCTTGCGGAGGGAGTAGCTGAAAGTGTAGGTGAAATTTTTGAAAGAGATGTTAATGAGTATGCTGACAAAAAGAAACTTGTCTTGGCATATTTTCAATGGGATAACCAT
>JAFLBT010000157.1 GCA_017302935.1 Flavobacteriales bacterium | reverse complement strand
CCGGTTTAGACCCTTCGTACAAAGATGAAATTCTAACGCAAAAAGGCGAACTGCAACCCAAATATAAAGAAGATGTAAATTTAATTAGCGGTTCTTACCTCAATACCGAATATCTTGGTTTTAGAATGGATGGTTCGGATAAAACGATTTTGGACAAACGCATTCGTCATGCCTTAAATTATGGTTTTGACAGAGCGAAGATGATTACCTATTTGCGAAATAATATGGGAATTCCGGCCACAAGTGGAATCATTCCGAGCGGAATGCCGAGTTTTAACAACCAAAAAGGATATGATTTTGAACCTGAAAAGGCCAAAGCATTGGTAGCCGAATTTGTCAAAGAAACCGGAATTAAAAAACCAAAAATCGTTTTGAGTACGAATGCAACTTACATTGATATTGGCGAATTTTTACAACGCGAATGGCAAAAAATTGGGTTGGATGTTGAAATTGATGTGAATCCGCCCTCGACATTACGACAAGCGATTGCAACGGGAAAAGTCACTTTCTTTCGTGCCAGTTGGATTGCCGATTATCCGGATGCGGAGAATTATTTATCGCTTTTTTACAGTAAAAACTTTGCTCCCAACGGACCCAATTACACGCATTTTTCTAATCCTAAATTTGATGCGTTATATGAAAAAGCATTCCTTGAAACCGATGATGCCAAACGATTTGAATTGTATCAACAAATGGATCAAATCATCATTGAAGAAGCTCCCGTGATTCCATTGTTTTATGATAAAGTGGCGAGGTTTACGAGAAAAAATGTAGAAGGTTTGGGGATTAATCCGTTGAATTTGTTGAGTTTGAAAAAGGTTAAGAAGATTTAACCGTAAAGGACGCAAAGGGTTACGCAAAGTTCGCAAAGAAAATTATAAACTAGTTTATAGAAAGATTATGCCAGGAGAAGGTTCCATGTTGCACGCTTTAATCAGTTCGAGAAACAACAAACGAAATCGAATTGACAAACTAAAACGTTTGGAAAACACGTCCAATGAAACATCTGAGTTTGTGGATCACGTGCAAGCCACACCTGAATTATTAGAAACAATCAGAGAAAAAATGCTTGCTGAACGAAAACTAGAACAGAAAAAGTTTGTTATAAAAGTTACTTTGTTTTTGATTGTGCTTGCTATTGTTCTTTATGTTTTCAATTATAATTGGAAATGGATTGAGGGATTTTTTTATAAGGTAAAATAATTTTTAATCGCAAAGTTAGCTAAGGTTTATACTAAGAACGCTAAATTATTTCTCGCAAAGACGCAGAGACGCAAAAAAACTCAACAACTTAATCAAATTAAAATATTATCTTTTCTAAATCGCTGAAGGTCTTAATGTAATAATTAGCATTGTTTCCTTTCAAAACCTTCTCTCTAAGTATTTGAATTGTAATAAGATTCAATTGATTACCTGCTTGAATTTCTGCATGAGGATTATCGCCAATAACGTAGGTTTGACTCGGATTTAATGAATATTCACGTATTAAGTTTTTAAAAATATCAACTTTTGTTGATTTTTCAATCAATCTATCATTGATAATTATCTTTTTGAAATCTTTTTCTAATTTCAATGCTTTGATTTTAGCTTCTTGCAGGCTAGTTAAACCAGAAGTAACTAAAAATTTATCTATCATTAAATTTTGTAAAACTTCATAATCATCATATGTCGATATTTCTAATTTTGGTGGATTAGATTCTAAAATACTAACTGATTTTAAAAAAACAGGAATAGGTATTTCATATTTCTCAATTACTCTATCCCAAGAATCTAACCATAAATCATTTTCAATTTTTTTGATAATTTCTAATGAAAAAATTGATGACAAATTTTCAAAAATACTATCAAAAAAAGGCTGTAAAATTTCTTTACTTATTAAATTAGTTGGGAAGATTGTATAATCCAAATCAAGGATTAATGCTTTTTTATTGTTCATTTATATTGATTTGAATACCCTATTACTATGAGATAATTTTTGAAAATTTAAAACCTTACTCCTTCCTCCATTTCTTCGTTTCCTCAAACACATGTTCTAAAATCTTCGCATCTTGTTCGGTGAATTCCACATGACGGCGAGACATTACGATACGAGCGGTTTCAAACGCTTTTTTAGTAATATAGGTTGTAAACCCGGCTGCTCCTCCCCAACTGAAACTCGGCACAAAATTGCGTGGAAATCCGCTACCGAAAATGTTGGTCGAAACGCCAACAACCGTTCCGGTGTTAAACATGGTGTTGATACCACATTTACTGTGATCGCCCATCATGAGTCCACAAAACTGTAGACCGGTTTTTTCAAAACCACCTGTTTCGTAGCTCCATAATTTTACTTCTTCGTAGTTATTTTTCAAATTAGAATTATTGGAATCGGCTCCAATGTTGCACCACTCACCCAACACTGCATTTCCTAAAAATCCGTCATGTCCTTTGTTGGAATAGCCAAACAGAACAGAGTTATTCACTTCGCCTCCAATTCGGCAATGTGGGCCAACGGTGGTGGCTCCGTACACTTTGGTGGCTAATTTCACTTGTGCTTCTTCGCATAAGGCAAAAGGCCCACGTATGACAGAACCTTCCATGATTTCAGCGTTATATCCAATATAAATCGGTCCCGTTGAAGCATTTAAAGTCACAAATTCAAGTTTTGCACCTTTTTCAATGAATATATTTTCAGGAGCAATTACATTTACACTTTTTGGAATCGGTTGTGATGTTCTCCCTTCGGTTAACAATTCAAAATCTTCGCGAATGGCGGCATCGTTTTTGGCAAAAATATCCCAGGTATGTTCGATGCGTAAGCCGTCTTCATTATAATCGATGATTTCATAGGTATCAAAATCCACTTCTTCTTGCGTATCATTCGTATAGAACGCAACTACTTCTTCGCCTTTAAAAATCGCTTGGTTTTTTTCCAAACTTTTAATCATTTCTACCAACACTTCATTTGGTAAAAAAGAGGAATTGATTAGGATATTTTCTTCCATTTCAACCATTGGGTATTTTTCAGATAGGTATTCTTCGGTAATGGTTGTGGTGGTATAGCCTAAATATTTTTCCCATTTTTCACGTATGGTTAAAATTCCTATGCGAATATCCGCTACAGGACGAGTAAATGTGAAGGGTAAAAGAGCGTTACGAACCGGTCCGTCAAAAAGTATGTAGTTCATTTTTGATATTTTTTTTGAAATTCAAAGTTATAAAAAAGCCCTCACAAATGGAGGGCTTTTCAAAATTTAGTTTGGTTAGGTTGTTTATTGTTTGATCAACTTGTGTGTTGATAATGTTCCTTCGCTGTCTTTAGCTAAAAGAATGTAAGTTCCAGTAGAAAGAGACTGAACTGAAAATGATTCATTAACAACAGCAGATTCTAGCACTTTTCTTCCGTTAAGGTCAAAAATTTCAGCTGAAACTACATCAAAGTTATTACCTGATTTAATGTTCACAATATCTTTTGCAGGATTAGGATAAATACTAAATGAAGTAAAATCATTTTGGCCAACGCTCAAAGTAGAACCTTCAACTACCAGAATAGCTTGATTTGGATCTGGATTTACAATTGTATCCACAATACCTGATGGCCATCTGATAATTACTTGATCAATTGCAGTAGCTTGACCAATTCCGAAGTGAACGTTTAATGAACTCATGTATTCAAAGCCGTCACCGCTTCTGGCATCACGAATTTGTTTACCCCATGCCCCATAAATTTCAATTCTTGCACCAATACCATTTCGATTACTTTGGATACCTTGTAAATAAAATTTTATCCATTTATTAGAGTTACCATTGTTCATTCTAATTGTAGAACCATTTAAAACATCTAAGAAACCATCATTATTTAAATCTCCTACTGCACCTACTCCAAAACCAACACTTGATGGGCCAAAAGTTCCATCACCTTTATTGTACATAATTTTATTTCCTCCACCCATTACATCAACAAAACCATCGTTATCAAAATCATGAGCAATGTGTTCGATATTTGTACTTGTGTTGGTATCCCAACCTGAACCAGCTGTAATATCTGTAAAAGTTCCGTCACCATTGTTTCTCATGTATTTATGGGATCCATCTGCAGTAGAACTAGCTCCTACTAAAGCATCCATATCACCATCATTATCAAAATCTGCCCATGCAGAAGACCAAGTCTGTACAGGGTCTGCCATACCGGCAATTGAAGAAACATCTGTAAATGTTCCATTACCATTGTTTCTATGTAACTCATTAATTTTAGCAGTTCCTGATCCTCCTCTACATTTAGCAATAAATAAATCTTGATCACCATCATTATCATAATCAATCCAAATAGAACCATAATTTCCACCATTTGGATGAATTCCTAATAACATTGCACCAGGAGTAACGTTAGATTGATAAAAAGTAAATTGTCCTGAACCATTGTTTAAGAAATATACATTAGGCTGAACATCATGACAAGAAAAAGCATCCAAGTTACCATCATTATTCAAATCAACAAAATTTGTACGTTGACAAAATACATATTGTGTAAAATTTTCTTTTACAAAACCAGTTCCATTAGCTGTTGATTTCATAAATGTTACTCCATTTCCACCACCATACATCAAATCATTGAACCCGTCTTTATTATAATCGCCAGCAGCCAAACTCCATGAAGGCATGTTGTTTGCAGCCTCAGTTGGATAGTTAAAAATTGTAAAACCAGGCACTACAGAATTTTGTCTGTGTACTTTAATATTTGTAGAACTTACACCTACGATATCATCCAAAAAGTCACCATTCATATCTACAACAGCGATATTATATTGACTATCAATTGTTGAAATTGATTGATTTGTAAAAGTTACAGGTTGACCAATAGGCTCTTGATATACTGATTCCGTTACCTGAAAGGTAAATCCATTTGCAGTCCATCTGTTGTCAAATGCAATGTAATAAGTAGTATTGGCTAAAACAGGAAAAGAATCTTCAGAAGAATAATTTTCTCCAGAATCATCATCACCTGCATGACAAACTAAAGCACCACATACTCCTGTGTAAACATGAAAACGAGTGTCAATTCTAGGAGTATTTTGAGAAATATTAGTGCTTATTGTAAGCGTATAATTTTGAGCCGGAGTATAAGTGTACCACTCTGCTCTTGGATTATTTGTAATTGCACCATTCTCTGTACAAACAGGTGTAGCAGCTTGAGTGCCATCTACTGTAGTTACAACATACAATCCGGGTCCGGGAATTACCTGAGCAGTAGCACAAGTATTTTGGGCATTCATCGACTGAAATACCAAGCAAAATAAAAGTAAAAAAGTAATTTTTTTCATTCTTTAAGGTTTAGTTTGTTTTAGTTTTAATTACAAGGAGACAACGATTCAATCCATTGTCTTATCAATTCTTTTCCTTCTTCATGAATGACAGAACGACCAATTAAAGGCATCATATACGATTCATTATCTGTATCTAATCTGTAAAACATCATTGAACGATTTGGATTGCCAGGCGTAACGATTCTGCTCAAAGCAGAAGGAAAATCTGCCATGTCTTGTGTATCAACACAGACACCTAAATTTGTTCTATTTGTTGTTTCATTGAAGGCAAAACGCATCGGACGATAATCGCAATGGCTATTATCGCGATGACAATGAGCACAATTCATGTCTAAATATGATCTTACTCTTAATTCTAAAGGCTGCGTTTCATCTTTATAATTAACTGTAGTTTCAATAGTTGAAGGAAGGTTATTTTCTAAATACCCAGCTTCAATCCATTTTGTTAATTGATTTTTCATACCTGAAGAAAAGGCAAAATCTTTATTCAAACTTTGTGGTTTGATTCCAATCGGAATGGCTTTTTCATCAAACTTATGACATGTCAAACATTGAGCTTCAGAAGGAATTCTGTAATTAGATACCGTTTTTATTCCACTTTCCTCCGTCCAAGAAACACTTGTAAATCCACCATCCATGTTCAAAAAAGCTTCTGTTTGCTCATCATTCCATACATATTCGGCAAAAATCCAACCGTTTTGTTTTCGAATCATGATTCTGGTTTCAATGATTCTGGTAGCATTAGATGGTAAAGTATTTTCGTAGTAAAAATTTTTAATGATAGCAGCACCAACCGGTAATTCTAAAACATTACCATCTCCGTTGTAAGTTGCTTTTGTACCTTTTGGCATCCAAACAAATCGCTTTTTATGAGCGTAATCTGTAAAAAGTTGCGAAATTGGCTCATAAGGCAAAACATCTAAAGAGGGTATTTGATTTTTCATTTCCCCTTCGAAGAATTTATAATCTGATAACTTTGGATAAGGAACTTGGGTTAAATCCACCACTACTGGTGAAACAGGTTCATAATTAGTTTCTTTGTCTTCATCCGAACAAGAAATAAAAATGGCAATAGATAAAATTAATAAGGATACTAAAAAGTATAATTTTTTCATGCGTAATTGGAAATTTGATTCCAAAAGTAACAAAAAAATTGAATTAACCTATTTTTAGTTCTAATTTTATTTATAACAATCAACAAATTAGTGAATTTGTTTCGTTATTCACAATTTAATTTATTCAGAAAAATCTCCCTCTGCTCTTTTCAAAATAGCATCCGGTAATGCTTTTTTGGCTTTGGCACCCATTTTTTTCAATCGCTCCACACTACCAATAAGATTGCCTTTCCCTTCAACCAATTTACCCATAGCATTACCGTATTCCGTTTTGGCTTCTTCCATTTTTTTTCCAATTTTGATTTAATAAATAATTTGCGCATATTTTTAGTATTTTTTAAAGAAAAATTATTTCTTTATTCTTTATTAAATTATATTTATCATTGTTAATTTCAATCGTATATTTATAATTTATATTTTTTACTATTACTACAGAAAGATGATTATATTTTTGTATCTTATTTCATTTAATTATTTAAAACTATTATTTCGTATTAATTGCTTTTAAATAAATATTAGAATTCTTG
>JAFLBT010000156.1 GCA_017302935.1 Flavobacteriales bacterium | reverse complement strand
GTCAACTGAATCCGTTTCCTCATTTCATCTACCTCAACTACTTTTACTTGCACGTGTTGATGTAATTTCACCACTTCATTTACATCCGAAACAAATCCGGCTTTGAGTTGTGAAATGTGAACCAAACCGCTTTCTTTTAATCCGATATCCACAAAACAACCAAAAGCGGTAATGTTGTTGACAATTCCGGGTAAAATCATGCCGGTTCGCAAATCGGACATTTTTTTGACATTCGGGTCAAATTCAAAAACCTTTGCCGATTTTCTGGGGTCAAGTCCGGGTTTTTCGAGTTCTTTTAAAATGTCTTTGATACCTAGAATTCCTATGGTTTCATTGGTGTAATTTTCGGGGTTGATTAACGCTATTTTTTCTTTGTTTCCGATTAAATCTACTACCGAAATTTTTAAATCCTTCGCCATTTTTTCTACAATGGAATAGGCTTCCGGATGAACAGCCGAATTGTCCAACGGATTTTTTCCGTTTTGAATACGAATAAAAGCCGCGGCTTGTTGGTATGCTTTTTCACCTAAACGAGGTACTTTTTTGAGTTGCTTTCTATCTTCAAACGGACCATTTTCAGAACGAAAATTGACAATGTTTTCAGCCATTTTTTCGCCAATTCCCGAAACATAACTCAACAACGATTTACTGGCGGTATTCAAGTTGACACCCACCGAATTCACACAACGAACGACAACCGTATCTAATTCTTCCTTCAACTTGGTTTGATCTACATCGTGTTGGTATTGCCCCACTCCGATGGATTTGGCATCAATTTTTACCAACTCCGCCAACGGGTCGGCCAATCGTCTTCCGATGGAAACTGAACCGCGAACGGTGACATCATAATTCGGAAATTCATCCCGAGCAATTTTGGAAGCCGAATAAACAGATGCTCCGGCTTCGGAAACTACAAAAACCTGAACAGGCTTATCGAATGCAATTTTTTTAATGAAAAATTCGGTTTCTCGGCTGGCTGTTCCGTTACCAATTGAAATCGCTTCAATATTGTACGCATTTACCATTGAACGAATTTTTTTCATCGCCATGGCATGTTCGTTTTGGGGCGGATGCGGATAAATGGTTTCGTTGTAGAGCAAATCGCCTTTTTCATCCAAACAAACTACTTTACATCCGGTGCGATAGCCTGGGTCTATGGCCAGAATTCGTTTTTCTCCCAAAGGCGGAGCCAGCAATAACTGACTTAGATTTTGAGCAAAAACATCAATCGCTTTCGCATCGGCTTTGGTTTTAAATTCTTGTAGCGTTTCATTGGAAATAGCCGGTTCTAACAATCTTTTGTAACTGTCTTTAATGGCTAATTTCAGTTGATGTGCGGTTTCTTTGTTGTTTTTAATGATATTATTTTCGATGAATTCGAGAGCTTCTTCAGATTCGATTTCGATATTCATTTTTACAAAACCTTCGGCTTCGGCACGCAACATGGCCAATAAGCGATGCGATGGTGTTTTTGAAAGGGGTTCGGCCCAATCGAAATACTGACTGAATTTTTGAGCCGCTTCATCTTCTTTTTTACTTTTCACAACTTTAGTAGAAACAATCGCTTTTCGTTGAAATAATCGTCGAAGATTTTTTCTAATAAACATGTTTTCATTAATCCATTCGGCAATAATGTCTCTTGCTCCTTGTAAGGCTTCGTCTTCGTTGGCAACTTGATCATTCAAATAGTTGGAAGCAATAAATTCAATATCATCGCTGTTTTGAGCCATGATGATTTTGGCTAAAGGTTCTAACCCTTTTTCGCGAGCTGCATCAGCTTTGGTTTTTTTCTTCTTTTTGTATGGCAAGTAATAATCTTCAATTTCTTGTAAATCGAACGAATTTTCAATTTTCAACTTTAATTCCGCCGACAATTGTCCTTGCTCGTCAATCGCTTTTAAAATGGATTCTTTTCGCTTAACGATTTCTTCAAACTGCTTGTTGAGTTTGAAAATTTGTTCGATTTGTACTTCATCCAAATTTCCGGTTTGGTCTTTTCGGTAACGGGAAATGAAAGGGATAGTGCAATCTTCATTTAATAAATTAATGGTGTTTTCAATTCCTTTAGTGGGAAGTTGTGTGGCGTTTTGAATATATTGGATGTTGTTCATTGTTATTTTTAGTAATTTTTAAATGAACAAAAGTAAAATAAGAATGTTCATTGATTTACATTTTTACGATAAATTCTAAATAATGTTTTTATTTAGGAAATACAAAAAATGTAAATTCCTTCAGTTGGTTGACGGAATTTACAAAAATTTAATCCTGCACAATAAAATCCTTCGGATCCACCTTCTGAAATTCCGGTTGAATATTCACGTGATTGATGTTGAATTTATCATAAAGCACTTCTTCAATCTCCTGCAATAAATCGTTGAATTCACTCATTTTGATGTCGGCAGCACAATCGAGATGAGCTTCTAAATGCAATTCTTCTTCGTTTAAATGCCAAACGTGAATGTGGTGCAACTTCCCAACCCCTTTGATTTGATGTACTTCGCGAACAATTTCTTTAATATCTATTGTATCCGGTGTAAACAACATCAACATTTTGGTGGATTTTAAAAATAAATCAAAACCAACCACAATGAGGTACAAAGCAATTAGTAAAGTCATCACACTATCCACCCAATATATTTCATAATATTTCATCAACAAACCTCCGGTTAAAACCGCCACAGAGGCCATCATATCGGTTAACAAATGCAAATAAGCCGATTTCATATTCAAATTATGAGCCGCATCTTTACGAAGTAATAACACTGAAAATCCGTTAACAGCAATTCCTAAAAGTGCCAACCAAATCACTAGGTTAGATTCAATTGGTTCGGGCTGCATCAACTTTACTATTGCATGATAAATCAATATAAAAGCCACAATAATCAACGTAGAGGCATTGATAAACGCAGCAATTAATTCGGCTCTTTTATAACCAAATGTGTGACTGATGGACGCCTTTCTTCTTGATAATTTGTGTGCCACCAAACTAAAAATCAGCGAAAGCACATCCGAAAAATTGTGTAATGCATCCGAAATTAACGCCAAACTACCGGAAACAATGCCGCCAATTACCTGAGCAATCGTAATCAATGTATTCAATAAAATCGAATAAATTAAATTATTGCCTTTTACGTTGTGTTTGTGGATTTTTGGATTGGTGGACATTTAGTTTTTTATTTTTTAAAACCATTAAGAAATCAAGTGTCATTAAGAAACTAAAACTTAATGAATCTTAATTTCTTAATGGTTTAAATTGTTACGAACAACTTATTTTATTCACTCTATTCTGATGTCTACCTCCTTCAAAATAGGTTTTCAAAAACGTATCTACCATTTCCACCGCTTGCGGAATCGATGTAAATCGTGCAGGAATACTAATAATATTCGCATCATTATGTTGTCTGGCTAAAGCAGCAATTTCTTTGGTCCAACACAAAGCTGCTCTTATGCCTTGGTGCTTGTTGACAGTCATGGCGATTCCGTTTCCGCTACCGCAAATGACGATACCAAAATCGGCTGTTCCGGTTTCTACATCGGTGGCAACAGGATGACCGAAATCCGGATAATCCACACTATCTGTCGTATTTGTTCCGTGATTGATGACTTCGTGCCCTTGTTTTTCTAAAAAATCAACGATGGCTTTTTTATAATCCGGGCCGGCGTGATCGTTTCCAATGGATATTTTCATGTGTTGTTGTGTTGTTATTTTTATCTTTACAAAAATAATCAAATTCAATCAGGTTAGGATGAAATTTAACGGTCAGGTTTGTTCGTTTGATGATAATGCGTTGTATTGGGAATTACACATCCCGATTCCGCCGGCTGTTTTTGAAAAATTGCTCAAAGAAGCGAAAGACAAACGTGTGGTTTGTACTCTAAACGAAAATTTTTCTTTTCATTGTGCGATGTTGCCTAAAAGCACTTTTCACTATATTTTATTGAATAAAGCCATCTGTAAAAAACTAAATTTACATTTGAATGATGATGTGGAAGTGGAATTAGTGAAAGACGAAAGTAAATACGGTATGCCGCTTTCGGAAGAAATGGAAGAAGTACTTTTCAGCGATCCAGATGGGAGCCATTTGTTTCACCAACTCACACCGGGAAAACAGCGAACGTTGATTCATGTGGTCAATAAATACAAAAGCTCACAACTTCGAATTGAAAAATCATTTGTTATTTTAGAGCATTTGAAAAACAGAAAAGGTGTTTTGGATTTTAAAGGATTGAATGAGGATTTTAAGAGTTTTAAGAGTAGATTTTAGTCTTTGACACGGATTTCACGAATTAGCACAAATTTTATAAATTTACTTAATTCGTGGAATTAGTGAAATTCGTGGCAAAAAATAACCTCCCCCCAACCCCCTCCAAAGGAGGGGGAGACGAGACGGTGAAATAGTTGCTCAATTTAATGTTTTTAAAATAAACTTAATCATAATAACTAGCTTTGTGAAATTCAAAATCCGTGTGAATTAGTGAAATCCGTGGCAAAAAAATACGATTACATCATCCTTGGTTCAGGTTTATCCGGTTTGCTTTCGGCATATCGGATGGCAAATGATGCCTGGTTTGATGATAAATCGATATTAATCATCGACAAAGAAATAAAAAACCAAAACGACCGAACGTGGTGTTTTTGGGAAGAACCCAACGGCGAATTCGATTCCATACTATCCAAAACCTGGGAAAATGCATTCATCGGAAATCAGGATTTTCAACAATCATTTGAAATGAATCCTTATTTGTATAAAATGATTCGAAGTCGTGATTTTTATCAACTGGTGTTCGATACTATTTCGACTAAATCCAATTTTTTATTTATTCAAGATGAAATCATCAACTGGAAATCAAATACAGATTCTGTTGAAATACAAGGGAAAAATAAATCCTATTCTGGTCGTTTTTTATTGAATAGTTTTTTTGATGTCAATCCAATTCTCAATCAAACTAACTATCCTTATTTAAAGCAACATTTCATCGGCTGGTTCATCAAAACCAAAGAAGTAATTTTTGATGATTCAGAAGTAAAATTTATGGATTTTACGATTGAACAAAACAGAAATACCCGATTTATGTATGTTTTGCCGACTTCAAAAACCGAAGCTTTGTTTGAATATACGTTGTTTTCTGAAGATGTATTAGAAAAAGTTGAATACGAAACAGCCATTCAAAATTACCTTGAAAATCTGGGTATCACCGAATATGAAATTGTTGAAAAAGAAGCCGGAAACATTCCGATGACGTGTTTTCCTTTTCACAAACAAAACGCACAAAGGGTTTTATTCATAGGAACGGCAGGTGGTTGGACAAAAGCAAGCACAGGTTTTACGTTTTTCAACAGTAAAAAACAATCTAAAAAATTGGTGGAATTTCTAAAAACCAATCAAAACCTAACCCAATTTCATCAAAAAAATCGTTACTGGTTGTATGATTTAATTTTGTTGGAAGTTCTACATCAAAATAATGAATTAGGAGCTCAACTTTTTGGAACCCTTTTTCAAAAAAATTCCATTCAAAATATCTTTACATTTTTAAACGAAGAAGGTACTATTTTTTCGGATTTAAAAGTGATGCTCACATTACCAAAATGGATTTTTATAAAGGCAACTTTTCGGGCTTTGCGGAAGTTGGTGTAACCGTTGTCGGTTTTCGGTTGTCTGTTATCTGTTGTGTGTAAGCGGTTGACAAACAACGGATAACCGATAACAGACAACTGTAATAAACGTTAAATCGTTCCATTGTTAACAGCATTTCATAATCGCTTGATATTCAGGTAATATTAAATTAACATGGGTTGTTAATAAATTCGGATAGAATTTTAGAAGTATTTTGATGAAGTAAAGAAATTTTTTCTAATCAAAAATTGAAATGAATAAATCAACTTTAGTTTTGATTTTTTACTTTAAAATTATCAACTTTTTCAACTCGGTTTTCAACAGTTTTTCATAATAAACTTATTCATACTTTTAATTAAAAATTGGATGTTAACAACTGTTAATAAAAACTAAAAAAATGGTCATTTTCAAGTTTTTAAATTATCAAAAAGGTGTTGATAATTTTGTAAAACTAATTGAAACCGCATTTCAAATTATTTCTCAAAAAAGTTTTTCTACAAATTAACACGCTATAATAACCATCATAAAATTAAAATTAATTTAAAATTTCTTTTTGTTGTTTTTAAAGAATGTTGAAAACTATTTAGATTTTTAGGTAATGGGTGAAGGGTAATTGGTAAAATGTTTTAGATTTCTCAAATTTTAAAAATCCGTGTTCTTAAATTTAAAAAAGAGTAATTCTGTTCTTTCCCTGTTTTCTGAGAGAAAATTTTATTTCACAATCCGAAGATGACTTTCTAAATTATCTAAGATACTTCGAACCAGTTCTTCATCATTGCGATGCACTTTTAATTTAATTCCGCCATACGCAATACTCGCAAAAGGATCGATCGAAACTATCGTTTCATTTTCAAAAAAATACGGAATACCTTCATTTTCTAAAACAGATTTTAAAACTGAAATTTCAGAGGGTAAATTAAAAACGGCTACAGTAACAAAGTCTTTCATTTTGCAAATTTGTATAAAGATACAAAAGTTATATTTTCAATAAATCTACTTTCTAAATTCTATTTTCTCCCATCTTATTCGTAATTTTCAACTTTATTAGAAAAGAATTATGAGTAAGAAACCCAAGAAATTAGGTAAAAAGAACAAAGATTTTACCGCACAGATTTTTAAAATTTTATCCAAAGAACCCAATAAGTCATTCAATTACAAACAAATAGCTGCTGTTTTAGAATTAACGGATACTAAAAGTAGAAATGAAATTATCCGTGATTTAAAAATTTTAAAAGCACAGGATAAAATACATGAAACTGAAATTGGAAAGTATCAAATGGTTTCCAAAGCCGAATATTACGAAGGAACCATTGATATGACCTCTCGAAAAACCGGTTATTTCATGTGTGATGAATTGGAAGATGATGTATTTATTCCATTTATTAACCTCAATCACGCCTTAGATGGAGATAAAGTAAAAGCCTATATCTACAACCGAAGAAGCTCTCGCCGACCCGAAGCTGAAGTATTGGAAATTTTGGAA
>JAFLBT010000155.1 GCA_017302935.1 Flavobacteriales bacterium | reverse complement strand
TTTGAATACCGGTCCGGAAACATCTGCTCCGTAATATCCTTTTGATTTACTTGGTTTATGTACCACTACAATACAGGAATATTTTGGCTCATCTGCCGGAAAATAACCAACAAATGATGACGCATAATAAAGATTGGCTTTGTCAGCATAACCTACTTGAGCCGTACCTGTTTTTCCGGCCATTGAAAAATCTTTTGAATACAATTTTGAACCCGTTCCTCGTTTTACAACATTTTCGAGTACAACTTTTACTTTATCAATAGTCTCTTTAGAGGCAATTTGAGGATTGATAATTTCCTTTTCAAATTGTTTTATTGGCTTATTCCATTCTTTTATTTCACTTACAAAAATGGGTTTTACCATTTCACCATTGTTAGCAATCGCATTGTATAAAGTCAACGTTTGAAGTGGTGTCATGGAAACTCCGTAACCATAAGCCATCCAAGGTAAGGTTGTTCCGTACCAATTTTTTTCTCCCGGTTGGGGAATTACGGGCTTTCCTTCTCCTTTAATTTGAAGACCTAAAGGCTGATTCAATTTCATCCGATTGATATGTTCTACAAATTTTTTCGGATTGTTTTTATAATTTTCATACACCGCCTGAACCAATACTGTATTAGAAGATACTTCAAACCCTTTGGCTAGCGAAATTTTTCCGTAACCTCCTTTTTTTGAATCTCTCACTCTTCTATTAAAATAAGAAATCTCTCCACCTCTGGAATCATAAACCGTATTGGTATCGGCCAATCTATCTTCAAAAAGAGCAATTAAATCAAGTAATTTGAATGTTGAACCCGGCTCATGCGATTCTGAAACAGCATAATTGATGGTCTCTGTATATTGACCATTTTCATTTCTGCCAAGATTTGAAATTGCTTTTACATGTCCGGTTTTTGTCTCCATTACCACTACACATCCATGTTCCGCTTCATAATATTCAAGTTGTTTCAATAATGCATGGTGGGCAATATCTTGAATATAAACATCAATAGTCGAAATGATATCAAAACCATCTTGTGGCTCCACTTCATTTTCATCTCGAATTGGCTTCCATTGCCCTTTAGCCATTTTTTGCATTAATCGTTTGCCGTCTTTTCCATTTAGATAATCTTTAAATGCCCATTCAATTCCTTTACCATCAGGCTCACCATTTGGTTTGATGCGTTCATAACCAATTGTTCGTTCAGCAACTAAGCCTATTGGATGTTCACGAACGGTTTTTTGTTCTGTAATTAAACCTCCTTTATATGCTCCTTTGTTGAACAATGGAAAACTTTTGATTTTCATGTATTCTGTGTAGCTTAAGTTTCTGGCTAACAAATAATAACGGTTTCTGTTTGAACGAGCTTTTAACAATTCCGTTTTATAATATTGAGCAGGTCTATTCAATAATTTTGATAATGAATCGCACAACGGTTGTAAATTTTTATTGAAATCTTCTGCTTTGGGAGCAATCGCATCAAAACGTAAAGTATAATTTGGAATAGAAGTGGCTAACAAGCTACCATCAGATGAATATATATTTCCTTTATTGGCGGGAATAACGAAGTTTTTAACTGTTCGTTCTTTTGCTAAATTTCGATAATACTCTCCTTCAACCCATTGGATATTTGTCAATTTTACAGCAATAGCAATGGCAATAATCAGCATAAAAAATGCTACTATATAAATTCGATAAGCAATATGTTTATCTTCTACTGCCATATTTTTTCTGCAAATGATTTTTCTTTGGGTTTAACAACTCTTATTTTTGTTGGTGGCACTGAGGATGGATAAATTCCTCTTTCTTCCATTTTTTTTGAAACTGTGCTTTCCATTTTTAACTTCATTAATTCTGAACGGCGATCTACAAACTCTGAACGCAATTCTTTTACTTCTTTATTCAATTCAACAATTCTGAAAATTTTTTGCTCATAATGATGAATATTTGCAATCATTATAATTGCCAGAATGATCAGAAATACGATGAACTTCCAGTTTTTAACTGCATCTTGATTAATCAAAAACTTGGCTCTTAATATGTCATAAACACTCGCTTTCATTATATTTTTTCAGCAATTCTTAGTTTAGCACTTCTGGCTCGGTTGTTTACCTTAATTTCGTCTGCATCAGGCACAATTAGTTTTCCAATTGTTTTGAACGGAACAGAAAAATTACCATAAAAATCACGTTCGGGCTCTCCTTCAAACATGCCGTTTTTGATAAATCGCTTTACCAAACGATCTTCTAATGAATGATAAGAAATTACACTTAGTCTACCTCCAGGAAGCAATATTTCCTCCGCTTGAACTAAAAATTCTTTCAACACATCCATTTCTTCATTCACTTCAATACGAATTGCCTGATAAATTTGAGCTAAGATTTTATGACTCTTGTGAGCCGGTAAAAATTTTGATAAAACTTGTTTTAAGTGTTCCGTATTCTTTATAGGCTTATCTTTTCTTGCATTTACAATTGTATTAGCGATTGCACCTGCATTTGACAATTCTCCGAAATCAGCAAACACTTTTTTCAGTGACGCTTCATCATATTCATTAATTACTTTAAAAGCATTAAGCTCTCCTTTTTGACTCATTCGCATATCGAGTTCCGCTTCAAAACGGGTGGAAAAACCTCTTTCCGCTACATCAAATTGATGGGACGAAACCCCTAAATCAGCCAAAATTCCATTTACTTGTCGAATGCCATGAAATCGCAAAAAACGCTTGATAAATCGGAAATTTTCATTGATTAAGCGAAATCTTTCATCCGGTAAAGCGTTTGCTAAAGCATCTTCATCTTGATCAAAAGCAAACAATTTTCCGTTTGACCCTAAACGTTTTAAAATTTCTTTAGAATGACCTCCACCGCCAAAAGTCACATCAACATATACACCATCAGGTTGTATATTCAAACCATCAACGGAAGCCGAAAGCAAAACCGGATTATGATATTCCATTGTCATCATCATTTACATTACCCATTACTTGTTCCGCTAAATCAGCAAAATCTATTGCCGCATCGTCTATCGATTTTTCATACAAATCTTTGTCCCAAATTTCAACAATATTCACCGCTGATGACAATACTATCTCTTTTCGGATAGAAGCAAAAGCCACTAAATCTTTTGGAATCAAAAGCCTTCCGGTTGTATCAATTTCTACCACTTTTACACCGGCAGTAAAACGACGAATAAAATCATTATTTTTTTTCACAAAACGGTTAAGCTTATTCACTTTTGCCATTAAAATATTCCACTCAGCCATCGGATATAATTCCAAACACGACTGAAAAACAGAACGCTTCAAAACAAAACCATCCTGCAACGAAGAAGCCAATTGCTTTTTCAATGGAGCAGGAAGCATCAAGCGTCCTTTCTCATCGACCTTACATTCATATGTTCCAATGATGGTATTCAAGCAGTTATAATTTTATTCGTTTGCTAGCAAATATAAAAAAATTTTACCACAATTTACCACAAAATACCACTTTGTTAATAAGTTTTACCACTTAAGAAAAAAATAAAGAAATTCAATTCTTCCATTTCTTTGAAAATTTGATTACAAAAGCAATTTGATTGATTACTTTTTTTGATTTTTTACATATTTTTAACAAAATCAATTTTTATTATTCAACAAAAAGAAAATATTGCCACAACCATAAATCATTAATAATTTGACAATTAAACAGTTGAAACGGATAGAATCTAAAATTTAGACTTTTCACCCAATAACTTGAAATAAACCATTCAATCCTTCTTTTTATAGGATAAAATCATATATTTGTGAGAAATTGAAAGAAACATTTTTAATGAAAGAAAACTTTAAAAAAGAAGGCAAGTACACTTATTTTGAAGCTGGAGAAGGCACGCCAATTATCGTTTTACACGGACTAATGGGTGGATTGAGCAACTTTGATGGTGTAGCTAATTTTTTTCCAAAACACGGTTTTAAAGTTGTTATTCCGGAGCTGCCATTATACACCCAAAATATTTTAAAAACCAACGTAAAAGCCTTTTCTAAGTTTGTAAAAGACTTTATCACTTTTAAAGGTTACGAACGTGTTATTCTATTAGGAAATTCTTTGGGTGGTCATGTTGGTTTATATTTCACCAAAATGTATCCTGAAAAGGTTGCCGCTTTAGTTTTGACCGGAAGTTCAGGTCTTTATGAAAGTGCAATGGGCGATTCATACCCTAAAAGAGGCGATTATGAATATGTGAAACAAAAAACACAAAATGTTTTTTACAAACCTGAAATCGCTACAAAAGAATTAATTGATGAAGTATTTAGCATAGTAAATGATCGCATTAAAGTTATTAAGACTCTGACGATTGCTAAAAGTGCGATTCGGCATAACATGGCAAAAGATTTACCCAAAATGCATGTTGCAACGTGTTTAATTTGGGGGAAAAACGATACTGTAACACCCCCTGAAGTTGCCAATGAATTCAATAAACTCTTACCTAATTCAGAATTATTTTGGATTGAAGAATGTGGTCACGCTGCTATGATGGAACATCCAGAGAAATTCAACACAATTCTATTGGATTGGTTGAAAAAACATAATTTTTAAAAGTCCGATTGGGCTTTTTTGTACAAACATGAAAATAAATACTGCTGAATTTGTTATTAGTAACTCTGATGTAAGCAAATGTCCGAAAGATCCTCTACCGGAATATGCTTTTATTGGCCGTTCAAATGTTGGAAAATCATCGCTGATTAATATGATTACCAACCATAAAAGTTTGGCAAAAACATCTTCTAAACCAGGTAAAACTCAGTTAATCAATCATTTTAAAATCAACAATAATTGGTTTTTAGTGGATTTACCCGGTTATGGATATGCAAAAGTTTCCAAAAAAACCAAAGATACTTTCCAACAATTTATTACTGATTATTTCGAAAAAAGAGAACAATTGGTGTGTGCTTTTGTATTAATCGACATTCGTTTAGAAGCTCAAAAAATTGATTTAGAATTTATCAATTATCTTGGTGAAAGCGAAATACCATTTTGTTTAATTTTTACCAAAGCAGATAAAATTGGTAAGACTAAAGTTCAAAACCAAATAGCTGCTTATAAAAAGCAATTGCTTGCTAATGATTGGGAAGAAATGCCACCTTTTTTTGTAAGTTCATCATTGGAAGGCACAGGAAAAGATGAAATTCTCCATTATATTGATCAAATCAACCAAGACATCTTTAAACAAAAATAAAAAGGGAAAATTTTACAATTTCCCCTTTAATTTAATTTGTAAGATTTAATTATAGCTTAGTAATTCTAGAAGGAAGAAACCATCTGCGTCTTCTTTAATGTTTCCAACTTCATCATTCCAATAAACATAAGAATCATTTATAGTAGTTGTTGTACTGTATTTGAATACCTTACACGTAAAGGTTCCAGCTGGAACAGTAACCACTTCATCAACCGAAATAACTTCATGGGTAACGATAGATCCATCGGGACGAGTTACACTCCAAGTGTCGCCTAATTGAGCATTTTTTTTATATATTTTTGCAAAATAATCATCATTATTGTTTGAATCAGACAACAAAAAGTCACCTTCTTGTTTGTGCAAATCAGTTGCTGTTTGAAGTAATGAGCCTTCCGGATTAAATGTTTCCCTTGTCACTAAAAAACCATCACCATTACAATTGCCATAAGTAAATTTAATAGTCCCAACATTAAAACCAAATTGAGCAAAGGAATAAGTAAATGATTTTCCTGTTTGCACAAATGGAATTGACGTTGTACAATTTGAGGAAGACGAGCTATCATCATCTCCACCACAACTAATTAATGTTGCAAATGACAATACAGCCAAAAACGTTGAAATTTTTTTCATTTTTATTTAAAATTAAATTGAGTAGCAAATATAAATTCTTTTACTTCAATTCCAATTTTTCAGCAAAGTATTCACAAAAATCCCTCATGGTGTCGGCCATTTTATCATCGGTAGTTGCTCGTTGAAAAGTATCGGCCATAGCTACCAAAGTTTGATGAAAAAATATTTTCATTTCATCAACCGGCATATCTTTTGTCCAAAGGTCAATTCGAAGTGATTCTTTCGCTTTGGAATCCCATATTGAAAGCATGATGGCTTTGGTTTCCTGGTTTTCAATTCCGCCATCTTTAGCGGTCCAATTTAGCGATTCAGGTACTTTATTTTCATCAAGGGTGATGTCAAATTTTATTTCAGAAGTTTTGGAGTACATTATTTCTTAGGTTTATATTTTGAGTTTGTAAAAATATCTTTGGCATCCATCAATAACATTTCTTGAATGGAAACATCATTGTTTTTCATGTAGGAACGAACAATTTGCCAACCAATCCAAACGCCGGTTCGACCAGGAGATTCTTGATCAACTTCTAAATAAAATTTAGAAAAAGGAGCCGGAGCAATGAATCGATGTACCAATTTGCTATCGGTATCAAAAAGGATATTTTCTTCAATAAAATACCGCCACATTTCACTTTGATTCTCTTCACACCATTTGAATTGATCTTCTGTGTAGCCTATTTTATGATAATCGGTGTAAGTTGGCAATAAAATATCTTTTAGATACATTTCTTTTCCAAAATAAATCATTTGAGAAAGAAAACTTTTATCTCTGACCGGAGCAATAACACGAGTTGAAAAATCAGAAACTATATCAGGTAAAATTTGTGATTTTTCAAATGTTTGTCTGAAATAATCCGGAAACTCATAAAACTTATGTTCTTTACCAAGGTATAAATCTAGTGATATCAAGACAACCGAATCATTATAAATTACTTTATTTTCATAATCCATTTCAGAAATAAGTGTAATGACTTTTTCAGGTTTCTTTTGGTTTGGGAAATAAAAACTAATGTGACGAAACAATTCTTCAATCTCGGTCAAAACCGGATTAAAATCTTTGTATTCCTTTTGAACTTCAGTGTACAATTCACGGTAAAGCGGATCTTGAATCTTAGCCATAAAAACCGAATCGGGAATCTGTTTTGGAAAAAAAACGGAATGCTGCTGACGAAAAGTAGGAAAATCTGCCACGGGACATTCATACATCAACTGTTCAAATCGCTCTAATTGTAAACGAATTGGAATGGCTTCAATTTCTTTTTCAATCGCCGATTTTTTATCACACGACCAAAATATAGAAAACAAAAGAATCAAAAATACTTTCTTCATAAAAGGACAAAAGTTTTGTAGTTAAAACAGTATATTTATTACTTTTACTTTTTTTAAATCACGGTGCAAATATACTGCTCCAATTAGATAAGTTTGTAAAAGATGTCACAAAAAAACAACACCCTTCATATTGAAAAAACA
>JAFLBT010000154.1 GCA_017302935.1 Flavobacteriales bacterium | reverse complement strand
TTTGGAGTTGACTGAAAAAGGACAAATTGCGTTAGACCAACCCATCAATAACTATCTTTCTTCTTGGCAAATCAAAGAAAATGAGTTCACCAAACAAAAACCCATTACGTTGCGTATGCTTTTGAGTCATTCGGCAGGAACCTCGCAATCCTCTTACTTTGGATTTACACCTGCACAACCTTTGCCCTCAATTATTGATATTTTGAACGGTAACCGCCTGGCGGAGAGCAGACCGGTGGTAGTAAACAGCGAACCGGACAAAGGGTTTCGGTATTCCGGGGGAGGCAGTATGATTGCACAAATGGCGTTAATGGACGTAAGTCAAAAAAGTTTTGCCGAGTTGGCTGATGAGCTGTTGTTTCAAAAATTGAATATGAAACATTCCACCTTTGAACAACCGATTCCTTCTCTTTTTACGGAAAATTGTGCTTGGGCATATTCCAATGCTTCTTGGTTCAAAGGAATGCCGTATGTATATCCGCAACAAGCGGCAGCCGGACTCTATTCGACCCCGACTGATTTGGCTAATTTTTTTATTGATATACAACAATCCTATTTTGGTAAAGGTAAAATTCTTGAACAACGTACGGTGGCGGAAATGTTTACTCCGCAGCACGAGGTTTCGGATGGCACATACAAAGAGCAAATAGGTGTGGGGCCTTTTCTGCTGCAACGTTCCGACAACAGCGACCCCAATGGGGTATATTTTGAGTTTACGGGCGTAAATGCCGGCTTTTTAGCCTATGGTATCGGTAGTGTAACCAAAGGGAATGGGGTAGTAATAATGCTTAATTCGGGCGACAATGTAAACGGTTTAGGAAAAGAAATCAGAAGAGCAGTTGCGAAAGTATATCAGTGGACAAATTTTTTACCCGATACGCTGGAACCCATCACTTTGTCAAATACCGATTTAGACCAATTTACCGGACGTTACCGGATGAGTGCCAATGAGGTATTGTATCTAAGAAAAGAAAAAAATTATTTGGTGGAAAAAATCAATGATGGAGACGATATTTACTGTTTTCCGGTGGCCAAAGACACCATTGTTTTTTCTGATTATAACATCAAAGGTTTTTTTAAAAGAAATGCCAATGGACAAGTTGTTTCCTTACAAAACATATATCAGGAGCAACCCATGCTTAAAATGAAAGCGAATGAGTTTTCACCGAACGAACTTTTAGCACAAAAACGCTATGAAGAGGCTAAAAAAGGCATTTTGGAGATGCAAATGAACGAGTATCAAATTTCGTACTTGGCCTATGACTTACTAAATAAGAAAAATTGGAATCCGGATGCGGTAAAAACAGTGTTAGAAGTGGCAAGTGTGCAGCATCCTGTTTCGTCCATTGTATGCAGTCGTTGGGGCGATTTCTATCTCAAAATCAACGATAAACCCAATGCGATAAAATGCTACCAAAGAGCTATTAAATTGGACCCGTCGGATGAACAATCGAAAGCCGCCTTGGAACAATTGGAAGGGAAGTAATGTACTATTTTAGTAGCGAGTAGACGAATTTGCATTTCCTTACAGTGCTGAAATGATTGCCTTCAAAATTTAATCGTTATCCTATGGAACTCCATTTTGATGAATTTGCCTTAACTATTTCAGCCAGTAGTATTGATGTGCCTTATGGTACTCGGGATGAACTCTTGTTTTTACAAGTACGGCAAGATGTAGTGGAGCGATTAAAAGATCTATCAACTGAAGTTGTCTATTTTGGCTATGCACCGGATAATACTGCGGATGAACAAGATGAATTATTGACAACCGGTGTGTTTTACCGAATTATTGGCTATGAGAAAAATTTAGGAGTGGATTTGGATAGTACTGCCGAAGAAATAAAAAAAGCATTTGCTTATTTAGTGGAAAACTATGAGCCGTTTTGGAGTACCATTATTGTGGAGGAAGGAACAAGCAATCGGGAGGTGACGGTGGAGTTGTTGTATGGGGATGTTTTCCTCCCGCCGGCCTCCTTTGAAGGTGGGGGAGACGAGGTGGGATAAATTTTTTGGGTATTTTTATGAGTGATTTGTAACCTCACCCCCGACCCCTCTCCAAAGGAGAGGGGGGACTGGTCGTGTTAAAAGTGGCTATTTTGTTTGTGTTGCACTATGCATTATGTAGTAAATAGCAAACAAAATATAGTTGTGAAAACTGACGAGTAAACAGGAGTTAGGAGACTTGGGGTATCAGGGAGCAACGATTGTTTTTTTCTCACGGAAAGCACGGAAAACACAGAGGTGAAGCTACGCTTATTTTTTTCTCACAGAAATCACGGAAAACATGGAGGTGAAGCTACGTTTATTTTTTTCTCACGGAAAGCACTGAAAACACAGAGGTGAAGCTACGCTAATTTTTTCTTACGGAAAGCAGGGAAAACACATAGGTGAAGCTACGCTAATTTTTTCTTACGGAAAGCAGGGAAAACATAGAGGTGAAGCTACGTTTGTTTTTTTCTCACGGAAAGCACGGAAAGCACAGAATGGAAGTTACGCTTATTTTTTTCTCACAGAGAGCATGGAAAGCACAGTAGGGAAGTTACGCTTATTTTTTTTTGAGAAAGCATGGTTAACATAAAAGGGTATGGCAGGCATAGAGGAGGGGCTACCTTATTTATTTAATTGTTAAGTAAACAAAGACATTAGGAGAGCAACGTGTATTTTAGAGGAGAACACTTGGCGTAGCGGAGACATCTCACAAATCATTCAAATGTCCTATTTCTGCCGAACATGTCATTAATGTTTTCAATATGCTTTATTTTTATTTGTTTATTATCTCCATTTAAAGCGGCTTCATTTAAAATATCAAAAATGTATTTTTCATTATGATATTGAATGGGGTCATTTTGGTTAAGTATATTTTGGATTACTTTTCCTATTCTTTCTGATTTTACGATAAATGTTCCATCGGGAACATAATTGATTTCTTTAAATTCACAATCACCATAAAAAACAATAATAGAATAATAGGGAACATTTTCATGTTTTAACACTTTTTTTAAATCGTATAAATGACTGTTGTTTTGTTTGATGGGATTATAAAAACGATACTTTCTTTTACCGTAAGCCATGACTTTCGTCCAATGGGATTGGTAACCACTCCCAAAAATCCATCCACTATACTCTTTAACCTCAAAAACAAGAATTCCAACACGGGTAACAGCTACTAAATCAATTTGCGAGTATTGACCGTTCAACTTTTTTAAATACAAGTCATGATAAATATGTGTAGAAGGGAAGCCGTATTTTAAAAGTTTGACAACCAAATTACGTTCCGTTCGTGTACCTCTGCTTAATTTTGTTACTTTTTTTAGTAACCGATAATCACGTATTATCCAAACTATCTTTAGAGTTACTATCCATACCAGTAAGATAATTAGATACTCCATGAATCTTTATTTGTTATTTCAAAAATATCATTTTTACCTGATTTTTAAAAAATTACCCCTATTTTTATCCCACCATACAAACCACATGACCACTTCCACCACTTTACACCAATACATCCATTATTTCAAAAAGTTGAACCGTTCTTCGCACCGAGAACTGGGAAAAGCACCCCATAAACCAATTTTATTGCTATCGGTTTTACAGTTGATTCGAAAAGGGGAAATTCTTTCCAATCGAATTGACATTACACCCGAGTTGGTCTTGGCATTCAAAAGCAACTGGCAAACTTTAGTCACGACGAATCACACGTGCAATTTTGCTCTGCCTTTCTTTCATGCTAAATCAGAACCATTTTGGAAACTAACCTTTCTGTCAAAAGGAGCGGCATCCTTAAAAAGCATTAGCACTTTAAACAGTTTAAAAGACAATGTGGCTTTCGCAGCAATCGACCCAGAATTATTTGTATTAATGACCGATGATGTAACCAACGCTTTTTTAGAACAAGTATTGGTAGAAACCTATTTCCCGAATGCTACTTTTCATTACAGTGTTGAAACCACCGAAAAACAATACGCTTTAGAATTGGAAATCAAACAACAAATCGTAGAAGAATCCGGAGAAGCCTATCAAAGTAAAATCAAACAACTCGAAAGTCAACTCACCGAAGAAGAGTGGGAGGAAGATCGATTCATTCGAGGCGGTATTTTTAAAAAAGAAATACCGCGATTGTATGGTTACCAATGTTGTATTTCTGAAATGAAAATCGAAACAACCATCAATGCTCAGTTGGTGGATGCCTGCCACATCATACCGTTTAGCTTATCCAATGATGACACCATCAGCAACGGAATTTGTTTATCGCCTACGTTGCATCGGGCGTATGACAGGGGTTTACTCACCATAACAGAAGACTATATCGTTCGTGTTTCACCCACCGTCAGAGAAACCCAAAGCCCTTACGGCATCAGACAGTTTGCCGGAAAACGCATTGAACTACCCCGAGAAGTGAAACATTATCCTTCGGTTCAGAATTTGAGCTGGCATAGGAAGGAGAAGTTTGTGATGTGAGGAAAAAAAAGCAATTATTCTAAAAGTAACTTTATATGTTTTAAGACAAAGTCAGAATCATTCCACGAGCAGTGTACTATCATTATAGGCTTGAGTGGGCTGGGTTTATAATTCGAGAAAATTTGTAGGGAAGTGGGCTAACTAATTTACTCTTGAATTTGGTTTCCAATTTTCTAGTGCTTTCATGAAAATAAGAACGCCAAAACTCCAAAGTGATAGTTCATGAAATTCTTTATATTTCAACAATAATTCTTCCTCTTTTGTATCCTTCAATTTATAATAATCAATAAATTCTTTGACTTCTTTGGGAGAAAGGCTATCTTTAGATTTATAAGTATCATTAAAATTAATCTCATCAAACTTTTCCGCAATTTTTTTATAGTTCCCGTTGTTTATTATTTCTGCAATATTTTTCTTTTTAATTGATTGCATCATTCCCCACTTTTTATCACCTTGCCAATAGTTAAATAATTTATACAATTCTAGTAAATTAAATTTTCTTTTTAATAATAATCCCTCTTTTTGAAGATACTCTTTGAAATATTTATTAAATGTATTTTTACTAAAACCGGTTAAGTCATACAAATATTTCTTTTCAATTTTTATGTCAAAAATGACATTCAAAATTTCTGCTAATTCTTCATCTGTATATTCTTTTGAACTTTTAACTCTTAGGTCAATTATACTTGAAAAATGTAAGATGTATAAAATAAAGTTTTTAAAGGAATTGAACTTATAGTTAATTAAACAACCAAGGACAAAACCTAATTGGAGACTACTATTTCTACGTCTTTCTATTATAAAGTTTTTCATAAATAATATGCGTTGCTTTTGGCAACGCATTTTTAAAGTTATTATTTTTTACTTTTAGGTGCTGGTGGTGGAGTTTTTCCTGGAGCAGGTGGATTATTTCCTCTTCCTCCACCGGATGGTTTTCCTGTTGTACTTGGTCCATTAACTGGTCTTGGTGTTTTTGCCATTTTTCAATAATTTATAAATTAAACTTAGTCAAAGTTATGAAGCTTTTTTTAGAGAAATTGCTAAATTTTAATCGATAATATTTTTTTATAAAATCAATCCCTCGTTAAGACAAAATGTATAAATTCATGTTCATCTGATTTACTCGCATTATATATCGAAATCATGAATCTTTCATTCTTATTGCCTAACTGATAACGATTAATAGATTGTTGGAAATTATCAAGTATTTCATCCATTTTATCTTCATAAGCTTGACAAATCATCAATTTATGCGTAGCATTACTGATTAATAATTTATCAAAGTCGTATTTAATTTGATTCCAATCCATATACCATTCAGATTCCATACACAAGACCAATTCACTAAAGTACCCTTCTTCATCATTTTTAAACCAAATTAAATCATAAAGCCATTCTCTGCCACCATCTTTTATCGAAGAACTAGAAATATATTTATATTTTTCTACCATTTCGGATAACGTCTCTTTTATTTTTTGTGTCCACATCTTATTACCACCCCATTTTTCAGCGTAGGCTTTTTTAATTAATTTATCTATTTCTGTGAAGATGTCTTTTTCAATAGTATTGAATTGAGAATCGTTTTCTTGTAAAATAACCATGCAAGTAATATGTTTGAGATGTTATTGATAATCTTGTACTTTCAACAAATGCAGCAACGACCAAACTGGACTATTCACATGTGTAATACCTAAATCACGCAATGCACCCGGACCCTCGTGATATAATGAAGGTTCTTTTTGATATCCCTTAATTCCAATTAAGATTTTATCAAAAGACACTCTTGTGTCTTTACCATTTTCACGAGTGACATAAACTGCTGTATCCGTTTGCTTGATATAACCAAATGAAGTATAACCTTCAACTTTAGCTATTTTGGCATCGTAAAATCGTTGTAATATTTTACCAAGTAGAATTTTTGAATCCATATTATTTTCTATTTTTTTTGAAATTCTCAGCTTGTTCAAAAATCTCAACATATACTTCGTCTCTTTCTACTGGTGGATAGCCAAACTCGTCAAGCAAGAGAATGAGTCCAACTTTTAAAGCTGATTTTATATCGTCACGTTTGTTCCAGTCAGGGAATTTGGCTTGTCCGTCAACAAGGTCTTTTACGGCTTTTGCCAGTTCAATCATTTTGTCGTCTGGATATTTGAAGTCGTATTTGATACAAAGCTCTTTCAGTATGTCGTAAAATGCTTTTTCCTGAAAATCAATTCCCAATTCATCACCTGCTGAAAATTCTTTATGAACTTCCCAAATCAAATCTGTCAAAGCGTTTGCCATTTCTTCATAGACTTCACTTCTCAAAATGTCGTTTGCATCTCGGTTGTTGTAGCGTTCAACCAAGGCTTGCATTTTCTTTGAAAAATCAATGCCTTTTACCTTGTTTACTTTTCTTATTTCTCCGATTACCTTAGCCAATAGCTGTTGAAGCAATTTAATTTTTGTGTTTGGCAATTTAATTTTCTCAATCTTAGCCAAATAATCTTCATCAAAAATGTCTTGTTCGGTTTCTGATTCGTCTCCGAGTTTGAAAATTTCTTCTACTCCGTCACTTTGTAATGCTTCTTTTATCATTTCCCGAACTTTAGCGTTCATTTGTGCTGTGTCGGGTGCATTGCCTTTGGTGAGTTTGAAAACAATGGAACGAACTGCTAAATAAAAATGGGTGTAATCTCTTTCTATTTGTGTAAGTAGTTCGCTTCCTGCACAAATATCATAAGCGGCTTTCAGACGCTTCACCAAACCCATAAATCGGGTTTCCAATTCTTTAGACTGTTGAACAAATTCCGCAGCTAAATTCAAGGTGTTTAATTGCTGTATGGTTGTGCCTTTG
>JAFLBT010000153.1 GCA_017302935.1 Flavobacteriales bacterium | reverse complement strand
CGGAGTGATTTTGGGTATTCCTAACTATTTTTCTCTGTATTATTTGGTCAAAATGCTGGACAGTGAAGTTTTTGAAAGTTCAACCATATTTACTATTCACAATGTTGCCATCGTAATGGTCTCCACTTTGGCAGGAATTTTATTCTTCAAAGAAAAAATTTCAAAAAGAAACGGCATCGGAATTGGCCTGGCTTTATTAGCAATATTGTTAGTGACCGGATAGCATGGAAGAGGTTAAAGATACATATCGCACAATAGCTGAACCTTCAAATGAAGTTTTATTCAAAGAAAAAAACAGCAAATTTTTTGGTTATGCCTTTCCAATTCAAAATGAAGAAGAAGTCAAACATCATTTAGAACAACTAAAAAAGGAACATTTTTCAGCTCGTCATTGGTGCTATGCTTATCAAATGGGAACAGACAAAATTAGTTATCGAGCCAATGATGATGGTGAACCCAACAATAGTGCCGGTATGCCAATTTACGGACAAATTCAATCTTTTGACGTAACCAATGTTTTAATAGTAGTGGTTCGTTATTTTGGTGGTGTAAAATTAGGCGTTGGCGGATTGATTTCTGCTTACAAAACGGCAGCACAAATGGCATTGGAAAATGCAACCATAACTGAAAAAACAATTGATGTACAGTTTCAACTTTTTTTTGAGTATAAAAACATGAATAAAGTGATGCGAATTATAAAAGAAAAAAACTTAGAAATCATCCATCAAGAAATGACCGAAAATTGTATTTTGACTATTTCAACTCGAAAAAAAAATGCCGAAAAAGTATTCGACATTTTTAGTAATTTATTTGAAGTGGAAATTAAAACGATTGCTTAGTTTTCGATTTGTTCCATTTTGTGAAGAATAGCCTTAATATTTTCCGGTGGCAAAGTGGGTTTTCCTGTTTTAATGTCCACAAAAACCAATACAAAATCTGCAGTTGTTAATAACTCACCTTTTTCGTTCTCAATTTTACATTCAAATTCTATCTTTACTGAGCATTGATTTTTGAATGTGGTTCTCACCGTCAACAAATCATCATAACGTGCTGGTTTTTTGTAGTTTATATTGATATTAACGATGGGCAAAGCGATTCCGTTTTCTTCCATACTTTTGTAAGAGATGCCATGATTTCTGAGCCATTCCACTCTACCTATCTCAAAATAAGGCAAATAGTTGCCATGATAAACCACTCCCATTTGATCGGTTTCTGAATAACGCACTCTAACTTGTAATTGATGTTCTTTCATACTTTTCTGTAATATTTTTCTTTAGTAACAGCAAAGCCCTTAATTGGTCTTTACAATAATATTTTTATAAAATCAATAGTAAATAATTTTTTTTTACACTTTTTTGTTCACATATTTGTTATCCCAAAAGTTGATAAAGAAACAGTCTGTTTTCTTTGTAAGTTAACCTTTAATAAACAACAAAAATTTATAAAAAATATGAGCAAAACTGCGGAATCGGTATGGGAAAACTGTCTATCTTTTATAAAAGACAATATTCAGGAACAAGCCTACAAAACTTGGTTCGAACCGATTAAGTCTGTTGAACTCACGGACAATGCTTTATACATTCAAGTACCGAGCAAATTTTTCTATGAATGGTTAGAGGAACACTATGTTAAATTACTAAAAGTGGCCTTGACCAAAGAACTTGGAAAAAACGCAAAGTTACTGTATAAAATTAAAATGGAAAACACTTATGGCAACAAACAACCGTTTACAGAACAACTGCCAAGTGCTCACAGAAGTCCGGTTAAACCACAAGATGTTGATGCTCCGCTTAAAAACATCAGTCCTGAGCTTAAAAATCCATTTGTAATTCCCGGAATTCGCAATGTTAAAATTGAATCGCAATTAAATGCCAATTACAGTTTTGACAATTTTTTAGAAGGTGATTCCAATCGTTTGGCTCGATCTGCCGGAATGGCGGTGGCCAATAAACCGGGAGGAACTTCTTTCAATCCATTATTGATATTTGGTGGAGTTGGTTTAGGAAAAACGCACTTAGCTCATGCTATTGGTGTTGAAATCAAAGATAAATATCCGGACAAAACGGTTTTATATATTTCCGCAGAAGTTTTCACGCAACAATATATTGATTCGGTAAAGAAAAATACACGCAATGATTTTATTCATTTCTATCAATTGATAGATGTGTTAATCATTGATGATGTACAATTTTTATCCGGAAAATCTGGAACGCAAGATGTATTCTTTCACATTTTCAACTACTTGCATCAAAATGGCAAACAAGTTATTTTGACTTCTGACAAAGCTCCGGTTGACATGCAAGATATCGAACAACGTTTATTATCACGTTTCAAATGGGGATTATCCGCAGAATTACACCAACCTGATTATGAAACACGTATTTCTATCCTAAAAAATATTTTATACCGCGACGGTGTAGAAATGCCGGATGAAATTGTTGAATATGTAGCCCGAAATATCAAATCAAATGTTCGTGAATTAGAAGGAGCAATTATTTCTTTGATTGCACAATCATCCTTCAATAAAAAAGAAGTTACATTAGATTTAGCAAAGAGTATTGTAGAGAAATTTGTTAAAAATGTAAAACGTGAAATTTCAATTGACTACATTCAAAAAGTAGTTTCTGACTATTTCCAATTAGACGTTGATACCTTACAAAGTAAAACCAGAAAACGTCATGTGGTGCAAGCCAGACAATTAGCCATGTTTTTTGCAAAGAAATTTACAAAAGCTTCTTTGGCTAATATTGGTTCACAAATTGGTGACCGCGACCACGCAACAGTTTTACATGCTTGCAAAACTGTTGACAATTTAGTAACTACTGATAAGCAATTCAGAAAATTTGTGGATGACATCCATAAAAAACTTTCCTTATAACATGATGATTTCAGGATTCTTTCTATTTTTGAATCCTGAAATCGTAATGTAAATTCAACTGTATGCCTGTAAAAATTTTAATGGTCTGTTTAGGTAACATTTGCCGTTCACCTTTGGCAGAAGGAATCTTAGCTTCTAAACTTCCTATGGATCAATTTGTTGTTGACTCAGCCGGAACCGGACATTGGCATATTGGTAATCCACCGGATAAACGTTCAATTTTTACGGCTCAAAAAAACGGTATTGACATCACGCATCAAAGAGGAAAATTATTTAAAACTTCTTTTTATGATGAGTTTGATTTTATCTACGTAATGGATACCAACAATTATGAAGACGTAATTAAAATGGCTCGAAATGAGGAGGATAAAAAAAAGGTTCAACTCATTTTAGATGAATTATTTCCGGGCGAAAATGTGGATGTACCCGACCCATATCATGGTTTTCAAAGTAATTTTGATCAAGTTTTTGAAATGTTAGAGGAAGCTTGTGAAAGTATTGCCAAAAAGCTTTTAAAAAAATAATGTAAAAGCTACAAAAACTTTTTCTCACAATACCTGACAGGTTTAAAAGCCTGTAAGGTTTCAAATAAAATCAACATGAAACCCATCACTTTTTTAGGAAAGCTTTATTTAATTCCCACCACTTTAGGTGAAGTGGCTCCTGATGATGTTTTGCCACAAACTGTTAAAAGAGCGATAGATTTCATACATGACTATGTGGTGGAAAATGAAAAAACGGCTCGTCGTTTCATTAAATCGGTCAATCCAGAAAAAGTTCAAGCCAATTTACGAATAAATGTTTTAAATAAACATACCGAAATTGCTGAACATGCTGCCATGATTCAACCTTGTTTAGAAGGCAGAAATGTAGGTTTAATGAGTGAAGCCGGTTGCCCCGGTGTTGCCGATCCGGGAGCAGTGATTGTGAAATTAGCTCATGAAAGAGGAATTCAAGTGGTACCGTTGGTTGGTCCTTCCTCTATCCTACTCGCTTTAATGGGTTCAGGGATGAATGGTCAAAGTTTTGCTTTCAATGGCTATTTACCTATTGATAAAGGTGAAAAAAAAGCAATGTTGAAAAACTTAGAACGCTTGTCATTTGAAAAAAATCAAGCCCAAATTTTCATTGAAACCCCTTATCGAAACAATAAATTAGTAGAAGATATTTTGCAATCGTTACAAAATTCTACTCGACTTTGTATTGCGGCTGATATCACGCTTCCAACTGAATTCATCAAAACACTATCGATAAACGATTGGAAAAAAACAAAGGTCGATTTACACAACCGACCTACTATCTTTATAATTCAAAAAAGTTAATTTATTTAACCTTCGCATTTTTATTCGCCACAATATGCGAAGTATCATATCCACCAAATTTTTTGATATACGTTTTGATTGAAGTACCAAAACCATCTTTTATACTTCTATTTCCATTACTTTTTAGAAACTTTTTTACCGAACCGGCTCCACCTAAATGAGCGGCAGCCAATAATCCGGATTCGGTAATGACAACCCCTTTAATGGTTTTTCCTTCGTACTTTTCAATTTCGTCACGCAAGATCCATTTATTAACCGACATCAAAGCATTAAAAGCCTTTTCTTGTAGTTGAGGCGTACGCATAAAATGAAGACTATCATTCACCCCTAAAGTGCGAAGTGTACCAATTCCAAATTGGTATTTTCCCATATAACCAAAAGAATTGACCAAATGGTATTTCCCTTGTGATTCTTTAAATGCTAAATCTTGTTTGAATCCGGCATAGGTTTTTCCGGTTTGTGGAAAAATGACATTTTTATATTCTAATTCTTCAGCTGTTGGAACAGTATAATGTAAAACTTCATCTGATTCATCAACATAAAACCAATTTAAATTTTCAAATTGATAAGGTTTGAAACCTGTACTGATTATTGCTACAATAACGACAATACTAGAATAAAAATACCATTTTTTTGACATAGAAAGTTATTTCTCAAGTGCTGTCACCTTCTTGAATTTCACCGGTGCAAATATACAACTTATTTTATAAAATTGACAATCAGCAAGTTAATATTTTCTAAAAGTAAATAAAGTAGCCTTTAACTTTTCCTGAACCGTTGATTTCAAACGTTGGAGCGGGAATTTTGATGGTGTTAAAAAGTGAAAAAACAGTCTTTAAAAAATGTGACTTTGTTTCAATTTTAGATAAATCGACATCCAAACTGAGATAAAATTGTCTATTTCTTTTAATATCAAATGTAATATTTGATGCATTTGAATTACTTGAAATCATTCCATCTGCTCCATATCCAAAAGCAACATTCAACCATTTCGGAATTTTTGTTGTTTTAGCAAACGAATAAACATTGGCCGACAACCAATAGGTTTGACCATTATAATCTTTCAAAATTTGTTCACTAACGCTTTTTCCTAATAATTCCGGTCGCAAATCAGCATATTTAGTGGTGTGAAAAGAAAATTTCGGAATAATTCGCTGTTCATTCCACAACAATTCTTGAGAAACATTTAAAGCTGTTCCGGTAGCATTGGCAGCAACATCACCCCATGAAAATCCCCATTCAGCAGAATGTGCATCAAACATTTCAACAGCAGTGAGGAAAATAAAACCATAACCGGCTCCATAAATTAACTGGTCATTCTTTGAAACACCACTCCAATTTAGCATTTCGGCACTCATTCGACCTAAATGATAGGCAGAAAAAACATGTCCGGCTTTATCCATTTGAAGCCAATCGTTATTGTCATTTTTGAATTGAAAAGAAGATTTTTCGTAATCGGCATACCAAATTTGATGCAATCCAACCAATGCGGCAGAAGTCAAAACTACTTCTGAAATTACAACAGCATTTCTTCTTTTAGTATCCAAAGTATCGGATGGCTTTAAAAAATCATCCATCTCAGATTGAGCCACTACTCCATTAGAAAATAGCAAAAAAGAAACAACTATGAAAAATAAATTTTTCAATTAATTAGTGGTTTGCGTGTTTAACCAAGCTGAATATTTTTTGGCATTTACGTTATGTTGCTCCAAAGTTGTAGCAAATTCGTGATAGCCAAAACGTTCCACACTTGCACAGAAATAGATAAAATCATGCTGCTCCGGACTCAAAACAGCGTCAATTGCATTGACATCCGGCATAAAAATAGGACCGGGTGGCAAACCAACATTTCTGTACGTATTATAAGGTGAATCCACTTCTAAATGTTTGTAATAAACACGTTTAATCACTTGGTTAAAATCATTTGAAGATAATTTATACGCATAAATTACGGTTGGGTCCGCTTGAAGAGGCATTCCAACATTCATTCGATTCAAATAGACTTTTGCTACACGTGGTCGTTCTTCTACTTTAGCCGTTTCTTTTTGAACTATGGAAGCAAGAATAGAAACCTGCACAGTCGTTAAACCTAATTTTTCAGCTTTGGCTTTTCGTTCATCATTCCAAAAACGAAAATATTCTTTCGCCATTTGATCTCTAAATTTTACAGCAGATGTATTCCAATAAAATTCAAATGTATTGGGTAAAAGCATCGTAAATACCGTTTCTTCTGTAAAACCGTTTTCTTCTAAAAATGTTGGTTCTTTAAACGCTTGCAACAACTGAATACTATCCGGTTCAATTTGAGAAGCGATTCGCCCCACAAAATTTTCCAATCGTTCTTGGTTATTGAACGTTACACGAACAGGAACACTTCTTCGTAAAGCAGAAACAATAGAATTGGTATTCATATTTTTAGTCAACTCAAATTTTCCGGCTTTTATTTCGGTGGAATACCCTCTACGATTGGCAAGGGTTTCAAATTTATCCATGTCTTTTATAAAAGGAGAAACAATTGCTTTTACTTCTTCAAAAGTGGCGTCAGTAGGAATGTAAACTGAAACCTTTTCTTCCGAAAAATTAGTATTGGGAGTAAAAACGATTTGATATACTTTAAAACCGAAATAGGCAACGCCAACTAAAACAGCTAATGAAACGTAAAGAATTATTTTTTTAAAATTCATTTGAAATTATGATTTACGAATTAATTGATAAACTGCTTCATCTGAATAGCTTCCGTTTTGAAAATTCCATTCTTTTTTGATGCCTACACATTCGAAGCCAAAAGTAGTAAAAAGTGCAATACTGGCTTCATTAGTTGTCGAAATATTGGCATACAATTGGTGAACCTCCAACCGTTCAAAAGCATAATGAATTAACAATTCTAAAGCCTGCCGACCAAAACCATTTTGTCTATTTTCTTCTTTTTGAATCAAAATGCCAATTCCGGCTCGTTTATTTTTTGGGTCAAAATCAAATAAATCGATTAATCCTATTGCTTGAAAACTGTCATTTTTACAGATTGCCAGTCGCAATTGTTTGGCTTCATAAATATCTTGTTGAGCATTGTCTAAATACTGACGAATCAAAAACCGACTGTAAGGCGTTTGCGTTTGACTGATTTCCC
>JAFLBT010000152.1 GCA_017302935.1 Flavobacteriales bacterium | reverse complement strand
ACAAATTCGAATTGAATTTGAAAATCCAAATAATTTGAAGTTATTTACGGATGAAAATTACCTTAAAACCATTCTTCGGAACTTAACCGGAAATGCCATAAAAGCATTGGAAGGAATAGAAAATCCCTCGATAAAATGGAAAGCTTGGCAAGCAAATAACCAAACTTTTCTATCAATAACGGATAATGGCAAAGGAGCTAGTCAAGACCAATTCAAAGCTCTTTATGATGAAAAAGAAGTCGTTGGAATTAAATCTGGTTTAGGATTACATTTAATTCGCGACTTAGCTAAAGCGATTGATTGTGAGATTACGGTAGATTCTAAAATTGGGGAAGGAACGACTTTTACGTTGAAGTGGTAATTTAATTTAAAACAAATCTGTAATCACAACCAATAGAAATATTATGCTTACGATTAATCTAACAAGCATTTACTTTTTTGTTGTATGTGCTTTTTTATAATCATCAAATTCTTCTTGGGTCATAAAATTTGTTCCTTGACCCAAAACATAATACCATTTCCCGTTTTCTTTGATATAAGTTTCAGCTCTAATTACTTTAAAATGTAAATCACCATCGGGAGTTGTAAAAACCACATTAGCCACTTTTGTTTTGATAGCGGTATGTCCGCCAAAAATCCGAATTAACTCTGTACCTGGTATAGACTCAACCGATTTAAAAACCATCCCGTTTCTTTCAAATTTTTGAAATTCCTCTTCTAATCCATATGCAATAGAACCATCAGCTCCAATACTAATTGAATTATCATTTAAAGATAGTGAAGGGTCAAAAATATTTGAAATGGAATTGATGAATTCTCGATCTTCAGGAAAATTAGTTGTATCATATTTTCCTTGAGGTGGAACTTGACCCAATAAAAATAAAGGATGGAATATCATTAATGAAATGATCATTTTGAGATGAATTCCTTTGTAATATTTTAAATTATTCATTTTAATTGTTTTTAAGTTTATCTTCTAAATCATTTAATCGTTTTTCAAGTAATGCAATTTTACTGTTCTGATTTTCAATTATTTTCTGTTGCTCTTGTACTGCTTTAACCAAAGGTACAACAAATGAAGCATATTGTACACTATATAAATCTTTCTCGTGTTTTGGTGATTGTACACCATTGAATTCATAACCCATTTTTTTTGCAATAGCTTCCACTTCTTGAGCAATAAACCCCGTTTGAAGTTTGTTTTCTAAATCGTACTTCCCTTCCCAATCTCCCAAATCAAAATTTTTGTAAACAATTTCATTTTGTTTGTAAAGGTCAAAATTGTAGGTTACCGGTCGGAGTTTTGTAATAAATTCCAATCCAGGCACATTTTCCTGAATATTCTTCTTTATTCGTGCATCGCTATAATTAAAAAACCCAACTTGTCCGCCAATCCAATTGACACTAGTATTTCCTACTTCGATGGTATTGCTATTCATCCCAACATAACCCGATGCGTAGCCAAAAGCTCCAAAATTAGATGGATTGAAACCTAAGCTACCACCAGCCTGTCTTCCAATAATTGTGTTGTTACTTCCAGAGGCATTAAATTGCAAAGCAAAAGCACCAACTGCCGTATTTCCAGATCCAGTGGTATTGGTTTCCATACTGGCTACTCCAATAGCTGTATTTCTGTTGGATGTACTTAAATATAAACTGCTTCTCCCTAATGCGGTATTAAAATCACCTACAACATTGGATTGAAGAGCAAAAGTTCCCAATGCAGTATTACCAGATGCCAAAGTTGAACTCAACATCGCTTGATTGCCAACTGCCGTATTATCATTTCCTGAAAGATTTGAAAAAACGGCTCGATATCCTAGAGCTGTGTTGCCTATTCCAACTGTATTGGAACGAAGCGATTCTACGCCACAAGCTACATTGGCCCATCCATTATTGTTGTTATGCATACTACTAGACCCCAATGCTACATTTAAATTACCAGAAGTATTATTTCGCATGCAAAGTGTTCCAATAGCAGTATTATCAAAACCCGTGGTATTATTTTGAGCCGACAAATAACCCACTACTACATTATTATTGGCCGTATTTGTACCTGCTGACATGGCAAACGTTCCGATAACCGTATTAGCACCGCCAGAAGTATTGGAATACATTGCTGCATCTCCTAAAGCTATATTATAATTCCCATTAGAATTGCCCAAAGAATTGGTTCCAAGTGCCGTATTATTGACACCTGTACTGTTACTTCTCAAGGCATCAAAGCCGATTCCTACATTGGCATACCCTGTAGTATTGGAATTAAGCGAACCCGAACCTACAGCCGTATTATTTGAACCAGTGGTATTCACCCACATAGATCGCCAACCAATTGCTGTATTGGAATTAGCAGATGTATTATTGCGTAATGAACTTGTTCCAAAAGCCGTATTGTTGCTTCCTGAAGAATTCGCGGCCAATGCATAAGCTCCTATTCCTGTATTTTCGTTTCCGGTGTTGTTTAATCTAAGAGTATGATGACCAGTTGCTGTATTATAATTGCCACTAATGTTGGTTCGCATCGCTTCAAAACCGATGGCCGTATTTTCAATTCCAATTGTATTACTAAACAAAGAAAAAGCTCCCACTGATGTCTGATTGGAAATTGCAATACTACTGTTTTGTGATCGATGACCAACAGCTGTATTAAAACTTCCGGTGGAGTTGGTAAAAAGAACACCCGTTCCCACCGCTACATTACGTTCGCCAGAAGTATTAAAGTATAAAGATTGAATTCCAAATGCATTATTAGCTGCTCCAATTGTGTTAGATACTAATGCGTCTTGACCCATAGCTGTATTAAAATTTCCAGTAGTATTTTCTCTTAGCGAATTTACTCCAAATGCAGAATTGCGTTCGCCATTTGAGTTATTGCTTAATGTTCCAGATCCAAAAGCTGAATTAAATGCTCCAGTATTAATTGTGCTATTTAAAGTAGCGTTTCCAAAAGCAGTATTGGCTGCAGTTAGCATTCCTGACTCAATATTATTTCTTTTAAAAACAATATCTACATCATCTGTAGTTCCGATAAAATGAGTTGCAGGATTGGTTCCCGCATTTCCATTGATTGACCATGCTTTGGTGTCTTTGGCAATAGGAATCCAACTCACGGTTGCATCATCCCAATAGTAAAATCCTGGCTCATTTGTGCCTGAAATAGTAGTTAAATAAACCATCATTCCTTGTTGTGCTACAGTAGGGTCAATTGCCGGAAAGTCGTCTATTTTCGGAATTAAAATACCATCAATATTGCTAGGTGTTGATTGATTGCTTGAACGAATATCTAACTGTGCTCCAGGTGATGTGGTATTGATTCCAACCTGAGCAATAGTATATTTAACAAAAAATAACAGTATAATAAACGTAAACTTCCGTTTCATTTGCCAACTAATTTTTTACTATTTTATAAGAAAATTTATGTTCATCATAAAATAAAACAATTAAATAAACACCACTAGGTAGTGAGGATACATCTACTGCATTGTTCTTTGACAAATCTATTTCCTTGATTACTTGTTGTCCGATTAAAGAAACTATTTGTGCCTTCTTGAAATTAAAATCAGAAGCAAAATCAATATTTATAATCGCTGAAAATGGATTTGGATAGATTGAAATTTGATGGTTTGTAGCATAAAAATCGGTTGCCGATAAATTCAAATCGGTTAATTTAACCATACCAAATTGCCCTTTACCACCAACTTCTGGCACAACCAATCCTCCAACTAAAAGATCATTATTTGGTAAAAGTAATCCTTCATTAATCCAGGCTACTTGACCGTTTCCAACTGATACAAAAAAACGACCATTATTGCCAAAATTTGTATTTATCGAACCGTTAGGACTAAATTGTAACATGGCAAATTCACTGTCTTGATTGCTGCTACCCATTATTAAAATTGAACCGTTCGGGAGTAAAAGAACATCATTAACAGCATCTTGAGCATTTAATTTAAAATCTACGGCTGCAAAACCTGTAGAATTAAAGGATGTATCCAATTGACCATTTGATGTTAAACGAACAGTTAAGGTTTCAATAGAATTATAACTACTCCCCGAAACTCTTCCCGCTAAAACAATTCTATCATCTGTTTGAATAGCAATGCCCCATATTTCATTCATTGAAGAACCAAAAGCGGTATTATATTTTCCATTGGTTGCAAAAGTTGTATCTAAACTGCCATTTGCATTTAATCTAATAACAGAAATTGAATCTTGTGAACCCGTACTGTAACCAGCAACCACAAATTTTCCATTACTTTGAAAAGCGGCATCAGTGGCAAAATCATGAAAACTACTAATCGGCACTAGAACAATTCCGTTTGTGCCAAAACTTGTATCAAAAGTACCATCAAGATGTAACCTTGTAATCATAAAATCAAAATCGTTTCCATTTGATCCTCTTCCAAAAGTTAAAATTTTTCCGTCCGGTTGTTGTATTAGTTTCTCTATTTTGCTACCATTACCTTGACCAATCGTTAAAAATTTTTTTCCATTTGTTCCAAAACTTGAATCAAATGTACCATTATCATTAAGCATTGCCACAACTGCATTTCCAAATGAAGCACCTCCAACCGCAATTTTTCCATTAGAAAGCTGAATAATCGAATTGGCTTCTTCAAAATTTTGACCATAGGTAAATTCTAAGGCTCCATCTGTATCAAAAGTTGCATCTAAAACACCATCACTTAAATGTCGAGTTACTAATATTTTTGCTAAATAATTTCCTTCATAAGCATAACCAACATTTAATATTTTGCCGTCAGATTGCATAAAATAAGATTGATGCTGAGCTGTATAATTTTGTGAAAAAGTATGAATAACCTTTCCATTAGTACCAAAACTATTATCTAATGATTGAGCATTTATAGAAAAATATGTCCAAAAAAAGAATCCTAAAAGAAATTTACTATTTACCATCATTTTTAATTTTTATACATGTTTAAAAAATCACTATTTTCACATTTAAAAATTAAAACTAATATTAATCAACAATAGCGTTTAACTAAATAGACGAATACGGAAATTAATAGACGAATACAGTCTATTTAACAGTAAGTTGAAATGAAAAAATACAATTGTATCATAGTTGACGATGACGAAGTGGCACGACTCAAGGTAGTTTCGATTGCCCGAAAATTTCCAGTTTTCAATATTATTGGTCATTATTCATCAGCCACTACAGCATTTACTGTTGCTGAAAAAGAAAAAATTGATGTACTTTTTCTGGATATCGATATGCCTTCTATGAACGGATTAATGTTTCGGAAAAAACTTGCCAACATTCCTGTTTGTGTCTTTATTACTTCACATCCGGAGCATGCCGCTGAAACCTATGAATTGGAAACTTTAGATTTTATTGTTAAACCCTTACGAGAAGAACGCTTCACACAAACCGTTTCTCGAATTGAAGAATTTATGGAAATCAAACATAAAGCCGATTTATACGAAGCAAGTTTTGGTGACGATTATATTTATATCAAAGACGGTTACGAAAAAGTAAAAGTAAAATTGTATGAAATTTGGTTTATAGAAGCATTAAAAGATTACTGTTTATTAGTTACTGCTCACAAACGCTATTGTGTTTTTTCTGGAATTGGGAATTTATTAAAAGAGTCACACTTTAGTCATTTTATAAGAGTTCATCGTAGCTATGCCGTTCAAAAACAATTTATTGAAAAAATAAACACTAATGACATTACACTTATTAATCAAATAAAATTACCTCTTGGCAATTCTTTTAAAGAAAATCTTAAATGAAATATCTTTTTTTCATATTGTTTTTAAGTAGTTTTTTTTCTTTTGCAGAGAAAACAAATACTGTTGAAAAAACTAGCAAAAAAGATAAAAATGCTGTAAAAAAAATAAATACAGACTTACAACTTGCAAAAGAAAAATCAGCAGAATCAAAATTTCAAGACTGTATCGTTATTTGTCAAAAAATTCTTGAGTCAAATCCAAAAAATATATCTAAAGAAGAGCTTATAGAAACCAATCGATTAATGGCTACTTCATTTATTGCATTGGCTGAAATTGATTCTACTCAAAAATATGTTAATCAATTGATTTCATTAGCACAAAGCCATAAATTCTATAAAAGTTTAGCTCAAGGATATTTTATTCAATCTCAAATTTATCAATATAAAGCGGATTTTGCTCAACAAGCTAACTTTAGCTTAAAATCAATTGAAATTGCAAAAAAAATAAACGACAAAGAACTTTTAGAGGTTAATAACAGAAACTTAGCCATGCTTTATCTAGATCATAAAGATTATGACAAAGCTCTTGAATACAGTAAAAAATCACTTCACTTTGCCAATGAATTAAATGATAAAAAAAGAATGAGTATGGCTTATGGAGCATTAGGTGAAACTTATAGCATGATGTATAAAGACGATAAAGCAGATTATTATTTTAAAAAATCGTATGAAGAATCGCTAAAAATAAATTTCAACATCGGAACAGCTTGGACTTTAACCAATTGGGCAAACATTAAAAAAGGGGATGACGCTTTAAAAATGAGAGAAGAAGCTCAATTGATTTGGAATTCAATAAGTGCAGACAATATCATGTCAACCATAAATCTGAGTCAGATAGGTTTACTATATTATGAAAAATCATTAAACAATTACATCACAACATTTCAAAGAAAATCATATTTGAAATTGGCCGAAAACTATCTTTTTCAAGCCATTGAAAAGGCTAAAAAATCCGAAAACGCTACGACCTATATTGAATCTGCTAAGGTTTTAACACTTATTTACTTTGCAAAAAACGATTTTAAAAATGCCTATCTTTTACAAAAGGAATACCAAGCTTTGAACGATTCGCTTTTTTCACAAGAAAACAAAAACAAAATAGCTTCTCTTGAAAGCAAACAAAAAATTTTAGAAAAAGATAAAGAAATCGCTTTAAAAAAACTAAAAATAGACCAAAATGAAAAACAAAAAAGCTACTATTTGATAGGTCTCATATTTTTAACTATCATTGGAGGTTTACTTTTCTATCAAAACAAAAATCGAAAAAAAAACAATCTTGTATTGTTGCAACTCAATTCTGAACTTGACCAAGCAAATTCTATAAAAACACGTTTTTTTAGTATTTTACATCATGATTTGAGAAGTCCAATTTCCAATCTAATCGATTTTTTACATTTACAAAGAGAGAGTCCTGACCTACTAGATTTGGAAACCAAAAATCGAATTGAAAAAAACACATTAAATGCTGCAGAAAATTTATTAGAATCCATGGAAGACATTTTACAATGGAGTAAAAGTCAAATGGAAAATTTTAAACCACAACCCAGTCACGTTTCAGTTCAATCTTTATTTGAAGATACTCAAAAGCACTTTTCAAGTATTGAACACATTGGTATAGAATTTGAAAATCATAATCAACTGCAATTGATAACCGATGAAAATTATCTTAAAACCATTCTTCGGAACTTAACCAGCAATGCTATAAAAGCATCGGAAGGAATAGAAAATCCTACGATAAAATGGAAAGCTTGGCAAGCAAATAACCAAACTTTTCTATCAATAACGGATAATGGCAAAG
>JAFLBT010000151.1 GCA_017302935.1 Flavobacteriales bacterium | reverse complement strand
ACGTTGTCCGCTCAGCGAAAGTTGAATCGTTTGAGCTACATCCAAAACAGAAACACCTAAAGATTCTGCTTTTTCACGATTAATAGTGATATAAATTTCGGGTTTGTTAAATTTTAAATTGACATCCGTTATAGAAAAGGTTGGGTCCTTTGATGCTTCTTCCATAAATTCGGGAATCTTTTTTTCCAGCATTTCAAAATTTTTGGCTTGAATGATAAATTGAACCGGTAAACCACCTCGTCGATTAACAGAAATAGTTGGCTGTTCTGAAACAGAAATTTTTATGTCGTTATATTTTTTACTATTTCCGGTGAGTTTTTGGGTAATGTCTTTTTGTGTTCGTTCTCTTTCGCTAGGATCAATCAACGAAATTCTGGCAAAACCTCGATTTACAGAACCGGCAATAAACCCTGGAGAAGTCACAATCAAACTCACTTTCTTCTCCGGCACAGAATCGGTTATCATTTGTGATAAATCTTGCATAAATCGATCCATATAGTCATAAGTAGCTCCTTCCGGTCCGGTTACATTCATCAGAATCATGCTTCGGTCATCATACGGAGCTGTTTCTTTTTGTAAAATGTTGTAAAACAATACCGAAAGCCCTAAACAAAGAATCAAAATCGGGAAACTTAACCATTTTCTTTTCATGAAATTTTCTAACGAACGAGCATATCCTTTGTTCAGGTTTTCATAAAAAGGTTCTGTCATTTCATAAAACTTGGAACGTTTTTGTTTTCCGCCTTTCATTAAATAAGCATTCAACATTGGCGTTAAACTCAAAGAAACAAAAGCTGAGATGAGCACCGCTGCACCAATTACAATTCCAAATTCTCGAAAAAGTCGCCCAACAAATCCTTCCAAAAAGATAATTGGAAGAAAAACGGCTGCCAACGTAATCGAAATGGAAATAACCGCAAAAAAGATTTCGTTTGAACCTTTAACTGCAGCCTCAATTGGCGACATGCCTTCTTCTACTTTTTTAAAAATATTTTCGGTAACAACGATTCCGTCATCCACCACTAATCCGGTGGCTAAAACAATCGCTAAAAGCGTCAGTACATTAATAGAAAATCCACAAATATACATGATGAAAAAGGTCGCAATCAAGGAAACCGGAATATCAATCAAGGGGCGAAACGCTATGGCCCAATCCCTAAAGAATAAATAAATAACCAACGTTACCAATAACAAAGCAATCAAAAGTGTTTCGGCAACTTCTAAAATTGCTTTTTTGATAAAAATGGTTGTATCTATAGCTACATTTAATTCAAATTCTTTTGGTAAATCTTTTTTAAGTAATTCATATTGTTTGTAGAATTCTTCAGAAATATCTAAGTAATTAGTTCCTGGTTGTGGTGTGATAGCCAAACCAATCATTGTTTGACCGGAATCACTCAATCGGGTTTCTAAATTTTCTGCTTCTAAACTTGCTTTTGCTACATCTTGTAAACGTACAATTTTTTCACCATCCGACTTTACAATAATGTTGTTGAATTCTTCTTCAGTACTTAAATTTCCAACCGTTTTTACACTTAATTCAGTATTATCTCCTGTTAGTTTTCCGGAGGGGAGCTCAACGTTTTGTTTGTTCAAGGCATTTAATACATCTGATGCGGTGCAACCATAGGCAGCTAATTTCACCGGATCAATCCATAACCGCATGGCATATTTTCGTTGTCCCCAAATTTGAACACTACTTACACCGGGAATGGTTTGTAAACGTTGTAAAATGACGTTTTCAGCATAATCAGTGAGTTCCAACACATTTTTGTTGTCACTCTTCATCGTCATGGTCAAAATTGGATCAGAATTGGCATCCGCTTTAGAAACTACTGGTGGTGCGGTTAAATCTTGTGGTAAACTTCTAATCGCCTGCGAAACTTTATCTCTTACATCATTGGCTGCTTCTTCTAAATTTTTATCTAAATTAAATTCAATATTGATGACACTTGAACCTTGTGCACTAGTAGAAGAAATATTCCGAATTCCGTCAATAGAATTGATGGCTTTTTCTAATGGTTCGGTAATTTGTGATTCAATAATATCGGCATTGGCTCCGGTATAACTGGTTTGTACTGTAATTTGTGCCGGATCAATCGAAGGAAATTCTCTAACGCCTAAATAGGTGTAGCCGATTATTCCGAACAACACAATCATGAGGTTCATTACGATGGCTAAAACCGGTCGTTTGATGCTTATGGTTGATAAACTCATGTGATACGATTTAGTTTTGAATGATGTTGGGTTGAACTGGAGCATCCGGTTTTAAGGCCATAATTCCGGTGGTAATTAGCGTATCGCCTGGATTTAAACCGGAAGTTACCAATATGCTTTTCTCGGTACGAACTGCGGTTTCGATGATAACTTCTTTTGCTTTTCCGTTGACAACAACAAATACTTTTTTACCATTTTGAATCGGAATAATCGCTTCAGTCGGAATTAAAATAGCGTCTTTAATTTCTTCTAATGGCAAAGAAATATTGGCAAATGTTCCGGGTAATAATATTCCTTTTGAATTTTCAGCAATGGCTCTTATTTGTAATGTTCGTGTAGTTTGTTCAACAGAAGGTTCAAGAGCATAAATTTTTGCACTAAATTTATCAGTTTTACCGGAAACGGTAAATTGTAACGTTCCGTCTTTTTTTATGGAACCGGCATATTTCTCTGGAATAGAAAAAGTGATTTTTACTTTTTCATTATTCACTAATTTTGCAATTAGCGTAGTAGGTGTAACATAGGCTCCGGGTGAAACAGAACGCAATCCGATTTTACCTGAAAAAGGAGCAACAATTGACGTTCTGGAAATTTGTGATTGAATAAATTGAGTTTGTGCTCTGGCAGAAGCTAATTCTGCAAACGTAATGTCGTATTCTTCTTGACTGATGGCTTCTTTTTGTAAAAGTAGTTTTGCTCTTCGTTCGTTTTCAGACGCTAAACTTTGTTTTGAATTGGCTTGAATCAATTGAGCTCTTAATTCAGCATCGTTCACTTTTATCAATAATTGACCTTTTGAAACGTTACCGCCTTCAATGAAATTAATGGATTGAATTACACCGGAAACTTCGCTTCTCAATTCAATTTGTTCATTGGCATCAATTGAACCTGAAACTTGTAAATCATTAGCAAAAAGCTGTGATTTTAAAATGATACCTTGAACTTTAACCGGTGGCTTTGGGCCACCCATCATTGGGTTATTTTTTTCAGTTTGTTCTTTATTGCTCAAAATTCTATAAATGATTAGTGCGAGCAATCCGCCAATAACGATAAATAAAAGTGTATTTTTTAACTTCATTGTAAAGAGTAGTAATATCAATGTTATGATTGACAAATTTAGTTGATTAATAATTGGTAGCTTTTTAGGTTAATTTTTATTTAACATTTAAATAAGAATTATAACAATTTTGCAAATAAAATTAGTTTTTTATCACATGTATTTCACTTCAAATAAATTCGCATCGCTCTTCTAAATATAATCTTTTTATGTAAGAATTGGACTTATTATCATATAAATAAATGCATTTCATCGATTTTATTTGCTTATTGTCGGCAAACTGCTTTATATTTATCCCATCAAACCCCAAATTTAATAAACATGAAAACTTTTACTTACTCCTTGTTGCTTTGCTTGGTATCTGTTTTTTCGTATGCTGAAATTTCATCAGTAGAAAAAGCGGCCTTGTTAAAGTTCCACGAATCTACAAATGGTAGTCAATGGAAAATCAAATGGGATTTAACCATCACTCCATCTAAATGGTATGGTGTTCAAATTAAAAATGATAAAGTAGTTGGACTCTCTCTTTCTAACAATAATTTGAAAGGAACCATTCCAGCTGAATTAGGCCAATTAAAATCAATCGAAGTAATTGATTTATTCAAAAACGAATTAACTGGTAACATTCCAGCGTCATTAGGGGATTTACAAATGTTGCATACATTAAATATTTCTTTCAACAGATTAAGTGGTGCTATTCCTGTTTCGCTTTGTAATGCAAAATCATTAAAAGTTCTTGAATTATACATGAATTCGTTAACCGGAGCTTTGCCAAAAGAAATTGGTAAATTATCTAGTTTAGAAAATTTATCGTTATTTAATAATCAATTATCAGGTGAATTACCTTCTACATTATACACACTTAAAAGTTTAAAAGTGTTGATGTTAAACAGCAATAATTTCACGGGTAAATTATCATACGAAGTTGAAAACTTAACATCATTACAAAACTTAAGTTTATTTGAAAATAATTTTATTGGCCAAGTTCCTTTTGAATTAGAAAAATTGAAAAACTTAAACGAATTGAATATCTCTTACAATCAATTCAATGGATTAATATCTTATACATTAGCTAAAAAAGATACATTCCAAATGACTATGTTAAACGATAAAGGAGTGGCGGTTCGTTTACCGTTGCTTACTGACAATACTGGAGTAGTAGGTACTCCGGATTAATTTCCAATACAAATACCAACCCCAACAAAAAACTTGCCGCCCCAATCGACAAGTTTTTTTTTATGTGTCAATTTGAAAATGTGTCAATTGGACAATTAAAATCTAACTTTCAAGAAAGCAAGATGCATATGAAGATTAATTCTTGAATAGTAATTGATACTCAGAATGCAATCTGTGTAAATCTATTTTCGCAAAGCGAATAAAATCTAATTAATCTATTTAATCCTTTAGATCCGTGTTCTATTAGAGCGATGTGAAAACTGAAAACTACCAAAAGAAGGCATATAAAAACGCCAATACAATCATTACCGCAAAAGCACTAATCGTAAAGGAAGAACTCGTTGAAAAAGTTTCTTTTTGTAATTCAAAACCTTTTTCATCGTCTTTTCCTTTGTTTTGATTCCAACTAATGGCGGCAATTATTCCCATCGTAATCAATGTTGTATAACCCATTTGATCTAAGAATGGCAAATTAGGAAATACATTTTCCAAAGCACCACCTGATGCCCAGCCTTTCGGTCCCACTTTGAAAAACATCGCAATCGGTATGGATAATAATGCTCCCCAAATGGCCGCTTTGTTGGTAGTTTTTTTCCAAAATAAGCCTAAAATAAAAATGGCTAAAATTCCCGGACTCACCACTCCGGTGTATTCTTGAATAAATTGGAATGCCTGATTGATTCCGCCCAAAAGCGGTGCCACAATTGCCCCAATGAGTAAAGCTATCGCAGAAGTAATTCTTCCAACCGTTACTGTTTTACGGTCATTCGCATTTTTATCGATATATTGTTTGTAAATATCCATCGTAAAAATGGTAGAAGTAGAGTTTAACATCGAAGCCAAGGAAGAGACAATCGCAGCTGTCAAAGCTACAAAGGCTAATCCTTTTAAACCTGCCGGTAAAAATTGAATTAACCACGGATAGGCTTTGTCTGCCGCTCCATCACTCGGAATGTTTAGTAATCCTTCAGCCCCTAAACGAGATAACATTTCCGGGTCATTGACTATCACATAAGCGGCAATTCCGGGAATTACAACTATAAACGGAATTAATAATTTTAAAAAGGCAGCCAATAAGATACCTTTTTGGGCTTCTTTTAATGATTTTGCCGCTAACGCCCTTTGTATGATATATTGGTTGAATCCCCAATAATATAGATTCGCAACCCACATTCCGCCGAGTAAGACACCAATGCCGGGAAGATTCATGTATTCAGGATTAGACTTATCCAAAATCATAGAAAACTTTTCTGGGGCTTTCTCATAAATAATACCTAAACCTTCCAAAAGACCTTGTCCGTCTGAAACCGTATTTAAAGCCAAATAGGTGGTAGCCAAACCACCAAAAATAAGGAAAATTACTTGTATGGCATCCGTCCAAGCAATTGACGCTAATCCACCATAAATGGAATAAGCGGCTGCAAATAAAGATAAACCGATTATTGCCCACATCATATCAACACCCATAATGGTATTCATCGCTAAAGCTCCCAAATAAAGTACCGAGGTTATATTTACAAAAACATACAATCCTACCCAAAAGACTGCTAATATGGTCTTCAAGTTGGTGGAAAATCGCTTTTCTACAAATTCCGGAATGGTATAGATTCCTTTTTCAATAAAAATAGGTAGAAAATATTTTCCAACGATGATTAACGTAATGGCAGCCATCCATTCATAAGAGGATATCGCTAAACCTACCGCAAAACCGGAACCGGACATTCCTATGAATTGTTCTGCTGAAATATTGGCGGCAATTAAAGAAGTTCCAATAGCCCACCAAGGCAAGGATTTACTGGCTAAAAAATAATCTTCTGCATTTTTTTGTTGCCCTTTTTTAGTGCGGGACATCCATAATCCAACACCTAAAATCAGTAGAGCATAGCCTGTAAATACAATATAATCAATAAGTTCAAATCCGTTTTTCATAAGGTTTTGGTTAGATTAGTTTTTCAATTTATAATGCAAAGTAGGTAAGTCTCTTAAAATGGCCGCACTCTTTTCCGGGGAAATATCTCGTTGGGCTTCTCCCATCATTTCATACCCTACCATGAATTTTTTTACGGTTGCACTTCGCAACAATGGCGGATAAAAGTGCATATGAAAATGCCATTCCGGATGAGCTAAACGGTCGGTTGGTGCCTGATGAATTCCCGAAGAATAAGGGAAAGAGGTTTCAAAAAGATTATCGTATTTAACCGTAATTGTTTTGATACTATCTGCAAAAGCTAAGGTTTCTTCTTTACTCATAGCGATGATGGTTCCAAAATGACGTTTGCTGATAATCATGGTTTCATATGGCCAAGTAGCCCAAAACGGAACCACTACAGCAAAATGTTCATTTTCATATACCAATCGTTCTTTAGATTTCAATTCTTCATCCAAATAAGCCTTTAGAAGACTTACTTTATGTTGTTCAAAATATTTTTGAAGGTTTTTTTGTGTTTTTTCCACCTGAGTCGGCAACGAAGATTGAGCCCAAATTTGTCCGTGTGGATGTGGATTGCTACAACCCATTACCGCTCCTTTGTTTTCAAAAATCTGAACGTAATTGATAAAATCATGATTGCCCAATTCAATATATTGTGCTGCCCACGTTTGAATGACTTTTTCAATGGCACTAATTTCCATTTCCGGTAAAGTCAAATCGTGTTGCGGAGAAAAACAAACCACTTTATTAATTCCGCGTTCCGGTTTGAGCTTAAAAAGGGGTGAGGAAGTAAGACTATTTAACTCCACTTCTTCATTTAGTAAAGCCGAAAAATCATTTTCAAACACATAACAATCCGTGTAAATGGGATTTTTTGTCCCATTTGAACGTTCGTTACCCGGGCACAAATAACAGGTAGGGTCATATTCGGGAAGCGATTCGGTGGAATTGCTCTCCTTTTGCCCTTGCCACGGCCGTTTGGTACGATGGGGTGAAACCAAAATCCATTCATCTAAAAGCGGATTGTATCGGCGGTGTGGATGTTCGTTACTATTGAATTGTTGCATATTTTTATTTTCGAGAAACCTCGTATATTTTGGATTGGCGTTAAACCTGACAGGTTTGATTTTCTGATTTGAAAATTTATCCTAACTAGTTTTACATTAATTTTTTATTTTCTTTTTCACT
>JAFLBT010000150.1 GCA_017302935.1 Flavobacteriales bacterium | reverse complement strand
ATACTTCGTAGCGGTGATTTTAAATCGTGTGATACAATTTGAGCATATTCATTCAATTGTTCGTTTTGTTTTTCTAATCGCAGTAATAATTGTTCCTTTTGTAGTTCTAATGATTTTTGTTGCGTAATATCAAGGTGAACTCCAATAGATCCAACAACTTCTCCATTTTCATTATAATTTGGAGCACCACTAATCATCCAATATTTTGTTTCACCTGATTTGGTATTAGCCTTGACTTCATAAGAATCAGAAATGCCCGATTTTCGTTTTTCGTTCTTTAAAGCGATTGTTGTTTTATCCTTTTTGTTTGATAATAAATCAGAAGCTTTATTTCCTATTAACTCGTTTATAGAGTAACCACTCATTTCACAAAACGATTGGTTGGCAAGAAGAATAACATCATTATTGTCTACTTCCAACAATCCCATATTCATGTTGGCAATGATGTTACTGTACTTTACTTTTTCTGCTTTAATGTTTTCAAAATACTTTTTCTCTAAACTAATATCTTCTTCGATGGCAAAATATTTTAAAACTTCTCCATTCCGGTCTTTTAAGGCTTGTCCTTGAATACGAATCCAATATTTTTTATTGCTTTTTGAATAATTTAAAATCTCGCAGTTAAAGGGTTCTCCGGCCCTAATTTGTTGTTTTAAGTAAGTTATGGTTTCAGGATCAGTTTCATCGCCTTGTAAAATGGAGCCGGGACTTTTTCCGATAATTTCTTTTAAGGAATATCCGGTAATTCTCTCAAAACTTGTATTAACCCATTCCACTTTCCCAAACTTATCACAAATCACAACCGCATTGATATTGACATCTGCTATTGATGATAAAATTCGCAACCGTTCTTCTTTTAGCTTATTGATTGTAACATCATCAAACATGACAAAATACTGTACAGTTTTTCCGTTTATATCTTTAATAGGTTGCCCTTTTGTTCGTGACCAAAAAGTTTTTCCTGACTTGGTTTTGTGTAAAATTTCTACATCAAATGCTTCTTTATTTTCAAAAGCAATAATCATTTTCCTGATTTCACTTGTGTCAGACTCAGGTAATCGACCAATTTCAATAGGTGTTTTTCCGTATATTTCCTCTTTTGAAAAGCCGGTTAGTTTTTCATAGGCATCGTTGCACCAATAAATGGTTCCATCAGGTTTTGTGAAAACAATTCCATTATTGTTGGCACTTGCTACAACAGAAAGTTGATGAAGCTCTTGTTTGTCTTTTTTTAGAAGTTTACGTTGATTGTTTACCGTTTGAAGAAGTTCTTTTAACTCTTCGTTGTGTATTTCTTGGTTTTTTAATACATGTAATAAGTCCAACAAAGGGTCATGAAAGGCGAAATCATGAAGTGTCAATTTTTTGTTGACTACTTCTTGAATTGAATTAAACCATGGTGTTCCAACAAAAACAAAGCGATCATCTATAATATTGAATTGACCACGTAGTGAAATGGATGAATCAAATTTTGGAGAAATAACGACAAGTTGGTTAAGCGTTTGATTGAAATTCTCAAAATCTAAAAATTCAAAATGAGGTCGTTGAAATTCAAATACATCAACAAAATGGCTACCATTAAATTCCTCTGGCAGTAGTTTTGCAAGTGTTTTACCAATACTTTTAATCTTTAATTTTTTATCTATTAAAATGTAAAAAGGAAAAATTTTATTGAATTCTTCTACATTAAAATTGAACTTAAAATTATTCATTTTTTTACCAACTTACTTTAAATATTTCATGAGTGTCTCCTTGATCACGAGTATGTAAAAGTTCAATTTCAACAGGGGTATCAAACATTTTTCCCAAACCTTGTAGTAAACCTCTAACAAATTCTTGTAATCCTTCTCTTTTTGAAAAGTAATGTAAGTTAAGACTTTTGTCTGAAACATCACTAACTTTAAATTCAGGGGGAGTTAGTTTTGGATAAATTAACATTACTCTATTGTGAAATAAGGGTAAATTGACTAAAAATTCTCTTAAAGTAGAACCACCTGATTCCATTAAGCCGGCATATTTTTCTTTTGTTGTTTTTATTACCCACCATTCTCCAAACGTAATCAATACATCACTAACCGACATATTCATTTCTTCTGAAACGGCTACAGCCAATTTATAAGTAATGGCATCATCATAAGGTTCGCTACTGATAAAAAAATCTTCTTCAATTCCGCTTCGTTCTCTGATGTCTTCCCACTTTTGCTCTCCAAAATTAGTAATAACTAAATCTTGAATGGCTTTGTTTACAATTCCGTACATAAAAGTCTGATTTTATTGTGATGTAAGTTCGTTAATACTCCAATAGTCAAGTAGTTTTTTGATTCTTTCTGTATAATCCTCGTATTTTAAGGGTTTTAATACATAACCGGCAATGCCTGTTTTATAACATTCTAACAAATCTTTTTGATTGCCGGAAGTGGTCAAAATAATCGAAGGAATGTATTTTAAAGTTGCATCACTTTTCAAAATTTTTAAAAATTCCAAACCATTTAGTTTAGGCATGTTTAGATCAAGTAAAATGATATCTGGAATGATTTCTTTGATTTTAAGTATTTCCAATGCTTCTTCTCCGTTATGAGCTTCAATGATTTTGTGGTTATAATTTAACGTTTTTATTACCCTATTGAATTTCATTACTTCTATGGCATCGTCCTCAATTAGAAGAATGTTCAGTGTTTTTGTCATTTTAAATGTGTATTTATCCAATTTCAAAAGTATTCTAAAAAAGGATAATGATACATTTGTTTTCGTTTAAGCGATAAAATGTATCGTCGAATAGTAGAAAAGTGTAGACGAATGGTTTTTTAGTAGATAAACTAACTAGCAATTATTTTTAAACAATTGAAGTTTTTATGAATTAAAAAGTTTTTTTAAAAATAAATACAACCCTAGGAATTTAATGTTCAAAGGGTTGTTTTGATTTTCTTAAGGCAAATAAGACAACCCATTTCGGGTTTTCCAAAGGAAATATTTCTCAAATAATACTTTATTGAAATCATACAAAACATTAGGAATCATTATGGCAAATGTTCTGGGTTTGAATAAACTGCTAGAAAGTAATAATACTTCTTTTTTACCGGCATCCATAATACATAATCCCGGAATTCTTCCCCACGCTTTTTCTTTTAAATCGGTTCGGCCGTTGGTCACACGGATAATATTTTCTGCAACAATTTTTCCGGTTTCATCAGAAGGATAACCTGTTTTTGGTGAGGCAAAAGGCACTTTTCCCGGGGTAAAAGGAAGCGGTACATTCACCGCAATTCCGGCAGCCCAAACATTTGGATAATCCGGATGTCTGTAATCATTTCCAACCGGAAGATAACCGGTGGGAGTTGCATGTAATTCCGGAGAATTGGTCACAAAGTCAACCCCAATAAACGGTGGCATTAGCATGGTGAAATGACTCGGTAAAATTTCATCGTTGGTCAAAATGACTTTGTCTTTTTGTACTTCTTTGACTCCAACTTGAGTGCGATAATGAATGTTGAACATATTCATAAAGGATTTTAACATCGTTTCGCCCATCGGCATTCCATCAATACCAAAATGGCCTAAATAATCTTCAGGCGTAATCCAAAATAAATCTACTTTTTTACGGATGTTTTGTTCGCGAAGCCATTTTTCTATGTTAAATAAAAATTCGTAAGCGGCACCCATACATCCGGCATTTTGAGTAGCTCCAATCACAATTGGACCCGGATTTTTCTTGAATTCTTCTAATGCTTTTCGGGTTTTCATGGCTCCGTTAGGTGTGCCAATATAATATGCAAACTCCTCTACTCCGGGAGCAACGTCGTATTTCACTTTTGGGCCGGTTGCAATGACCAAATGGTCGTAATAAAATTCACCATGGTCGGTAAAAACAGTACTGGTTTTTGGATCAACTTTCACCGCTTCAGCTACCACAAAATCGACCCCTTTTTTCTTAAGAATAGCTTCTTTTTTAAAGGAAATATCTTTAATTTCTCTTCTGCCTAGAGGTACCCAAATGAGTGAAGGTATAAAAAGAAATAAGGGTGATTTATCAATTAAAATGACTTTGTGTTGGTCTTTTCCTTTTCGTTTGATTTCAAGGGCGGCCGTCATTCCGGCAAAACTCCCTCCAATTACAATTGTTGTGGTCATGATGATTAATTTTATAGCATAAAGGTACTTATCATCAACCACTTAAAAGGTAACACTTGTTACATAACTCAAAAAAAACCGGCTTTTTGCCGGTCATTTTATTACATATAGCTCAAAATTTCTTTCTTAAAGGCGTCATATTCGCCTTGCAAGATTAATCCGTTGTCGAGCAGTTTTTTATAGTTTTGCAATTTTTCAAACAATTCATCTTGAGACAATTCACTCAATTTTCTTTCAGAAGATGTGTTTGATGATGGTGTTTCTGTTTTTGGTTCTTCATAATTTGAGAAGTTGGCAACCGGAACAATCTCTGCAAAGTTAGTTACTTCTTCTGTTTCAATTTCTTCAATTTCAATGGTCGGCTGAACCGGAATTTCTTCATTCAAAATTTCATCTGTCACAATTTTTTCTTGCGAAATAAAAGAATTGACATTGTTATTTTTCATTAAGTCCAATTGTTCCTTTGCAAAAGTATATAGTTTTCGGGCTTGCGTTTTGGGCAAATAATCAACGGTATGCGTTAAATCGGATTTAGTAGTAAAAGTGAATTCGGCACCCAAAATTCCTTCTTTCACAAAACTAGCCGAAATATCATCCCAATCGTAGTCAATAAATTCCATAGATAACCCAAGATTTTTGGGTTTACAAAGTAAAATTCGTTTGTTGGTTACTACAATGCTATCCGGAAAAATGGTTACAGCCGGTTTTTTTTGAACAGCAATATAGCCTACTTCTTCATTAGACATTAATAAATTATCAAGCTTAGCCGAAATTTTTTCGATTGCTTTTGGGTCTTGATCTTCGTTTAGGATTTTCTTTAAATTCTCAATCATGTTTTCCTTTCAGTATTAGATTTGCCATTTTCACGGGCAAAAATACTATCTAATTTTCTAAATTTTCAATTTCGGATTGAATTTTCTTAGTCAAGCTTTTGAAAACCAATTCATACGAATAATTAATCAATTCCCGCATCATTTTATCATCTACATCGCTGTGAAAAGCAACCGTGTTCCAATGCACTTTACTCATGTGATAACCAGCTGTTATCGCATCATATTCCGCACGAAGTTCTACTGCTTTTTCAGGGTCACATTTTAAATTTAACGAAGGCGTTCCGTTTTCCCAATCTTTTAAAGAAGTGAGACAAAACATTTTTCCTCCGACTTTAAACACTAAAGTATCTTCGTCAAAAGGGAAGTGTTCGGTGACGGCTTTTTTGGAGAGGCAATAATCGTATAGCTGTTGGATGTTCATAATTTTTATTTGCTTTGCAATTTCTAATAAAAAAACGAGCTAATGGAAAGAATTGAAAAAATTTCATTTTCGTTTGAATAAAATTGATTCAAAAAATTATTTATCATCATAATGTCCCCAAAAAGAAAGAACCAAAACAGTAATTTTTTCCTCTTCAATTCTGTAAATCATTCGATGTTTGTCTGAAATTCTTCTTGACCAAGTGGCTATTTCGTAGTGTTTTAGTTTTTCAGGTTTACCTGTTCCAGAATAAGGATGTTCTCGTAACTCGTTTAATAGTTTGTCAATTTTAATTAAAATCTTTTTATCGCCTGATTTTTTGTGTTTATTAATGTCTTCAACAGCTTGATTGGTAAGTTCTATGGAATAACTCATAATCCCAAAAGTGTTTTTTGATCTTCTTTTGAAATTTTAATTGTTTTGCCTTTTCCAGCTTCATCCAAAGAAGAATCAATTTTTTGAAAAAACTCTTCTTTTGTCATTTTAGAATTATTTTCGGCTTTATCAATGATATACCTAACTTTCATTTCTTCAAGAAGTGATTGAAGTAAGTTTTTTTGTTTTTCATTTTTAGGATATACGATGATACTTTTCATGGGAAATGAAATTTTATAAAACAAATTTAATTAAAAAAAACGGAACATTCAATAATGATTAATTATGAAGTTTGTTTGATAGAGCTTTAGATTACAAAAGTTTAAACAAAATTGGTTTAGAAGGAGAAGCATCATTTTCAAAAGAAGCAATCTGCAAATTCAATAAATATGAACCATCTTTCACATTCTCATCCACAAATATCAATTCCGTAATCGTGGCATTTTTTCGTGCATCGTTATTTAAATCATTTACATCTTTTACGTTCCAAAAGGCTTTGTGAGCCAACAATTTGCCTTCGTCTTTTTCTTTGTCCACACTCGGTAAATCGATTAATAAATGTTGTATACCGCTTTCGCGAATAAAACTAGCCGCTTCTTCATGCAAATAAGGCGGATTAGTATGCGAATAATTTTTAGACTTTTTTTCTTCTAAATTCGGTAGCGTTCGAATTACAATTGCTTCAGGATTTGAATTACCTAACGCTTTTTCAATTTGATTTTTCGTAATTACAAAATCCTCTCCTTGTTGTTCCGGTTGAATGGAAATCAGTTGAGCCGTGAAAAAAAAGGTTTTCAGAGCTTGATTGATGCTGAAAAATTCCTTCGTAATATGTCCCAAACATTCCGTGTGCGTTCCGTGTCCGTGCGGATTGAAAAAAATGTTGTTGAAATTGGTCGTTGCTCCGCCATTCACACTTCCCACCCACGAACCAAAACGAACAGGTTCTATCTGCGGTTTTTCAATGTACCACGCAATCGGATTGTTTTCTGTGTTGGACAAGGGCAGCGAAATATCAATGGGTTTTGATAAATCTACTTGGAAGGTTTTGTTTTGGTGGGTGATGGTTGCTTTCAATGTTTCAACTTTTTTATAACATTAAGAAATTAAGGGTGATTTCATTAAGTTTAGTTAAGACTTAATGAAGACCTTAATTTTCCTTAACTTCTTAATGTTAAAACCTTTTTCAAATTTAGTAAAAATAAATAAAGGCTTAATGAAAACCTTAATTATCCTTAACTTGTTAATGTTAAAAATTAACCTAAATTCAACATAAAAAGTTCAGAAGCAATCCCATCACTCAAAAACTTTCCTTTTCGAGTAGTTCGCAAAATGTTTTCATCCACAAAAAGCAAATGATCTTCAATATATTTGGCAGCTTGTTGGTTGAGGTAATCCAAATAGGTTTGGCCAAATTCGTTTAAAATTCTATCCAATGAAATGCCCCAAATGGTTCGCAAACCCGTCATGACATATTCATTGTACCGATCAGTTTTGGATAATGTTTCGGTTTCAATAGGCAATTTTCCTTCTTGAATGGATTTAATATAAAGTGAATTATTCGATACATTCCAACCCCGCTTTTTACCATCATAACTGTGAGCAGACGGACCAATGCCAATGTATTTTTTACCCAACCAATAACTCGAATTGTTTTTTGAAAAATAGTTTTCTTTTCCAAAATTGGATAATTCGTAGTGAATGAATCCGGCTTCTTCCAGTTTTTCTACCAAAATTTCAAAATGTTCCTGAGCCAATTCATCTTCCGGAGGTGCAATAATTCCTTTTTGGATAAACGAATGCAAAGCGGTTT
>JAFLBT010000015.1 GCA_017302935.1 Flavobacteriales bacterium | reverse complement strand
AATACCTTTGCTTTAAATAGTTCAAGTTGACTATTTATTGTATGAGCTTCTTCTGAATTGCCCTTCATTCTGCTGATTTCAGATGACCATTTTTGTTCTTCTACATAATGACCGGTACTAATGTCAAATCGTTGACCATTCACTGTTATACGCTGAAAAATTGGCATTCGTCCAACTGCATTGACTTTTGATTTTCTTAGATAGAAAAGTACATTGATTTTTGCTTTCATTTTGGTAACCTTTAAATTGATAATTAATTTACACTAATTGTCAATACAAGAAAAGATGTTCATTTTCTAAACCACGGGGTTCATGGGGGTTCATATGAAAACAGGTGCACCTTTTTTACACGTTAACCGGTGCACCGATTAGTGCACCTAAAGTTTGTGTAATTTTGAATAAATTGAGTATTTTTAAAAACAAAAAAACCCTTTAAATGTTGAATTTAAAGGGTTTTAGTTCATTTTGAATAAAAGTCAGCGGAGAAAGAGGGATTCGAACCCCCGGACCTGTTACAGTCAACAGTTTTCAAGACTGCCGCAATCGACCACTCTGCCATTTCTCCAATAAAAAACAATCATTTTCTGATTGCGAGTGCAAATATAGAACGATTTTCGGGATTTGCAAACCTTTTTATTTTAAAAATTAACCTTTTTATACTACTCTACACTAATGCTTTCTATATCAATTGTTTCTATACACAAAAAAGTGATATCCTAATTAATATAAAATAAAAAAGGTGGAATCACTTCCACCCTTTTTGCCCCAAATCTACCATAAACTTAACCTACTTATGCTATGGTGAGTCAAATGTATAGCAAGCATATCATTAAAAAAAATAATTCTGATGAATGATAAAAATAGTCGATAAAATGCTAATAAATATAAATCCTTCTTGCTATTTGAATATTTTCTCAAAATCAGGTCTGAAATAGTTAGGTCCTTTCATTACTTTACCGTCCTCTCGATAAATAGGTTTACCATCTTCACCCAATTTACTCATGTTACTGCGTTGTATTTCTTCAAACACCTCTTCAATCTTGTGTTGCAAACCATGCTCGATTATGGTTCCGCACAATATATATAACATATCACCTAGAGCATCTGCTACCTCAATCATGTCATCATTCATGGCTGCTTCTAAATACTCTTCGTTTTCCTCTTTCATCAAATTATAACGAAGTAAATTTTTTGCTTCTCCCAAGCCTACCGTTGGCTCATTTTTATAGCCTATTTCAAATGCTTCGTGAAATAGTTGAACGGCTCTAATTTGTTTTTGCATACCTTAAAATTTTCAGTAAATTTAACATAACATAAAACAATCATAACTGCATTCGATTAAAAACTATTAACTATTTTTGTTGAAAAATAATGCTATGTTTACAACCGGTCAACTCGTATTTGCTCTTTTTTTTGTAATTGTTTTTGTTGCAACTATGATTTATGTTTACAGAAAAGATTTGAATTTACATAAGCTGCATTATAAAGGAAGTTATAAAATTGTAATTGGTTTCATTCTATTCATTTTACTGCTTTTTACCATCAAAATATTTTTGAAAAACAGATAATAAAAAATCCCTATTGTTAGGGATTTTTTATTTAAATTTAATTGTCGAATTTTGGTTGTATTAACTTTTAAACTTTTTTAATCATGCCAAACGTTACATATACCGCAATTGGACACATTAATCCTATTGCTAAAACAATGAATGTAGAATTAGGAATTCCTGTTGAATCGGAGCCAGCATACGATTTTAAATTTTACAATTTCAGTACAAAATTGGAAAACAATGAAACGTTAAATGTTGTAGCAATACAATTAATCTTTGGAATTGATGCATTTACAAACGTCAATAATTACAATTATCAAATGAAAATTGATTTACGAAGCATTGCTGATGGAGGAGACTTAAATGAAGATTATGCTGGTAGAGCATTAGATTTGGATACCCCAGACACATTATTACTGTTAATTCATGACGATTTATTAATTGAAGAAAATATAGATGATATTAAAGAAAAAATATTTGCCTATTATTCTTCAGCTAAACGTAAAAGTAGTGCTCAAACCAATGCTTATCCATTGAGAACTGGAAGTGGTAAACCGAGAACAGTTGGAATTTCTATAATCTAATCAACTACATTTGAAAACAAACTTACTTTTTTTACTTTACATTTTGTTAAGCAGTATTTTTATACAGGCTCAAAATCCTGATATTAATAAAATTGAGAAGTTATTAAAAGAAGGAAAATCATTAAGTATTATCAATTATTTAAAAGATTTTGAAAAAAATACTAATGATGAAAGTTTGGCTATAATATTTTATTACAAGGCAAAAGCCTATGCTAATGAAAACCAAATGGATAAAGCTTTGAATTATTTACTAAAAGCACAAAAAAAATATTCAATACTAAAAAATGAAAACAAAGTTTATGAGTTAAAGTTAGAAATAGCCGAAATTTATTCTTCTTTTAATCATGTAAAAAATGAAGCCCCTAAACTTTTTGATGAGTATATTGACTTTGCAATTGGAAAAAAAAACGACAGTTTATTGGCTGTTGGGTATTATAAAAAAGCAATACATTTATTAATTAATGATTCTATAAGTAAAGCAAGGAGTTATTATTTCAAAGCATTATCTCACAACATTAAAACGAATGACAAAAACACTTTAGTTAATATTTACAATGGTTTAGCAGTAATATACAACGAAAAATTAAATTTGCCGGATTCAGCTATTTATTACTTATCTAAAAACCTACTATTAAACAAAAATGCAGTTAGAGTAAACGAATTGTGTAAAAATTACGTGAACCTTGCTGCTAGTTTTAATAAAAAAGCAAACTATCAAAAAGCAATTGAATATTTAGAGGAAGCAGATAAACTTCCAATTACAGAACATGTTAAACGTTTAAAAAACCTAATTTTACTTTTTAAATCTAAAAATTACGAAAAAATAGGTGATTATAAAACAGCTTATGAATTGTTAAGTGAATATGCTCAAAATGAATCTGAATATAATCAAGAGGATATTGACAATAAACTTTCTGAATTTCATGTTTACTTTCAAACGCAAGAAAAATCACTTGAAAATGAAAACCTCAAAAGCCAAAATAAAATTCTGGAAAAAACCCAAAAAATTGACAAACTTATTTTAATCATCCTTCTCGGATTTATTGTAACTACAATAGTTATAGCTTTTTTATGGGTAAAAAATCTTAAAAAGAAAAATACTATAAATGAACAACAAATTGAATTGCAAAAAGAAAAAATGAATTCAATTCTCAAAGAGCAAGAATTACAAAATATTGATATTATGTTGGAAATTCAAGAAAAAGAAAGAGTAAAATTAGCAAATGAATTACACGATAATTTAGGTAGTATGTTGGCTACTCTTCGATTGAATTTTCAAAATTTAAAGCGTCAAAAAGGTGATTTGGAAGAACAAGAGTCAAAACTTTATGAAAAAACGGATGAATTAATTGAAGAAGCTTATCAAAAGGTTAGAAATTTAGCTCATTATAAAAATTTAGGTGTAATTGGAAATGAAGGTTTAGTTCCGGCTGTTAAGTCAATGGCAGACAAAATGAGTATTTTAAATCTTTTGGATATTAATGTAATTCCTTTTGGACTAAAAGAAAGATTGGATAATCAATTAGAAGTTGGTATATTTAGAATGATTCAAGAACTATGTACAAATATAATCAAACACGCTAAAGCAAGTCAGGTAAATATTTACATAACGCAACACAATCATACAGATATTAATATCATTATTGAGGATAACGGTATTGGATTTGAAGTAAACAAATTAAATTCCAATACAGGAATGGGGCTCAAGAATATTGAAAAAAAAGTGGAACAAATGGGTGGTTCCTTTACAATAGATTCTATTCTCGGAAAAGGAACAACCATAATAATTGATTTACCGTTATGATTCGAATTGTTATAGCTGAAGATCATCAAGCTTTATTGGATGGCATTAAATTAATGCTTTCCTTTGAAGAAGATATTGAAGTGGTTGGCGAGGCCAATAATGGTGAAGAATTAATTGAAATTGCAAGAGCTAAAAAACCTGATATTATTATTACTGATATTCGGATGCCAAAATGTGATGGCATCATGGCTACTAAAATAATTTTAGAGAAAAATCCTCAAATCAAAGTGATTGCTTTTAGCATGTTTGAACAATTTGATGCTATTCTGCAAATGAAAGAAGCGGGTGCAAAAGGATATATCATTAAAAATGCTTCTTTAAAAAAAGTAATAGAAGTAATCCGGAATGTAGCTCAAGGAAATACTCATTTTGATACTCCTGTAATTTCTTATGATTCAATAACTAGAGAAGAAATTATTCTCAGTCAACGAGAAAAAGAAATTCTAGTTTGTATTGGTGAAGGCAAAACATCACAAGAAATCGCTGATTATCTATTCATTAGTAAAACAACTGTTGATTCACATCGTAAAAATATCATGAAAAAAATAGGCGTTCAAGGAAAAACAGATCTTATTCGATTTGCTATTGAACGTAAATATAATTTTTAGTTATTTATCTAAACATTCAAACCTAGACATCCAACTTTTTTCAGAAATTATCTCTTCTGTTACAACAATTCCATATTCTTCTAAAACAGTGTAATCTTTAACATTCAATAAATCTTTTACTAAAAATCCAAAATCACAGCGTTCAATATTTCCTATTTTATATTCCGTTTTTAAAAGTAAATATGCAGCCTTCTTATACTTTTCAGGAAAACATTGAAAAAGCAAATGAAAATTAAGTTGTTCTAAATTGAATTCTTCGCCTGTTATGTTCTTTACTCTTAGATAGGATAAATACCCATACTTTTTTGTAATCTCTAAGATTTTTAAAGCCTCTTTATCTTTTAATCTTTTTGTAATTTCACCTTTTTTTTGTTGTGTTATTTCAAGTAATTTAGATTCTGTAAGTTTAACTACCTGATCTATAAATAGATGAAAATCTCTTTTTAATAGGGAATCTTTATCTGTTTTACCAAATGCGATTTGAGCAAATAAAAACAATATGACAATAAATTTATTCATAAAATTAATAGTTAAGAATTATAAAATTAATAACAGAAATAAATTTCAAAAAATTGGTTAAAGAATACTTACCGACTAATTCAAAATTAATAAATAATATTTACTACTTAAAAATATTCATTTCTTCATTATAAATTGGACTTTCAACACTTAAGAATCGTAGAACACTATGAAAAACATGATGTTGAGTTAACGTAGAACTTGGCTTTAACTGTTTTGATGGATTAGACATCCATACTATAAAAGGAATTTCATATTGTTCTTTTGGTGCAATACTCATTGGAAGTCCATGCATATATAAATTTTTCTCACCCAATGATTCACCATGATCAGAAACAAAAAACATTGCACTTTCATAACTTGGTAAAGCTTTTAAATTTTCTATTACTTGATGTAGAAGATAATCAGTATATACAATTGTATTGTCATACGCATTAATTAATTCTTCCTGTGAGCAATTACTAAGTTCTACACTTTTACAAACCGGTTTAAAAACTTCAAATTGTGGCGGATATTTTTTATTGTATGTTGGTCCATGACTTGTACTTGTATGCAGAACCACTAAAATTTTATTTTTAGTACTCAATTCTATTTGCTCTTTTAAACCCTCTAATAAAATCCCATCATAGTCGCATATCTCACCTTTACAAGATTCTTTTAGAGCCGATTTATTTTTAAAATTTTTAATGTGTAAAGGTGGTTCTCCCCAATTTGTAGATTTCCAAATTACTTCCACATCATTTCGATGAAGATAATTTGGTAATATTTCATATAAATCTCCGGTATCTTGATGTTCTAGAATACATTTTAAACTTCCGGTTGTATATGTAGTACAAGAAGTTGCATTAAAATGATGTAAATTAGAGGTTTTTGAAAGTAATGGATTCGTTTCTTTTTTATATCCATATAAAGAAAAATTCTCACTTCTAGCTGATTCGCCTATAACCAAAACAAAAATGGATTTTTTGTTGTCTTTGATAGTAGCATTGGGTAATAGTATTTCTTTTTTATTTTTTTTGTGTTTACTGTTAAAATAAGAAATAGTATTGACGGTATATGACCAAGGCATAGCTAATCCTCCTAATTGTTTTGAATTTTTATCAATCCATAACCAATTGGACGCATTCGCAAAAACCAATAGTAGCACAAACAATAACGTAAGTGAACTAGTAATCATAAATTTTTTAAACGTAACTTTTATAATCTTTGCTTTTGCAACGTAAATACTTGGTAAAACACCCAAGAATAAAAGATACAAAATTAATTTAAATGAAAAATAACTACTCGATTCTTCATAATTCGTATTGAACACGTTTCCAATCATACTTTTGTCAATAATAACACTGTAAGTATTTACAAAATAAACAGCTAAAGCATTAAGTATGAAAAATAAAATGAGTATGAATTTTCCAAAATATTTTGATAGATAGAAAAAAAGATAAAATACAAATGCATTCAATATAATCATTAAAATGATTAAACTAATAATCACAAAAACACCACTAATACTATTGTAATTAAGATTATTAAATACAAAAACATAAAAGGGATAATGAAAAAAAATGAAGTTTATTAAACTTAATAATAAGACAAAATGGGTTATTTTAATTTCTTTTTTTAACATATACAGTTGAAATTTTATATAAAGTATAACCTAAAGTTGCTAAGGCTACATAATAAATCATCAAATTTTCTTTCGTCAATTTTTGAATAATCAATATTCCACTTACTAAAAATAAAAGCATAAAAATTGGATAATATTTTTGCTCATTTATCCATTTCCAAATTGGATATTTTTGATTAAAAAATATACCTAAAAGTCCACTCAAAAAGCCTATTATACTACCACAAATAACATCTAAAGGATAGTGAGCACCTACTCCTACTCTAGAAAAAACAATGACAAATCCAATTGTTAATACAGCTAAAATCCACCAAAATTTTAACTTTTTTAATTGTGGCATAAAAGCAAATAAAAGTACTGTAAGAATCGTAAATGTAGTAATGGAATGCCCCGAAGGTAAACTATTATGCCCTTTTAAAATTTTTCCCGTAATAATGCATTGTTCTATATCCAATGCCGCAGCTGGACGTGGAATTGCAAAAATTTTTTTCAATGTACTCGAGAAAATTAATGAAATCAAAGAAGCTGATAACAAAGCTTCCCATAATTTTGGTGTAACAATGAAAAATACACTGACAAGTGCAAAGAAAATCAAACAATCGCCTATTTGAGTGAGATTATATTGAAAAGTTGGGTATTGACCTAAATTTTGATTGATGATGTAAAACAAGTCTTTTTGAATACTGATATATTGCTCAATTGACAGAGCATCTTGAGTAAATAGATAAACGATAATAAGTATAATTAAAAATAAAGGAATCAACAACAAAGACTTTGAGAGCTTTGAAAAATTTAAAATTACACTTTGATTCATTTAGTTCAGGATTATAAAAACAATATCTTAGAGGCAATGTTTTGTTATACTTAATAAAATATTTAAAGCTATAACGTAAATAGTCATAACGATGTCAAAGTTAAAAATAAAACAATATGAATTTAGTAAGACAAAAAAATATTATCAGAATTGAATAAGTTGACATAAGATTGTCATTATCAATTTTTTTTAAAATAACTCCAACTGATTTCCCTGCTCCAAAGCCAATAATTTTTTCTTAGCTGATACTCCTCCTGCATAACCCACTAATTCTTGATTACTACCAATTATTCGATGACACGGAATGATTATCGAAATCGCATTGGCACCATTTGCCGAAGCTACAGCCCGAACAGCTTTTGAATTGTTTAATTGCTTAGATAAACCCAGATAGGTTTGTGTTTTACCATATTCAATTTGTTGAAGAGCCTTCCAAACCGTTTGCTGAAAATCGGTTCCTACCAACAAAAGAGGTAGATCAAATGTGGTTCGTTTCTTATCAAAATAAGCTTGTAATTGATGCTGGGTTTCGGTTAACAAAGGAGTAACATTTTCAACAAATTCTGCTTGCAAACCTTTTAAAATTCGTGCATCAACCTCATTTCGCATTTTGCGGTATCGCCAATCACACAAACACAATTGGTCATTATAATCGCCTAAAACAAGCTCTCCAATTGGGGAATGATAGTAGTGAATGTGAATTATAGAATTTTGCATAGCTGTTTGAAAAAATAAAAATAGTAAATTTTGAGAAACCTACCATTTTTATACTCATCAAAAAGACAAAAACATTCAACCGATTACTGACAATTGATTACAGTAAAACTATCCTAAAAAACTCAATAAAACTCCGGCAGCAATTGCACTACCAATCACACCCGCAACATTGGGTCCCATGGCATGCATCAATAAATGGTTCGTTTTGTCATATTCCAAACCAACAACTTGTGAAACTCTCGCACTATCCGGAACGGCAGAAACACCTGAATTGCCTATTAACGGGTTGATTTTATTACCTTCTTTCAAAAACAAATTAAAAAACTTGGTAAACAAAACCCCGGCTGTAGTGGCAATCACAAAGGAAATCGCACCAATCGCAAAAATACCTATTGATTTTCCGGTTAAAAAAGTAGTGGCTTGTGTAGAAGCACCAACCGTTAAGCCAATTAAAATCGTAACAATATCAATCAACGACCCTTTAGCTGTATCCGCTAAACGTTTTGTTACGCCGCTTTCTTTTAATAAATTACCAAAAAACAACATGCCCAACAACGGTAATCCACTCGGAACAATAAAAGTAGTAAGCAATAAACCAACAATCGGAAACATAATCTTTTCATTTCTGGAAACAACTCTTGGCGGTTTCATCCTAATCAAACGTTCTTTTGAAGTTGTTAACAATCGCATAATCGGAGGTTGAATCACGGGTACTAGTGCCATATAAGAATAAGCAGAAATAGCAATTGCTCCCATAAGTTCCGGTGCTAATTTTGAAGATAAAAAGATAGCTGTTGGACCATCTGCTCCACCAATAATAGCAATTGCTCCCGCTTGTTCCGGTAAAAAACCTAATGCTAAAGCAGCGATGTAGGCTCCAAAAATACCAAATTGAGCTGCGGCACCAATTAACATCAATTTTGGGTTGGAGATTAGTGCCGAAAAGTCAGTCATTGCCCCTATTCCTAGGAAAATTAACGGTGGGTAAATACCTTTCATTACCCCAAAATAAAGATAATTTAACACACTACCCTCTTCATAAATCCCAATTTGCAAACCGGGAAAAAAAGGTACGTTTCCAATTAAAATTCCAAATCCGATCGGAACCAATAACATCGGTTCATATTCTTTAAAAATGGCCAAATAAATAAAAACCAATCCAATAAGAATCATCACCGCATGTCCAATAGTAAAATTTGCAAAAGCAGTGTAAGTAAAAAACAACTCTAAGTGTTCAACTAAAAAACTCCAAAACTCACTCATGATTTCCTATTTTATGGTCATTAACACATCGCCTTCCATCACCGCATCACCGGTAGAAAAATGAATCGCTTCTACCACTCCGACTTTATCCGCTTGAATACTATTTTCCATTTTCATGGCTTCAAGCGTAATTAATTCCTGTGAAAGTTGCACCGTGTCACCCACTTTAACATGCAATTTTAAGATTACTCCTGGTAGTGGTGATTTAATGGTTCCGCCACCTTTTGGAGCAGATGGTGAGCTGGTTTTTGCAGTAGAATCTGTAGAATCTGTAGAGGGTATAGCAACAGAACGAACCAATTTAGGAGTTTTAACCACTGTTAATTTTTGTTCTAATTCTACCGTATAGTCCACACCGTTTACTTGAATATGAGCAGTGCTTTCTTCTAAATTATCGATTACAACTTCGTACCGGTTTCCGTTTATTTTAAAATTGAATGTTTTCATGTCCGATTATTTTAATTCTTTTCGCAAACCATAGATTTTAGAATTCCATGGCGAATAACTTCGGTTAATTTTTTTGATGGTCAACAAAGCCGTTTCATGGTCGTGTAATTCTTGTTGATAGAGATGTATAGCCATTGCCACAGCAGCACCTAATTCTAATGTTGCGGTACTGTCTTTTAGGATAGGATGTTCTTTTCGGGTTACTTTACTTCTAAAATCGTATGCAAAAAGCTTGGCTATGTTTTTAAAAAGAACATACAAAATCAACAAGGAAATAAAAACAACGGTCATGGCCACTAAGGTCATTCCAATTCCATAAGGATCCAAACGGGCAAATTCCGCTGCATCTTTGTGCGTACTCACTTGAACTAAATATAATAAAGCATTCATACTAGAGTGGGATATTAGAATGTTTTTTGGGTGGATTCACAACTTTTTTGGTAGCCAGCGATTGTAAGGCCCGAATAATACGAAAACGTGTGTTTCTGGGTTCAATTACATCATCAATATACCCATAACTGGCGGCATTGTAAGGATTGGCAAACTTTTGTTTGTATTCCTCTGTTTTCTCTGCTATGAATGAAGCTCTTTTTTCCTCATCTTCAATTTGCATGTATTCTTTTTGGTATAGAATTTCAATGGCTCCTTTAGGTCCCATCACGGCAATTTCAGCATTAGGCCAAGCATAATTAATATCGCCACGCAAATGTTTTGAACTCATTACATCATAAGCTCCACCATAGGCTTTACGTAAAATAATCGTGACTTTCGGAACGGTAGCTTCACCATATGCAAACAATAATTTAGCCCCATGAAGAATAATTCCGCCATATTCCTGAGTAGTTCCGGGTAAAAATCCGGGAACATCTACCAAGGTAACCAAAGGCAAATTAAAGGCATCACAAAAACGGACAAATCGGGCAGCTTTACGCGAAGCATTAATATCTAAAACACCGGCCAAATAACTAGGTTGATTAGCGATGATGCCTACCGGTTGTCCGTTAAATTTAGCATAACCAACAACAATGTTTGGAGCATAATGACGATGTACTTCAAAGAACTCTTTCTCATCGGCAATAGCATGAATGACATCTTTAACATCATATGGCTTATTTGGATTCTCCGGAATAATGGTATTCAGTTCATCTTCCATTCGTTCAATTGGGTCTAAACAAACGGATAAAGGCGGTTCTTCTAAGTTGTTTTGTGGAAGATAACTTAATAATTTTCGTATCAACAAGATGCCTTCTTGCTCGTCCTCTGCAATAAAATGCGTCACCCCTGATTTTGTTCCGTGCACCATTGCTCCGCCCAATTGTTCGTCTGTTACGACCTCTCCGGTAACGGTTTTAACCACTTTTGGCCCCGTCACAAACATATAACTGTTTTGTTTGGTCATCATGATAAAATCAGTCAATGCAGGTGAATAAACCGCACCACCGGCACAAGGCCCAAACACTGCTGAAATCTGTGGAATCACTCCCGATGCCATTATATTACGTTGGAAAACTTCAGCATAACCAGCCAAACTGGTCACCCCTTCTTGAATTCTTGCCCCACCACTATCGTTGATTCCGATGATGGGAGCACCCATTTTTAAGGCCATATCCATCACCTTACAGATTTTTTGAGCAAACGTTTCTGATAATGAACCTCCAAAAACAGTAAAATCTTGTGAAAATATATAGACTAATCGTGCATCAATCGTACCAAATCCAGTTACTACTCCATCTCCCAAATATTTTTGTTCTTCTAAACCAAAATTGGTACTTCGGTGCGTGACAAACATATCAAACTCTTCGAAACTACTTTCATCCAACAAGAGTTCAATGCGTTCACGAGCGGTTAATTTTCCTTTAGCATGTTGCGTGTCAATTCTCTTTTGACCACCTCCTAAACGGGCTTCTGCTCGCTTATCTAAGAGTTTTTTGATTTGTTTTTCACTTTCCATGATGAGTGATTTACCGATTATTATTTTCGCAGAGTTCCAATAAAACTCCATGCGTTGATTTTGGATGCAAAAAAGCAATATCCAACCCTTCTGCACCTTTGCGAGGTGTTTTGTCAATTAGTTGAACATCTTTTGCGTCTAATTCCATTAAATTTTGTTGAATATCCTTTACAGCAATCGCTAAGTGATGAATGCCTTCCCCTTTTTTCTCAATAAATTTTCCAATCGGTCCTTCAGGGTCCGTAGATTCCAATAACTCAATTTTGGATTGCCCAATTTGAAAAAAAGCAGTTTTTACTTTCTGCTCTTTTACTTCTTCAATAGTGTAACATTTCAATCCTAATTTTTCTTCCCAAAACGGAATGGCTTCTTCTAAACTATTTACGGCTATTCCAATGTGTTCAATATGAGATAGATTCATAACAAAAATGTTTAAATTATAAACAAAGTTATGAGGAAGGAAAACAGTAAAATCTGATAAATATCAGGTTTATTGAATTCTATTCATAAAAGCCAAAAAAAAATGAATTTCAATCGTTTTCGGTTGATAAAATAAGACAAAAAAAAAGAGGCAAACGCCTCTCTAAAATTAATATGCTACTAATTCAAGTAATTCCTTTTCAAATCGTTCTTTTGGTAAATATTGCTCTTCCAATGCTTTTACGAAAGGAATTGGCGATTCTAAACTACCTACTCTTTGCACCGGACCATCCAAATGCTCAAAGCAATTTTCCATAATCATAGACGAAATATCACTCGAAATTCCACCAAACAAAGTATCCTCTTGAAGAATAATACATTTATTGGTTTTCTTAACGGATTTAAAAATTGCTTCTGTATCTAAAGGTTGTAATGTACGTAAATCCAACACATCCGCACTAATTTCAGGATGTTTAGACAATGTTTCTAAGGCCCAATGCACTCCGGCACCAAAAGAAATGATGGTCACTTGTGTACCTTCTTTCAATAAAGCTGCTTTTCCAAACGGAATCGTATAATAATCCGATGGAACATCTTGATAAATGCTTCTATACAATTGTTTATGTTCAAAATACATCACCGGATTCGGGTCATTAATTGCTGTATTTAATAATCCTTTTGCATCATACGGAAACGCAGGATAAACCACTTTTAATCCGGGTGTTTTGGTAAACCACGCTTCGTTGGTTTGCGAGTGAAACGGTCCGGCTTGCGTTCCGCCACCACAAGGCATACGAACTACAACATCAGCTTTTTCATTCCAACGATAATGTTGCTTTGCTAATAAATTCACGATTGGATTAAACCCTGTTGAAACGAAATCGGCAAACTGCATTTCTACAATGGCTTTGTGTCCGTTGATGGATAAACCCATTCCGGCAGAAACAACTGCACTTTCACAAATCGGCGTATTGCGAACACGATCTTTACCAAAAAGGTTCACAAAACCATCGGTAACTTTAAAAGCTCCACCGTATTCTGCAATGTCTTGACCCATGATAACCAAGTTAGGATGGCGTTCCATAGATTGTTTTAAACTTTGTGTAATCGCATCAATTACACGAATATTTTCGGTTACTGATGAATGCGTAAATTCTTCAAATTCATACGGTTTATACACATCATTTAACTCTTCACTTAAATCTGCAACAAAATCAGGTTCGTCAAAAACCAAACGGATATGTTCGTCCATTTCTTGCTTGAAAGCAGTTCGAATAGCTTCGTCATATTCATTGGTTAACAAACCAATTTCTTTCAAATATTCTCTATAATTATCAATCGGATCTTTTTGAGCCCATTCATCCATTAAATCTTGCGGAACATATTTGGTTCCACTCGCCTCTTCATGTCCACGCATTCTGAAGGTTTGAAATTCCAATAAAACAGGTCTTGGGTTTTCTTGAAGTGAAGCTTTTAAATCAGCTACTTTTGTAAATACTTCTAAAATATTATTTCCGTCAATGATATGACTTTCCATACCATAACCAATGCCTTTATCGGCTAAATTAGCACAACGATATTGCTCGTTTGTTGGTGTTGAAAGTCCGTAACCATTATTTTCAATGACAAATAAAACAGGTAAATCCCAAACCGAAGCAATATTTAAAGCTTCATGAAAATCACCTTCGCTAGTAGCACCTTCTCCGGTAAAAACTGCGGTAATTTTACCATTTTTTTGAAGTTTATTGGCTAAAGCAATTCCGTCTGCCACACCCAATTGCGGACCCAAATGCGAAATCATTCCAATGATTTTATATTCTTGTGTTCCAAAGTGAAACGAACGATCTCGACCTTTGGTAAAACCACTTTTTTTACCTTGCCACTGAGCAAATAATCGCTGTAACGGAATATCTCGTGTTGTAAAAACTCCAAGATTTCTGTGCATGGGAAGAATATATTCATCTCTGTCTAACGCAGAAGTAATTCCTACCGAAATCGCTTCTTGTCCAATACCTGAAAACCATTTAGAAATCTTACCTTGACGAAGCAAGATGAGCATTTTTTCTTCAATTAAACGGGGTTTAAGTAAACGAATGTATAAATCAAGAAGTGTCGTGTCGGAAAGATTTTTTCTATCAAAAAGCATAATTTGGGTGTTTTAAAACGCTCCCAAAAGTACAAAAAATAACAAATTCTATTCGTTTTGTGATACTTTTTTATAAAACGTTTTCGCGACTGTTGATAACTTTCAATTTTGCATAACAAAATATTTATTTACATTTGTATTTACAAGCATTCAACTCACTTTGAGTTATTAACAAACAATAATTTAATATGCAAAAAATTCCTAGTGTTGACTTGCGTGATTTCCTATCGGATGACCCGGTACGCAAACAAAAATTTGTAAATGAAATCGGAAAAGCTTATTCAGATATAGGGTTTGTAGCCCTTAAAGGTCATTTTTTAGATGATCGTTTGGTTGATGAATTATATAGCGAAGTGCGAAACTTTTTCACTCTTCCAGTTGAAACAAAATCCAAATATGAAATCCCTGGAATTGGTGGACAACGTGGTTATGTTTCTTTTGGTAAGGAACATGCAAAAGGGCGTTCGGCAGGTGATTTAAAAGAATTTTGGCACTTTGGTCAATATGTAAGCGAAGGCTCAAAATATGCCGGAGAATATCCTGATAACGTTGAAGTTACTGAATTGCCAAAATTTAATGAGGTGGGTAAAGAAGCCTATCAAATGTTAGAAAAAACAGGTGTTTATGTGTTGAGAGCTTTAGCTTTGTATTTAGGTTTAGATGAATTCTATTTTGATAAATACATCAAAGACGGAAACAGTATTTTACGTCCGATTCATTATCCACCAATTACTGACGAACCAAAAGATGCCGTTCGTGCAGCGGCTCACGGCGACATCAACTTGATTACCTTATTGATGGGAGCACAAGGTAAAGGATTACAAGTGCAAAACCACAACGGCGATTGGATTGATGCCATGGCAGAGCCGGATGAATTGATGATTAATGTGGGCGATATGTTATCCCGTCATACCAACAATAAATTAAAATCGACTATTCATCAAGTAGTGAATCCGCCGAGAGAATTATGGGGAACTTCACGTTATTCCATTCCATTCTTCATGCATCCGGTAAGCGACATGCGTTTAGATGTATTGGAAGATTGTATTGATGAAAATAATCCAAAATTATACGAAGACATTTCTGCAGGAGAATTTTTGCACGAACGTTTGGTTGATTTGGGATTGATTAAGAAGTAAATTTCTTTGTGAATAAATAACCAAATTCCATTTATTGGGGTTTGGTTTTTTATTTTTGGAACACAGATTTTAAAAATCTGATAAATTATAAAAATTATTATTCTAATTTTTTACATTTCCTGTATCAGTATTCAGAAAACGAATAATATTATAAGCCATATTAACAATTAAAAGCCATACAAAATGAATTTAAAAAAATTTCCACACCAAGAATTAACAAAGCAAATAATCGGAATTTATTATCACGTTTATAATGAATTAGGATATGGTTTCCTTGAAAAAGTTTACCATAATGCTTTTGCTATTGAGCTTACAAATAGAGGATATAAAATAGAAAAACATAAAAAAGTAAGCGTTTTTTATAAGAATGAAATTGTTGGAGAGTATATTCCTGATATTTTAGTAGAAGATAAACTTATAATTGAATTAAAATGTGTTGAAAATTTGATTGAAGCCCATGAATGTCAATTAATAAATTACCTCAAAGCTACAGATTGTGAAGTTGGATTAGTTTTAAATTTTGGAAAAGACCCTCAATTTATTAGAAAAATATTCACTAATGACCTGAAAAAGAATAAAAATCGATTTTAATTATCATTATTTTAGTTTATCATAAAAATGAAAGAACACAGATTCAAATAATTTGAGAAATTTTATAATTATTTTTGATTTTATTAATTTTTAAAATCTGTGTTCAAAAAATAAAAGCATCACAGATTCAAATAATTTGAGAAATTTTAATAATTATATGAATTTTTCAAATCCGCGTTCTAAATAAATAACACCATGCACGATTTAAGTGAACAACTAAAAAAACTCTTCCCCGACCATCAACCCACCAACGAACCGGAACAAGTTGAGGATACGCCACACGAATTATATGTTCAAAAAGAACCAATGATTTGTCAGTATGAAAAACGAAAAGGCAAACCTACTACCATTATTTCAGGTTATGATGGAACCGACGAAGACTTTAAAATCTTAGCCAAAGAAATAAAAAGCAAATTTGCCGTAGGCGGAAGTTTCAAAGACGGCGAAATCATCATTCAAGGTGATTACCGTGACAAAATAATGCAATTTTTAAAAGATAAAGGATTTAAAACCAAACGTGTTGGTGGATGATTTTTGTTTCAAGTTCAAGGTTTCAAGTTATTTTGAATTTACCTTAGAACCTTAGTCCCTCAGTACCTTAGCACCTCAAAAAAATGATACAATCATCTGAATTAATACTAAACCCCGACGGCAGTGTTTACCACATCAATTTATTGCCGGAACAAATTGCTCACGACATTATTTTTGTGGGTGATCAAAATCGGGTAGAAAAAATTACCAAACATTTCGATTCCATTGAATTTACTACACAAAAAAGAGAATTCAAGACACAAACCGGAATGTACAAAGGCAAACGCATCACCGTAATGTCAACCGGAATTGGTCCGGACAACATTGATATTGTGATGAACGAACTCGATGCGTTAGTCAATATCGATTTAAAAACCAGAACTATTAAAGACAAATTAACTTCGTTAAACATTGTTCGCATTGGAACATCCGGTTCGTTGCAAGCCGATATTCCGGTAGATAGTTTTGTAATGAGTGCCTACGGATTAGGACTTGATAACATGCTTCGCTCCTATTTAATTGATTCGGTTTCCGAAAAAGACATTGAAGAAGCCTTTATTAAACAAACAGATTGGGATTTACGAAAAGGCCGTCCGTATGTGATTAAAGGAAGTAATTCACTAATTAAAAAATTTGAGAGCAATCAGATTAAGAAAGGTTTCACCGGAACAGCAGGCGGGTTTTATGGTCCACAAGGACGTGTATTGCGTTTAAACATTCAAGATGCAGAACTTAATTCTAAAATGGATGCATTTAATTACAACGGCATTCAAATGACCAATTTAGAAATGGAAACAGCTGCTATTTATGGCTTAGGAAAATTATTAGGTCATAATTGCTTGTCATTGAATGCCATTATTGCCAACCGAGCAAACGGAACATTTAGCGAAGATCCATACAAAGCGGTGGATGCGTTGATTGAATATGCATTGGATAAATTGGCGGAATAATGTGACAATGAGTCTATTTGTCAATGTGTCAATTATCATACAAACAAATATTTCAGAATTTTGTTAATTATTTCAATTTGTTTTCAAAAATTAGAATATGAATTTAACCCTCGAAACAAATCGTCTCCTCCTCCGTCCGCTTGAACTAAGTGATGCCGAAGCCATGTTTGAAATGGACAACAATCCGAATGTACATCGATATCTCTGGCAAAGTCCAACACAAGAAATCAGTGAAACCTTCAAGATCATAGAAATGGTGCAAAAGCAATATATTACCAATAAAATTGGGCGTTTTGCCACTATTCTGAAAGAAACTGGCGAATTTATAGGTTGGACAGGAATTAAATTTGTAAACGATCATATTGAAAACGGCAATACCAATTTCTACGATTACGGCTACCGTTTAAATGAAAAATTTTGGAACAAAGGTTATGCAACAGAAGCTTCAATTGCTTGGTTAGACTATGGATTTAACCAAATGAACATCGACAAAATGCACGCTTACACACATGCTCAAAACGGAGCTTCAAACCATGTATTGCAAAAAGTAGGTTTTCAGTTTATGGAAGAATATCCGGATAAAGAAGGGGTGATTTGGAAATGGTGGATGATGGAGAAACTGTAAACGTTGTCTGTTGTCTGTTGTCGGTTATGAGTTTGTTCATTTATCTTTAAAAAAACTTAATTTCGTTGTCTTATAACTATAATCTTAATACTTAATACTCCCATCTTAATACTTAATACTCCCATCTTAATACTTAATACTCCCATCTTAATACTATAAAAAAATGAAAACCTTCAAAATAGCAGGCGTTCCCGAACATTTCAATTTGCCTTGGCATTTGTGCAATGAAAACGGTGAATTTGAAGAAGCCGGAATCGATTTACAATGGATCGACATCCCTGAAGGTACCGGAAAAATGTGCCAAATGCTTCGTGAGGGTGAAACAGATATCGCTGTAATCTTGACGGAAGGAATTGTGAAAGACATTACAGCCGGAAATCCATCCAAAATAGTTCAGGTGTATGTGGAAAGTCCTTTAATTTGGGGAATTCATGTGGATGCAAAATCAAAATATCAAACTCTTTCAGATTTAGAAAATACCAAAGTAGCGATAAGCCGAATGGGTTCAGGTTCACATTTAATGGCAATTGTGAATGCTCAAAATCAAGGTTGGAAAACCAATGAATTACAGTTTGAAATCGTCAACACGATTGATGGTGCGGTTGAAGCTTTATCCAACGGAAAAGCTGATTATTTTATGTGGGAAAAGTTCATGACCAAACCTTTGGTGGACAACGGTACATTCCGAAGAATTGCCAACTGCCCTACTCCGTGGCCATGTTTTGTTATTGCTGTTCGGGAAGAATTACTTCAAACGCATGCACAAACTATTGAACACATTTTAGAAATCATCAATGCCACAACAGCTGAATTTAAAGATATTCCCAGTATCAATCGCACCTTAGCTGAGCGATACAACCAAAAAATTGAGGATATCAACCAATGGTTAAGTCAAACCAGATGGTCACAAAAAAATATAACGCAGGAAACGTTAAACAAAGTTCAAAATCAACTTTTTGACCTAAACCTTATCAATAAAAAAAGTACTTTTGCAGAAATGGTATATTGCTTGTAGTCAATATTTCGTTTTAGTGTAAATGAAAGTATTCGGAACCTATCAATTTCAAGATTTAAAAACGAAATTCCAAGTCAAAAAACCTTGGGATGACGTAATTATTTTTATTTTGAATGTATTAATAGCCATACCTTTATTCCTCATTATTCATCTAAACTTAAAAGATCCGGAGTGGCCATTTTCATTTGACAGAATAGTAATTGCAATTCTTTTATTATTAATTATCCAATTGATACTTCGATTAATTAAAACGGTTCTAATTTTGGGAATTATAGTTTATTTCATTTTTTTGATTTACGGTACTATTTTTGGGGGTTATGGATTTGCAACTGTTTTTCAGAATTACGGTTTTATGATTTATTCCATGACGGAAAACCCAAATCCGCAAGATATTGTAATTTCTAAATTATTGCCTTTTCCTAACAAAACACAAATCATAAAAGCAATTGACTTTGACAACCGTGAAGTTCGAAATTTTGCTTTAACCGCAACTACATTACACTTTAGAGACATCAAAGGACAGCAAAAATACCGTAAAATGATACAATGTTTTGCCGTATTTAAAGAAATCCGAAACCGTTGGAATTACGTAAATGACCCAAAAGGACAAGAGTATATTGCCTACGCAAGTGAAAGTTTATTGCATTTTTCGGGAGATTGTGATGACCATGCAATTTTGATGGCTGCTTGTATTCGTGCTATTGGTGGCACACCACGTTTAATTCACACTGGTGGACATATTTATCCGGAGATGTTAGTAGGTCAAAAAGCAGATTTAGAAGCGGCTGTTTATTTGATAAAAGAGGTTTTGTTTATTGACGAAAGTAAAAACAAAGAAATTCATTATCATATTGATGAGCGAGGTCAGATTTGGTTAAATTTAGATTACACAGCAAGATATCCGGGTGGACCATTTATGTCAGAAGAAATTCTAGGTGCATTAACGTTGAATTAGTAAAAGAATTAAATCGTTAAATATTGCTATACGGCAACCCTTTTTTTATATATTTACAACTTATAATTCATTGCAATGAAAAAAATAATATTTCTCTTTTTATTCAGTTTTTGTTTGGTTTCCGCTCAAGATAACCAAAAATTTGATTTAGGAAAAAATGAACTTAAATTTGATGTTTTTTCTATTGTTGCCTTTGGAAAAGTACATGTAAGTTATGAACGCTTTTTATCTGATGATTTTTCAGTAGGTGTGAGTGGTAATTTTAACCAAAGTAAATCCCGTGAAGAAGATTTTGAATTGGGTAAAAATAGAACGTTAGAAGACTATCAAATTATTCCTTTTGTTCGATATTCATTATCTAAAAGTCAAATTCGCTACTATTTTATAGAAGTTTTTGTTTCATCCAACCAAGGTAAATATAGAGAATTGGAGCGATTGGTAGATGAAAATAACAATGGTTATTATGAAGCGGTTCAAAAAGATTATTCCGATTTTGCTATAGGTGGAGCCATTGGACACAAATTTTACATCAAAGAAAAACTGGGTATCGATATTTTTGTGGGAATGGGTAAAAATTTATTCAGCTCCGGCGAAAGTCCGGATTATATTTCTCGAGTAGGTATTAATGTTGGTTATCGTTTTTAATTTTAAAAGTATGAAAAAGTCCATTTTATTTTATATGCTTATTCTTTTACCAATTTTAAATAGTTGCAGTAAAGAGGATGAAGAATTTTACAATGCGGTTTACACTTCTATTCCAAATCTAGTTACTTTAGAAGTAGAAAGTAATTATAATGTCAATGATGTATTGTGGCTTAACACTAATAATTTTAGTCGTTATTTAAATCAGCCGAATCAAACCACTCCTTTGGATGTTTTCAAAACAACAAAATCAAATTATTTTGTTTTTACTTATCGTTTAGAAAAGAAAATAAATGAAGTTGATTGGGAAAATGTTTCTGTGGGAAATAATTTTGTGGTAGAAAAAGGTAGAATTACTACCAATGTGTATATAACCGGTTATGCCGATTTTAATTCAACTACCAACCAATATGAACACAGAGGCGGAATAAAATTAACACAGCCGGGGCAATATAGATTAGTTTTTTTCGATGGATATAACGGTTCAAATTTTGATTTAATTTCTGATAGTGCCAATAACTTTACGTTTTTAACCATTAATACTTCTGCGGTAAATCTTAGTGGTACAACCTATAATTTTACGGTAAACTAAAACCATTTTTTACGTTTGAAATAGTAAATCATTCCTAAAACTAAGACAAACATAACTCCCAATGTGATGAAATATCCGTTGGGAGCTTTTAATTCCGGTATGTTTTCAAAATTCATTCCATAAACACCCACAATAAAGGTTAAAGGAATAAAAACTACTGAAACAATTGTCAACGTTTTCATTATTTCATTCATGCGGTGACTTTGAGCTGAAAAATAAAAACTGGAAGCACTCTCTAAAGAACTGATATCATATTCGATTTGATCTAAAAGTTCTAAACTTTTTTGATACAAGCGAGAGAAAAAAGTAAAATTTGATTTTTCTATTCCATTAAAATCATCATCTTCCTTTAAGGATTTCAAGTTATATAATGAATCTTTTAGCGGAATAATGGAACGTTTTAAATAGTATAAATCTTCACTACACTTTTCAATTCGAACCAAAACATCTTGACTGTCATTTACTTTTGCTTCAATTTGCAATTGTTCAATGCTATCTTCATATTTTTCAATCGTGATGTAGAAATTTTCCATTATTGCATCTAACATCAAATACAATAGAAAATCATTTCTCTTTTTACAAACCAAACCTGAGTTTGTTTTAATTCGCTCGCGAATGTGGGTAAAAAAATCACCTCTTTTTTCTTGAAAAGAAACAAGAATATTATCTTTTAAAATAAAACTTATTTGCTCTACATGAACGTTGGTTTCGTTTTTTTCAGGCAAAATAGATTTGATACTAAAAAACAATGCGTTTTCCAAATCTTCCATTCGGGTACGTTTGGCTACATTCAACACATCACCGGCAATATAGGCATCAATTCCAATGGTTTCAACAACTTTTTTTATCAATTCTACATCATGTAAACCGTGAATATTTAACCACTTAACATCATTTGAATGAAGCAATGATTCAATTTCATTTTTCTCAAATTGAAGGTCTTTTGTTTCCGTAAATGATTCTGAATTATACACAAAAAGTTGCATTTCTATCGGTTGATCTTTATGATGTCCGGTATATTCAAAATAGTTCGGCTGAACTTTTCTCCCTTTTTTATATTTAAGTCGTTTCACGGTTTTTATTTTTTATAAAAATAAGGGATTTAATTTTTTCATTCTATTTTTACAAAAAATATTTTTTCATGCAAACATTAATCGTTAACATTAAGGAGCTGATTCAAATCAGAGAAAAAGGAATTCTTAAGGTATCCGGAAGTGAAATGGCAACATTACCCATGCTTAAAAATGCATTTCTTTTGTTAAAAGATGATATAATTATTGATTTTGGTGAAATGAAAGATTGTCCAACACTTTCTGAGGCAAAAATTATTGATGCAACAGGAAAAGTTGTTTTGCCCACTTGGTGCGACAGTCACACCCATTTGGTCTATGCCGGCAATCGCGTACAGGAATTTGTAGATAGAATCAATGGTCTGAGCTATGAAGAAATTGCTAATCGAGGGGGTGGAATATTAAATTCAGCTGAAAAAATCAATGCAACCAGCGAAGAAGAAATTTACGAACAATCGAAAGTTAGATTAGAAGAAGTGATGAAATTGGGCACCGGAGCCATCGAAATCAAATCCGGTTATGGTTTGACAGTAGAGGGAGAACTGAAAATGCTTCGCGTCATCAGACGTTTAGCAGAAAACTATCCCATCAAAATAAAAGCTACTTTTTTAGGAGCTCATGCTTTTCCGAAAGAATACAAAGAAAATCATTCCGGTTATATTGATTTAATAATCAATGAAATGCTACCGAAAATAGCCAAAGAAAACTTAGCCGATTATATTGATGCTTTTTTAGAAACCGGCTATTTTTCAGTTGAAGAAACCGAACGCATTATGGAAGCCGGTATAAAACATGGTTTACAAGCTAAAATTCATGTCAATCAATTCACAGCCATCAACGGTATTGCCGCATGCGTAAAACATAACGCTTTGTCGGTAGATCATTTGGAAATTGTAACCGAAGAAGATATTGAAGTGCTCAAAAATACTAAAACGATGCCAGTCGCCTTGCCTTCGTGTAGTTATTTCATCAGTATTCCCTATACACCAGCTAGAAAAATGATGGAAGCCGGATTGCCATTAGCCCTAGCAACCGATTATAATCCCGGAACAACTCCTTCCGGAAACATGAATTTTGTAGTCGCAACCGCTTGTATTAAAATGAAAATGACTCCAGAGGAAGCGATTAATGCCGCAACGATTAACGGAGCTTATGCGATGGGAATTTCAGCTACTCACGGAAGTATTACTAAAGGCAAAAAAGCGAATTTAATCATTACTAAACCCATTCATTCGTTTTATCAATTGCCGTATGAATTTGGGAGTAATTTGATTGAGGAGGTAATAATTGAAGGACAAAAAATTTAGTTGTAAACTCTAAAAACCATTAAGAAATTAAGAGGTAGACCTTAATTAAACTTAATTTCTTAATGGTTTAAAAAGCTGATTAAATAGTCAAAATTTTAATTTTTCCAATCTCAAGCTTATACCTTTTCCCTTATCTTTACCACTCAAATTAAACCATGAGTCCTACCCTACTTTCTTCGCCGTTGCAAGGTTTCACCGATTTCAGATTTCGGAATGCGTTTCATCACTATTTTGGTGGTATCGATACGTTTTATGCTCCTTACATTCGATTGGATGGAAAACTAGTCATCAAAAATTCCTACCAACGTGATTTGCAACCCGAAAACAATAAAGTGTCTGAATTAATTCCGCAAGTAATGACGAATGATGCCGATGAGTTTCTGTTTGTGGTGAAATACATTCAGGAATTGGGTTACAAAGAACTCAACTGGAATTTAGGTTGTCCTTATCCGATGGTGACTAAAAAAGGAATGGGTTCCGGGTTGATTTGCGAACCGCAACGCATTGACAATATTTTAAATCGAGTGCACAACGAAACCGATGTCATTGTTTCCATGAAAATGCGAATGGGTTACGAACATCCCGAAGAAATTTTGGATGTTTTCCCGATTTTGGATCAATACCCAATTAAAAACATTGCCATTCACGCCCGAATTGGGAAACAATTGTATAATGGCGGAGTGAATTTAGAAGCCTTTCAACGTTGCACCGAAAATACTCGACATAAACTCTATTACAACGGCGACATCACTTCTGTAGCCAAATTTAAAGAAATGCAAGAACGTTTTCCGAGTATTGATCATTTCATGATTGGTCGCGGTTTAATTGCCGACCCATTTTTGCCAAGCATGATTAAAAATAACACCACAGAATACCCAACCAACCGCTGGCAAATCTTCAAGGAATTTCACGACACGATTTACCAAGAATACGATGCTGCTCTCTCCGGCCCCACGCCTATTAAAATGAAAATGTTAGGTTTTTGGGAATACTTTTCCACTTCCTTCTCCAACCCACAAAAGACGTTGAAAAAGATTAAAAAAGCTCAGAACCCGAGAAGTTATCAAGAGGCGGTGAAGGAGATTTTTGGTGGGGAGAGTTAGCATTAACGGCTATTTTTATTACTATGATGATTTTTTTTCTTTACATTTGAGAATGAATTTTAATTAGAATTATATTACAAATTATTTAAATTACCAAAGTTATAAATGAATCTCCCTCAAAAACATTTAGAAGAAACAAAAAAGCTTGTAAATGCTTTACCTGTTCGAAAAATTGCAAATTGGCTACTTACTGAGGGTTTCTTTCCAGAACAATATGTTCTTCCTCCATGTTTTAAAGTTTTAAAATTTACATACAAGAAAAATCCTTATTATGATTTTACAAAGAAAATTCCTTTGTCAGAGATTTATGAAATTACTTTTCCTAAATCTCAGTTAACTGAAAGAACGTTTGGAATTATAAACCATAAAATATATCATGACTTAGTATGGCAACTTATGAATAATTGGGATGAAATCAAAAAACTTCTTTTCAGTAAGCAAAATACAATTTATTCATACTCCTTTCCTATACCATTAAATAATGATAATATTGGTGTTTTAGGGACGTTACGATCTGGTAGAATGATTTATGAATTTATTGAGATGTCTGAAAGTGATATTGTTTCGGAAGGACATAAATATAAATTTGTTGTAAAATCAGATATAAAAAACTTTTATCCTTCAATCTATACACATAGTATTGCATGGGCTATTAATGGAAAGGAAAATGCAAGAAAAGATAGAAACAAATATACTTTATTAGGTAACAAAATTGATAAGTTGTTTCAAAATGCTAATGATGGTTGCACTAACGGTATTGCTATTGGTCCTGCAATATCTGATTTGATAACAGAGGTAATGCTCTCAGTGATAGATACAGATATATCTAAACAACTAAAAAATGATAATATCGATTTTATTGGTGTTCGTTTCAAAGATGATTATAGATTTCTCTGTCAAACGGAATCTGACGCCAAAGAAATTTTAAATATAGTTCAAAGAAATCTAAAAAGATTTAATCTGTCTATCAGTGAAGAAAAATCAACAATTTCTTCATTACCAGAAGGGCTTTTTCGAGAATGGACAAGTGAATATCATGCTTATTCCTTAAAACATAAACATATTATTAAATATAAAAGTTTTGAAAACACTTTTAGAAAAGTTTTGGTAATAGACAAAAAACATCCAAATACAGGAGTAATTGATAAATTTTTAAGTGAATTAATTTCAAAAAAATATAAATTAAAACTTAAGCTTTCAAGTAAAGAAATATACAAAGTTTTCAGTTTATTGTTAATGCTTAAAGAAAAAAGATCAAAGTCGTTACCACAAATTTTAGCATTAACAGAACTTTTGGTTTCTACTTATGAGAATGAAACTGAAGTCATTAATAACATTTTTGATTCACTTAATAAATTAACTGAAAAAAAATTTAAAAAAGAGAAATCAAATGTATATGATTTAATTTGGTTAACTTATTTTTTAAAATCACACAGAAAATTGACTTTCAAATGGCCAAATAAAATTGAATCATACTTATTGCAATCGATAAAATCAAATAAACAAAAATTTGATTTGGAGACCACTTATTGTAACCTTTTTAACAAGATTGAGTCACCATCAAAAAAAATTCTATTAGCAAAACATTTAGCAATATTTCCAAAAGAAGAAGATGAATAAAAGCCAGCCCCAACTCCGTAAAAAGTTCTTAGAATGCTCCACAACCATCTCTGACTTTGCGGATTTATGTAAATCAAACGACTGGGTAAGTTGTAACGACATCGTAAGCTAGAAGATATTGTCAAACCGCCTACTAGCGGCCGCTTTTATTTTTTACTTTAAACTTTTCAAACTTTTCTCCATTTTGTTTATAAACGCCATCATTATCTGTACCTAACCAAAGAATGCCGTTTTTGTCTTGGTAGATTGAAACTAGTAAAACATCTTCTATTTCACTAGCGATTTCAATCTTTGATAGTGTTTTTCCATCATATTTCCAGACACCACCGCTATAGGTTGCCATCCATAAATTTCCTTTATTATCTGATAATCCGGAATTGAAATAGTGAGGATGGTCTTTTTCAATTCCTTTTAATTTTTTATACGCTGAACCGCTTGCTTCGATTTTATATTTGCTTTTAAAATTGCTCAACCAAAAATACCCATCTTTGTCTTGAATTATTGAGCGAACTGCCGGAACTCTTCCATCCGGAAGTGTGGAAAGTTCTTTTTCATCAAACCACAAAAACGATTTTCCATCGTATCGGAAAGCACCAGCTATAAACGTTCCAAACCAAACATTTCCGTCTTTGTCTTTATTTACACCATAAACGGAATAAGGATTAAAAGGACTGATAAGCGTGTCAATTCCAAACGCTTTTTTTAAATCTTGTCGTGGTAGTTTTAATTCATAAAGTGAATCACCATCATATCGATATAAATCGTTTGCATTGTAGAAACCAAACCACAAGTCATTCGGTTTAAGTTTCCATTGATTATGAGGCGATCTTATTACTTTTAAAGTGGTAAATTTCCTTCCGTCAAATTTGCTTATGCCTTTGTGTGTTTCGATGTATATATTTCCGTCCGCATCTTCTTGAAAACCACGTATTGAATCGTTCACTAATCCGTCTACAGTTGTAAATTGTTTCAACTCGTTTCCGTTTAAATGATAGATACCTTTTCCATCACTTCCAAACCAGTACTTTCCTTTTGAGTCTTGAAATATTCTCCAAATTTTAGTATGAAGTTCAGAAGCTGATTGACCGATTTCTAACGTTTCCTTTTTGGTCTGTTTGTTTTCAGATTTATTTTGCCCATTACAAGAATGGAAGTTACTTGATACAAAAATTAGTAAAACGATTGTTATTGAGTTAATTGTCATTTCTGTTTTTCAAGTATTAATGATTGTATTTCATAATTTATTTCTTTAACAACCGTCTTTGCGAGGTGTACGTTTATAAACTATTTCACTCTCTCGTTCTACATAGTCGCCTGCAATTATTGGATAAGCATACTTGGGTGCGTGCGAAACATTTTTACTTTTTAGGCTAATTTTGTCGTTTACTTTAAGCGTTCGTAAAAGGTCAAATTCTCTTTTTAAGTTCAAACTGTTTTTACCGGATTGTTCAATGCCAAAAGAAAGAATGTAATCTTCCCCTTCGATTTGAACCATTACGCCAAAACCGAGTCTCGAACCTTCAGGGAGAGATAGAGAAGTGACAACTGCTTCCATAGGAGCATTCTTTTTAATAGATTGCATGATTTTAGCTTCAGCAGCATACACTTTTTTACCGGCGGGAGAGTCTTCCCATTTTTTGAAAGCCATCCCATCCGGACTCGCCTCCCATTTTTTCAATTCTGCTTGTTTTTCTGCAGCCGAAAGCAGTTTTCGGTTGGTCTTTTTCGGAGTTTCAGTTATTGTTTTACGATTTTCACTTGTTTCATTTGAAAATAGGGTAAAACTGTATACCAAACCCGCAACCATAACCAAGGCTAAGAGGAGTATAGAAAATATTTTTTTCATGACTTAATTTATTAAATGATTAGTACTATCAAACCGACAACAGACAACAGACAACCGACAACAGACAACCGACAACAGTTAACACCCATCCATCTTCACACTCAACTTTCCATCCACATACGAAAGTATAAACGGTATTTTTTCTAACGAACATCGAGGTTCTATCGTAAATTGGATATAGCCATAGACTTCAAAATTTTCTTTAGTAAGTACTTTTAACGATTGTTTGTAATGCGTGTTTTGTCGAACCCATTTAACGTAACCTTCGTTTTCATCCACTTTTGATAAAGGGGTTTCGATGATGGCTCCATTAGTTTGTAGATGTTGCGGTTCTGTAAGCACAATTGTAAATTTTCCTGTAAAAGAACCGGGTTCTGTTGGCGAAACAAAATAGCTATTATTCTTTACATTCATTTGAATGGAAAGTAAATGTTCCTTGTTGCTTTGTTTGTCCACGCGAACGATAGCGGTGTAAAGCGGATCTTCCCGCACCACATCATCACTAAAATGAGTTTGTCCAACAAACACGCTGTCAACCGCTTTGGTGTTTTGAGCCATGTCTTGTGAGTTAACTTCCGCACAATTATAATTGAACGAAAGTAGTAATAAGCCAAAAAATAAATTGTTGTTCATAATAGATGATTTTAAAGATTTTTATTAAAATTGATTATTATTTACCGTTACCACGGTCCGTTTCTTGTAACATTCACAAAGGCGTTGTTTTCAAAACGATACGCTCCTTTAAACCCAACAAACCAAAGTCGCTGTTGTCGGTCTTGATAAATTTGAAAAGGGAAAGGTGAAAAATTACCTTCTTGCTTTTGTTGATCTTGGTTAACTTCAAAAGGCAATACTATATAATCGCTTATTTTAATTTTAGCTTCAATTTTCTGAAATGTTTTGCCGTTATAATTATAGATATCACGCTTATACGCAATAAACCAAATCGTACCGGTTTTGTCTTCAAAAATACAGCCTACTCCTTCATCCTTACCCAATAACTTTTCGGTGATACTTTTAAACGAAGTTCCATCGTAGAGAAAAAGTCCGTTTACGGTTGAAATCCAATACGTTCCATCTGCTCTTTCAATAATTCGATTTACAAAATTGGAAAGCGATTGGTCTTTCGCTGAAATGTTCGTTAATGTATTTCCGTCAAACCTATACGCTCCGCCATTGGTGGCAAACCACATATGGCCTTTGCTGTCTTCAGTAATGGCGTGTATCATTTTGGAAGTGCTAACTCCAAAGTTTGGATTTACTTTTCCTTCCGGAATTTCAAACGGTGTAAATGCTTTGCCATCAAAAGTAAAGACACCATGAGTAGTTCCAACCCAAAGCGTTCCTTTTGAGTCCATTAGCATGCTCCAAAGTCCGCCGGTTGTCAGAATATCTTTTTCATGATAATTGGTAAAATACGTTCCGTCATATTTCGCAATTCCACCGCCATAACCAATCCAAATTGCACCATCTTTGTCTTCGAGTATAACATGTACCGTTACTCCCTGACCAGTACGATTTTTAAGATCAAAATAAACAAGTCCATTTTTGTCTTTTCGACCGAGTCCGTTTTGTGTCCCAAACCAAAAATTTCCCTTACTATCTTGAAAAACAGTTCGAACCACGCCACTGATTTGATTTCCTTGGTAATCTTTGTCATGGATATCAACTCTAAACTCGGGTAACGTTTCTGCTTTTAAACTTATACTAGCGGCATGTATTTTCGTTTGTTCCGGTATGAATTTTAATGGTGTAGCGTTTTTTTCAATTTGCCCGGCACACGATGTCATACCTAACGAAAAGAGTAGTGAAAGACCAATTGCTTTTGTTTTAAAAATAGTTAGTTGAATGTGTTTCATTTTTGTTTTATACTATTTTGGAGTTTGCATAAGTTAAAGTTCATCTATCCAACAAACTTGATGTAAAACTAGTCCAATCAATTGTTTAAAATGCAAAAAAAATGTAAAAGAAGTGTCAACTGTTTTAAAAAATCACAAAATTGTATGTTATTTGCACCACTTATGAATCAACGAAAAATATATTTTTACGGTAGTGTTTGCTTAGCCATTTTTGCTGCAATAATGGTTTTCACTTCTACTAAAAAAGACGAAACCTTTTCTGAATTAGTCAAGATTGCCTTGCGGGATGTGGGCAATAAATTATTATTAGCCAATCAAGACAGCACATCACTAATATTGCCGGTTCAAAAAGTAGAAGAATCAAAGTTTCAACTTTCCTTTGAGAGAGAACTGACTATTTTTCCGGATACTTTGGTAAAAGTTGTAAAAGAAAGCTTTCAAAAAGCCAACCTTCCCTCCCATTATCAACTGGAAGTGAAACAATGTAAAGATTTGGAAGTGGCGTATAGTTTTTTACAAAATGCCAACGTTGAAAAAAGTATCGTTCCTTGTAGTGGACGAAATATTCCAAAAAAATGTTATACGATTGAAGTACGTTTTTTAGAAAAAACAGCAACATCAAGTTCTAAAATCATTTGGATTGTTCTTTTGTTGTTAAGTATAATTGCTGCTTTTATCTTCTTTCCAAAAAGAAAAAAGACAAAACAATCTGATTCAACAATAAAAGATGGAATTCCATTGGGCAAATTTCAGTTTTATCCTGAAGAGAGTAAATTACTATTGGCCTCAAATGAAATCAGTCTTTCCAAAAAAGAAGTGGAATTATTGACTCTTTTTGTAGAATATCCCAACAAAATCATCAAACGAGAAGAACTCTCCAAAAAAGTCTGGGAAGATCATGGGGTTTTTGTGGGAAGAAGTTTAGATACGTATATTTCTAAATTACGCAAAAAATTGAGTGAGGATGACTCCATTAAATTAACGAATGTACATGGAATTGGGTATGTGTTGGAGGTCAAGGAATAAAGACAATTTAATTTTCAACTTTATGATTCAACAACCATATAGAATCATTTGCCTTAGTTGTATAATTCCAAATTAGTTCTTTGTCAAGATTGTTTCGCAAATGAATTTTACCATCAATTAGTTTGTAATCTACTTTGTAGTAATTCAGCACTTCAATTAAATTTTTTGTTTGTTCTAGATTTAAAGAGTTAGGTTTTTCAACTAATTCATTGCCGTCAAAATATACCGGTTTATATTCTCTATAATTGGAACATGAAATTAGAAGTATAATAAACACAATATAAAGAGAAACTTTCATCTGAAAAATTTATTGTAATATAACAACCTGAAACTTGAAACTTGAAACTAAAACAAACCTACCTCGTAAAAACCAACCTATCCCCTTTACTCAAATTCGCATCAAACGCATAGCCTTCGTAGTTAAAACCTTTTAAATCATCAATGGTTTCCGCATTGGTATCAATGATATATCGCACCATCATCCCTCTCGCTTTCTTAGCAAAAAAGCTAATCATTTTTAATTTCCCGTCTTTGTGATCTTTGAATTCAGGTGTGATTACGGGAACTTTCAACGCTTTTACATCAACGGCATCAAAATACTCATTACTAGCTAAATTGATAAAAAGTTCGCCTTTTTGCAATTCACTATTCAATTGTTTAGTGATTTTGGCTTTCCAAAATTCATATAAATTCTTGCTTTTACCAATCGGGAATTTAGTTCCCATTTCCAATCGATACGGCTGCATTAAATCCAACGGTTTTAATAAACCATACAATCCGGAAAGAATGCGGAGTTTATCTTGCAAAACGTCTAATTTTTCTGTTGGTAAGGTTTTAATATCCAAACCAATATAAACATCGCCGTTAAAAGCATAAATCGCTTGTCGTGAGTTTTCCGGAGTAAAATTATTTAAATCCCGCTCTTGGTTGCGTTGCCAATTCAAATCCGCCAATTTATCGGATATGTCCATCAATTCCATCAATTGCTTTGGCTTTTGCTTTTTCAATTGATTGTTGATTTGTTGAGCTTCTTTTAAAAAACAAAATTGTGTGGCTTTATCCACCGGAATTGGTGATTCGTAATCCAATGATTTGGCTGGTGATATAACAATTTTCATAGTGATATTTTATACATCCAAAAATACAAATTGATTCCCGAAAATCATATACGAAAAAATGGAAAGTATTGATTTGATTATCAATGAAAATTATATCGTTTATTCATGCACTTAAACGAAAAAAATAGGCTTTACTATTTAGCTTTTCTACATTTGAATGTAAAAAGTCTAAAAATGAGAAGATTACTGCTTAAATTAGTTGTGCTTTTTTTACCTTTCATCAGTCTGGGACAAACCCATTTTGAAGAACAGTCTACTGCTTTTGTTTCCCACAATGAGTTAAAAGGAAATGTAATTTTACACCATAGTGAAAAAATCAGAGAAGCCAAAAATGTTGGAATGCATTTTCAATCGTTCACGGTTCAACCCTTACAAGCTGAGTTTTCAGATGAAATCAAATCATTAGAAGTAGAACGTATTGAATTGAAAGATAATCACTGCTTAATTCAGTTTAATGCAGCCGGTTTTTGTGGTTATTCCTATTTGGGAGAAATTCAAATTGTTGGAGACACGCTGAATTTGATTTATCAAGGTTATGGCTCCTCCACGCTTGGAAATTGTCGATATACCTTTCAATATGAAGTGAAAAAAGAGCTAAATGAAGCCATGCTCAATTTAAAATACATTATGATTAACGGCAATACGGCAACCAAAAAAGAATTAAGCAAAAAATTTGTGAATTAATTCCAATACCAAATCAAATTGTTCTTTCTTGGTCAACGTAGAATTATCAATTTCAATGGCATCATGAGCTTTTACCAA
>JAFLBT010000149.1 GCA_017302935.1 Flavobacteriales bacterium | reverse complement strand
AAGTTGGTGTACTTACAGAAGGTTACAACCGTTTAGGATCAATGATTACATGGTATAATTATCCTTACTATAAAGACCATTTAGAACAATTGGGTTATGTAAAAGAAAAAGAATATTTTGAAAGTTTATTTTCCTTTTCAGATGTACATCCTGATAGTTTTTCTAAGATTAGTCATTTGATAGTACAACGTTACGGATTGAAAGTCGTCACTTTTAAAAAAACAAAAGACATTATTCCGTATGTGGATGAAATGTTTAATTTATTCAATACTAGTTATGAAAAGCTGGCATCATTCGTAGCCGTTTCGGAACGTCAAAAAGAGTATTTTAAGAAAAAATACATTCCTTTTGTAAATCCGGAATATATATTATTTATTTTAAACAAAGAAAACAAAATGGTTGCTTTCAGTATTGTAATGCCAGGTTTTTCAGAAGCCTTAAAAAAGGCTAATGGTAGATTATTTCCATTTGGATTTTATCATTTACTGCAAGCCAAAAAACATAGTAAAGAAGTATTGTTTTATTTGATTGGAATTGAACCCGAATACCAAAACAAAGGTGTAACTGCTATAATTTTTAGAGAATACTACAATGTTTTCAAAGAAAAAGGAATAACAATGTGTAATCGAACCCCTGAATTAGAAGAAAACAATGCGATTCACAATTTATGGAAAAACTTCAATTCAACCGTTGACCGAAGACGAAGAACGTATCGAATTGAATTAGAAAACGTATAAAAAAAACAGCCGATTCTAAAAAGAATCGGCTGTCTTATTATATTGTAAATCTGAATTATGACACGTCAACAGTGGTAGCTTCCGCAATCTTTTTATACGTTCCATTTACCAATTTTTCACGAATAGCTTCGAATGCTGAAAGTGTTTCATTGATATCTTCTAAAGTATGAGATGCAGTTGGAATCATTCTCAACAAAATAATTCCTTTTGGAATTACAGGATATACAACTATAGAAAGGAAAATTCCATAGTTTTCACGTAAATCATTCACCATTACCATTGCTTCAGGAATAGAACCTTCCAAATAAACCGGTGTCACACAAGTGTTAGTGTCACCAATATTGAAACCTCTACTTTTCAAACCATTTTGAAGTGCATTCACATTTTCCCACAACTTATCTTTTAATTCAGGATTATTTCTCAATAATTCTAAACGTTTCAAAGCACCAACCGTTTGAATCATTGGCAATGCTTTTGCAAACATTTGTGAGCGTAAGTTATATTTTAAATAGTCAATAATATCTTTGTCAGCAGCAATAAATGCACCGATACTTGCCATTGATTTAGCAAAAGTAGAGAAATAAATATCAATTCCGTCTTGACAACCTTGCTCCTCACCTGCTCCGGCACCAGTTTTTCCTAACGTACCAAAACCATGTGCATCATCTACCAACAAACGGAAATTGTATTTTTCTTTCATGGCAACAATTTCTTTTAATTTACCTTGTTGACCACGCATACCAAAAACACCTTCGGTGATGAATAAAATTCCTCCTCCTGTTTCCTCTGCCATTTTGGTTGCACGTTGAAGATTTTTCTCCATACTTTCCAAATCATTATGACGATAGGTGAAGCGTTTTCCCATGTGAAGACGAACGCCATCAATGATACAAGCATGAGCATCAACATCATACACAATTATATCATTTTTTGTTACTAAAGCATCGATGGTGGACATGATACCTTGATAACCAAAATTCAATAAATAGGCAGCTTCTTTCATTACGAAAGTCGCTAATTCTCTTTCTAATTGTTCGTGAACATCGGTATGACCACTCATCATACGAGCACCCATTGGATAAGCCGCACCATATTGCACTGCCGCATCTGCATCTGCTTTTCTAACTTCCGGATGATTAGCTAAACCTAAATAATCGTTGATACTCCAATTGAGTATTTGTTTACCGTGAAATTGCATTCTTGGTCCTAATTCACCTTCCAATTTTGGAAATACATAATATCCTTCTGCTTGTGAAGCCCATTTTCCTAGCGGACCTTTATTGTTTTGGATTCTTTCGAATAAATCTTTTACCATGATTTTGTGTGTTAAAAAAACGTGACAAAAGTAATGATTTCTTTACGTTCTACATAATAAATTTAGGAAGAAATCGGATTTTGCTTTTATACGAAATGAAAAATAAAATTAGTTGTTTTTTAATTATCTTTGATAGCGTTTAATTCTGATAATAATGAGCAAGCACGACAAAGAAGATTTAAAACTAGCCGTTTTAATTGATGCAGATAATGTTCCGTATAGCAATGTGAAAGGAATGATGGAAGAAATTGCCAAATACGGTACACCCACCACCAAAAGAATCTATGCTGACTGGACAAAACCCAATGCTACCGGGTGGAAGGCTGTTTTGTTGGAACACGCCATAACCCCCATACAACAGTACAGTTATACAACCGGAAAAAATTCATCTGATTCTGCTCTGATTATTGATGCAATGGATTTACTATATAGTGATAAACTAGACGGGTTTTGCATTGTATCCAGTGATAGTGATTTTACCCGGTTAGCCATTCGATTACGTGAATCCGGTATGAAAGTAATTGGGATTGGCGAACAAAAAACACCAAAACCCTTTATTAGTGCTTGTGATCGGTTTATTTTTATTGAGGTTTTAGAAGGAGCCAAGAAAAAGAAAAGTAACACATCTACATCAGAAACAACTGATAAAAAGAAAGAACAAAAGCAATTCCTTAAAATTGATATTGAAACAATAGACATCATTGAATCAAGTATAGAAGATTTAGCAGATGATGAAGGATGGGCCTTTTTAGGTGATGTTGGAAATCTAATCGTAAAGAAAAAACCTGAATTTGATCCACGTAATTTCGGTTTTCCAAAACTTACTCCATTAATGAAGACGCTTACCAAGATAATTGAAATTCACGAACGCGATTCCGACAAAAAAGGAATTAAACATGTTTATGTGAAACTGAAATAAAAATTAATAAATTGACTTTGTTTTTATTATGAATTAAATTTAATCGTAACTTTCTTTATTATCAAAAATTCTTTACATAACTAGTTCAAAGATATTTTTAAACAACGCTTCTTTGTCCACCGGTTTGGTCATGTATTTGTTCATACCGATTTCCATTACTCGTTCTTTGGTGGTTTCCATCACATCTGCTGTTAATGCAATTATCGGAATGTTTTTGTTCTTTTCACCTGCATCACCTTTTCGGATGGCAATAGTTGCTTCATAGCCATCCATAACAGGCATTTGCAAATCCATTAAAATAATGTCAAAGGATTTTTCTTGTAGTATTGTAATTCCTTCTAAACCATTATTTGCAAAAACAACTTCAGTATTCAACCATTTTTTGGTAATCATTTTAATCACCATTTGATTCATTGCGTTATCTTCTACCACCAAGATTTTCTTACCATTCAAATCATAATCAATCATTTCAGGTTGCGTAACAATTTTCTTTTCCACTGCCACAACCGTGTAAGGAAGTGTAATTCTGCAAACGGTACCTTGATCTAAAATACTTTGCATTTCTACTTTTCCTTCATGTAAATCAGCAAGATTTTTAACGATATATAATCCCAAACCTAAACCACCAAACTTTCGTTTGTTGTTGATGTTTTCTTGTGTGAACGATTCAAAAATAGAATTCATTTTTTCTTTTGGAATACCTGTTCCGGTATCGGCTATACTAAAAAACAATTCAACTTTTCCGTTTTTGAGTGGCTTACATTCTACTTTAAATGTTACAAAACCGTGTGTTGTAAACTTTAAGGCATTACTCAACACATTGTTAAGCATTTGAGATAAACGCATTTTATCGCCTAAAATCATTTCCGGTAGTTCATCTGAAATATCAATATTAAATCCAAGTCCTTTATTTTTGGCACGATAGGCCATATTCTTAACCAAATGTTCTATCATTTGTTTTGGATTAAATTCCTCACTATCCAATTTCAACTCTCCCTTTTCAATTTTAGAAAAGTCCAAAATATCATTGATGGAACTCAACAAACTATAAGATGAATCTTTAATCAAATTGCTGTTTTTTTGAATAGCATCATCTGCCGTATCTTTCGAAATTTCTTTCGATAAATTTAAAATAGCATTTAAGGGAGTTCGTAATTCATGACTGATATTCGATAAAAAATAAGACTTCATTTCGTTCATTTCTTCCGACTTTTGAAGAGCATCTTGTTGAAATTCTTCTCGCTCATCACGCATTTTTCTAATCAAGTTAGCCATCGAAAGCGAAAGAAAAATCACTTCCATTCCGGTGCCTAATTTAGAACCATTTTCTGTAGTGAAATTTACAGGTAAAACACCAAAATTCTTTAAAATGAACATGATAAAGCCGATTATCAAAAACAAAATACCAATAACGAAAAAACGATCTATTTTTTTAGTTTTGTTATAAATTACAACAACCGAAGCAATGATTAATATCAATAAGATTAATCCGAGAGCATTGGCCAACGGATAGGATATTTCCAAGGCTTTTGGTGAAACTATTAAGGAAAGTAATAAAGCAAAATCAAGTATAAAAATGATGTAAAAAGCTCCATTTATAAATTCACTATATTTTTTGATCTGAAGAAAAACTTGTGCATATCTACCTAAAAAGAAATTGGCTAAACATGCTGATAAAATTACTGCATTCAAACATAACCAACCTGAATTTGGTGTAATTAATTGATAAAAATATCCATCTAACGAAAATTGTAAAGCTCCAATAAATACCACATATAAACTGTAATACAGGAAACTTCTTTCTTTCATAGCAAAAAAGAAGAACATATAAATGATAGCCGCAATCAACAAAATGCCATAAAATATTCCGAATATCACTTGTTCAAAAGACATTGTTTGCATCAAGTTATCCATTGAACGAAGCATAATTCCGGCATTAATTACTTCACCATCACTTTTTAAATGTAAATAATAGGTTTGCAATTCATTAGGTGGTAATTCTATTTTGAATAAAATTTTTCTGTTTTGAATACTTCTTTCCTTGAAAGGGATTGCATCACCACTAACCTGTTTGATTATTTTTTGTTCCTGATCAATGGTATAAAAAGTTGCATAATCTACAATTGGTCGACAAGCTTCCAAGTAAAATGTTTGTATTTTGGAGGTATCATTTTTAATTTGAAAGGTTAACCAATAATGATTACTTGTAAAACCTAAATCTGTGTTCTCGATGGGTAATGTTTCAAAAACAAGTTTACCGTCCTTTAAAATTTGATGTAAAGAACGGTTTTCTTGCTCTAAATTGGCGATTTTGGCATAAGGGTGTAATGAAATTTCATCAATTTTTTGATTGTCATTGATAACAAACTGTGACCATAATGGACTATAGAATACTAAAAGCAATAGGAATAAAACACAGCTTCTAACAAACGATGGGGCTTCGTTTTTTTGTTTCATTTTGTATTTGGTTTTTGTTTTTGGTTCTATACTTACGTAAAAAATTAAATTATGGTTTTATTATTTTTAATATTTTTTTTCCATGATATTTAACAATACGAAAAGCAATAATAAACAAAATTGTAAAGTATAAAAAATCTTTAACTTTTGTAGAAGTAAGAATCAACAATAAACTGATAATTAATCAATTATAAATACTGATATAAACAGAAATAAAATGGGCAATTGTACCGAAAAGTACAAAAGCATGCCAGATAGAATGATAATACATTTTATGGTCTTTCACATAAAAATAAACACCAATGGTATAGCTTAAACCACCCAAAAAAATCCAAAGAAAAACTGTAAATGGAATGGTTTCAAGTAGTGGTTTAATAACAAAAACAATCATCCATCCCAATGCTAAATAAAGCACAGTAGATAAAAATTTAAATTTTTTAGTAAAGAAAATTTTAAAAATAGTACCCAACAACACAATAGACCACATTACACTTAAAAAAAGTATTGCTGTTTCCGTTTCTAAATATTTAACCATCAGTGGAGAATAAGTACCAGCGATTAAAAAATAAATACTTATGTGGTCACAAACTTGAAGTATATTTTTTGTTTTATCATCTTTTGAAATGTGATACAATGTTGAAAAAGTATAAACCAACAACATACCTATTCCAAATGCAACAAGAGATACAAACAAACTAAATTGCTGATTGTCAAAAGCATCTGTCAACAAAAAAGGAAGTGCTATGAAACAAAACAGTATGCCAATTCCGTGTGAAATGGCATTTACAATTTCTTCATTTCGAGTTTGCTCACGGTTTTTCATTTTTGTTAATTAATTCTGTAAAAAAAATATTCAATCAAAGTTGCAAAATGCACACAAAATTAAAAATTAAATAGTTGAAAAAGTTATCTTTATATACAAAAATGAGTTAAAAATGGCTTTATCTATTGTATTCGCTTCCAATAATTTACATAAAATAAATGAAATACAACAATTAATTCCTTCTGAATTAAAATTACTTAGTTTAGATTCTATTGGCTGTTTTGAAGAAATTCCTGAAACTACTTTGACTATTGAAGGTAATGCCATTTTAAAAGCCAATTATGTTACTGAAAAATATGGTCATTACTGTTTTGCTGATGATACCGGATTAGAAGTTGAAGCCCTTAATGGCGAACCCGGCGTTTATTCCGCTCGTTATGCAGGTGAGCAAAAAAATGCAAACGATAACATGCAAAAGTTGTTGAAAAATCTCGGATCTTCAATCCAACGGAACGCACAGTTTAAAACGATTATTTGTTTAAATATCAATGGCGAACAACATTTATTTGAAGGAATTGTAAAAGGAAAAATCGGTTTAGAACCAAAAGGTAATCAAGGTTTTGGGTACGATCCAATTTTTATTCCGGATGGTTATACTACTACTTTTGCTGAAATGAGTAGGGAAGAAAAATCGAAAATCAGTCACCGTGGACTTGCCGTTGAAAAATTAGTACGATTTTTAACTTCAATGTAAATGCTTTACACCGGAAAAGCCAATAAATTGGAACTGTAAGGAAAGGCAAACGCTTCAATTTTGTTTTGTGCATCTAACCATGCTGATTCATCTTCTTTTTTGAGCACAACCGGCATTCGCTTTTTATGATTATGAACATAAGCCATCGTTTCATTGGCTTCCGTTGTCAAAATGGTAAACGAATTTTTAGGTTCTCCGTTAGCAGGATTTCGCCAAAAACTATACAATCCCGCCATGGCAAAAAGCTCCTCTTCGCCATAAATAATGTATTTCTGTTTTGATTTTCCTTTTTCATCCAACCATCGCCATTCATAAAAAGCAGTGGCAATCACTAAACAACGTTGGTGAATGATGTTGGAAAAACTTGGCCTTTCAGTAACCGTCTCCATTCTAGCATTAATTGTTTGTTGCTGAATGGAAGTATCTTTTGCCCAATTTGGAATTAATCCCCATTGAAAATTGGTTACAATTTCTTTTGGATTGGTATTTAAAATAATTGGCGAACATTTGTGTTCAAAGGCATTGATGACATCGGCTTGCAAAAAAGATTCGGGTTGCCGGACAATCGCTTTAAAACGTTTTTCCACTTTTGGAATGGAATCTTTTTGTTGCATGTAAAAGCACATGGTAGTTAAATTTTAATTAATACAC
>JAFLBT010000148.1 GCA_017302935.1 Flavobacteriales bacterium | reverse complement strand
ACAATTAGAACAAGTTGGGTATCTCTTAGGAGATGCCCTTTTTTATGCTGATAAGTATATTACTCCAATAACAGATGCGGCAGTTTATCAAGCTTCTTCCTCTTGGATGCTATCACCCGAAAAGAAAAAAACAGGAACGGTAACGTTTGGATTACACGCGAATATGTTTTTTGTACCCAAAAGTGATCGAAAATTCAACATTAGCAATGATGATTTTTTGTTTTTCGAAATAGAAAATCAAACGCAAGCTACAGTTCCCTCAGCTTTAGGAAATGATTACACTACACATTTAATTGGTGATTTAGACGGAGAACAAATTCGTATTGAAACTCCCGAAGGTGTTGACATGGAAACAATTTTATATCCATATTTAACAGCAGCAGTTGCTCTACCATACGGAACAGAATTGGTGGTTCGCTATTCAACCAAAACAAAATTAAAAAGGGGGTACTATCAAGTATATGGGCTAGGAATACAACATAACGTAAGTCAGTACTTTTCCAAGTTAAAAGATAAAAATATTGATTTGGCCTATATGTTTATGTATTCCAATGAAGAAGTTAGTTTTGACTTTTTGGATGTAAATACACCTTATGGTAATTTAGGGATTAACAAAATTACCGGATTTGTAAATACATGGCATTTTCAATGTTCTGCCTCTAAAACATGGGGTAAAACGCAAGTAATGGGTAGTTTAATAGGAAATAGAAGTTTCTTTGAATACAAAGTTTCCGGTAAAAAAGGAGAAATTGAAAACATTTTACCCGTTCAATCAACTATCAATAATTTGTTGACCACCATTTCAGACCCTAAGACAAATATATTAGGAGAAGTGTCGTGTCGATACCAAATTAGCAAAATTTATCTGCAAAGTTCAGTAGCTTTTGGTAAATTTGTAAACGCAAATATTGGAATACATTATCAATTATAAATATTTTAAACTAGAATAAAATGAAAGTTACTATTGTTGGAGCAGGAAATGTGGGAGCCACTTGTGCTGACGCAATTGCTTACAGAAGAATTGCCAGCGAAATTGTATTGTTAGACATCCGTGAAGGTTTTGCAGAAGGTAAAGCACTTGACATCATGCAAACTCAAACCACTTTAGGATTTAACACTAAAGTATCAGGAAGTACAAACGATTATTCAAAAACAGCCGGAAGTGATGTGGTAGTGATAACATCAGGAATCCCAAGAAAACCGGGAATGACTCGTGAAGAATTAATCGGAATTAATGCCGGAATTGTAAAATCTGTAGCTGAAAGTTTGTTGCAACATTCTCCAAACGCAATTGTAGTAGTGGTTTCTAATCCTATGGATACCATGACCTATTTAACCTTAAAAGCGACCGGTTTACCAAAAAACAGAATCATCGGAATGGGTGGAGCATTAGATTCATCTCGTTTTAAATGTTATTTATCAAAAGCATTAGACAAACCGGCAAATGATATTCAAGGGATGGTAATCGGTGGTCATGGTGATACTACAATGATTCCGTTAACTCGTTTAGCCTCTTATAATGGTGTACCTGTGTCAGAATTTTTATCGCAAGAAGAATTAGATAAAGTGGCTGCTGATACAATGGTGGGTGGAGCAACATTAACCGCTTTACTAGGAACTTCAGCTTGGTATGCTCCCGGTGCTTCGGTTGCTTATTTAGTGGATAGTATTTTAAATGACCAAAAGAAAATGATTCCTTGTTCAGTGTTTTTAGAAGGTGAATACGGACAAAATGATATTTGCATTGGTGTACCTTGTATTATAGGTAAAAATGGAGTTGAAAAAATTGTTGATGTAGCTTTAAATGAAGATGAAAAAGCTAAATTCGCCAAAAGTGCAGATGCAGTTAGAGCAATGAATGGCGATTTAAAATCTGTTTTAGCATAACTAAAGTTATAGAATAGTATGAAAAGACTGCTTAGGCAGTCTTTTTTTTTGAGATTATGCCTAAATTAATTGGTTAATCTTATTCAGAATTATATATTTGCACGTTTTATAAAATGGCAAGAAGTCTCAATTTTTCTTTCCATTTGATAATCAAAAACATAACCAACAAAATTAATTAATTCGAGTAATAATGCAGAGTAAAGGACTTATTAAATTTTTCGCAATTTTATTTGCATTGGTATGTATTTACCAACTTTCTTTCACATTTGTGGCCAACAAGGTTAAAGCGGATGCAAAAGCTTTCGCAGGTAATGACCTTACGAAAGAAGTAAAATATTTAGACTCTATCGGTAGAGAAAAAGTATTTAACTTAGGTTTTGCTAGCTACACTTATAATGAAGTAAAAGATAAACAAATTAATAAAGGTCTTGACCTTGAAGGTGGTATTAACGTAATCCTTCAAATTTCTGTGAAAGACATTTTAAAAGGATTATCTAACAATTCTCAAGATCCTGTTTTCAATAAAGCTTTAGCAGATGCAACGGCTAATCAAAAAGGAAATCAAACCTATTTAGATGCCTTTTTTGAGGCTTTTGAAGCAGAATCAAAAGGAAAAGTAAAATTATCTTCTCCTGATATTTTCTTCAATAAAAATTTTGATACTGAAATTACAGGTAAAACATCTGAAAATGAAGTAAAAGCAATCTTAAGAAGAAAAGTAAACGAATCTACATTAAGTGCTTTTGAAGTATTAAGAAAAAGGATAGATAAATTTGGTGTTACACAACCAAATATTCAACAATTAGGAGAAACAGGTAGAATTTTAGTAGAATTACCCGGAGCAAAAGATGTTGACCGTATTAAGAAATTATTACAAAGTACTGCTCAATTAGAGTTTTGGGAAGCCTATAAATTTGAAGAAGTGGCTCAATATATCGGTAGTGTAAATGAAGCTTTAAAAGCTACTGAAGTAAAAGTTGATGTAAAAGAAACGGAGAAAGCTAAAACAGGAATTGATTCATTGTTAACAGATGTTGCAAAAGATTCTACTGCAACAACAAAAGGAAATAATCCTTTCTTTGATAAAATGATTTCGTATGGTGGAGGACCAATTGTTGGTTATTTTGCTCCTAAAGATACCGCCAAGATTGGTGAGTATTTGAGAAGAGATGCTATGAAAGCAATGTTAACTCCTGATTTGCGTTATGTTAGATTCTTATGGGGAAAACCTACCACAATTACAAATGATAAAAAAGAACAAGTTGAAGCGATTGAATTATATGCTTTAAAAGGAAATCGCTCAAATGAAGCTCCAATCAGTGGAGGAGTAGTAGTGGATGCCAGAGATTCTTTTGATCAATTTGGTAAGCCATCTGTAACCATGCAAATGAATGGAAAAGGAGCTAAACAATGGGAAGATTTAACGGGTAAAGCGTACACTGATAAAAGCAGCATTGCTATTGTTTTAGATAATATCGTATATTCTGCACCAGGTGTTTCTTCCGGTCCAATTGCTGGTGGACGTTCAGAAATTTCAGGTTCTTTTACCATTGATGAAACAAAAGATTTAGCCAACGTATTAAGAGCCGGTAAATTACCAGCTGCTGCTGATATCGTTCAATCAGATGTGGTTGGACCTTCATTAGGTCAAGAAGCGATTGATAACGGTATGTTATCGTTTATTATCGGAATGTTGTTAGTTGTAGTATGGATGATTCTTTACTACGGTAAGGCGGGTGTTTATGCTAATATTTCTTTACTTGTAAATATTTTATTCATCTTCGGAATTTTAGCCAGTTTAGGAGCTGTACTTACTTTACCGGGTATTGCCGGTATCGTTTTAACAATTGGTATGGCAGTTGATGCTAACGTAATTATCTTTGAAAGAGCTAAAGAAGAATTAGATGCCGGTAAAACATTAGAGGAATCTGTGAACTACGCATTCACATGGAAAGGGGCTATGTCATCTATCTTTGATGCTAACATTACTACTGCTTTAACAGCAATTATTCTTTTGGTATTCGGAACAGGACCAATTAAAGGTTTTGCAACAACGTTGTTAATTGGTATTGGAACTTCTTTATTTACATCAATTTTCATTACACGATTAATGTTGGATTGGAGTCTTAACAAACACCACAATTTGACTTTTTCTACTCCAATGTCTAAAAATTGGTTTAAAAATATGAACATCGATTTCTTGAGCAAAAAGAAAGTTGCGTATGCTATTTCTAGTGTTTTAGTAATTGTGTCGTTGGTTTCTTTATTCTTTATCAACGGTTTAAATCAAGGCGTTGATTTTGTGGGTGGACGTACTTTCCAAGTTCGTTTTGATAAAGAAGTAAAAGCATCTGAAATTAGTGCTGCTTTAACTCAATCGTTTGGAACAAATGTGGAAGCCAAAACTTTTGGTACCGATAATCAGTTGAAAATTACAACTAAATATAAAGTTAACGAAGAAGGTGAAGGTATTGATACAGAAGTGAACCAAAAATTATATGAAGGTTTAAAATCATATTTTCCATCAACTTCTTATGAAGATTTCGTAACCAACTATGATGGTAAACAAATTGGAGTATTACAAGCATCTAAAGTAGGTCCTACGATTGCTGAAGATATCAAAACAAATTCGTACTGGGCAGTTTTAGGTTCATTATTGGTAGTGTTTTTATACTTATTAATCAGTTTCAGAAAATGGCAATTCTCTCTTGGTGCTGTTGGTGCAGTATTCCATGATGTGATTATTGTTTTAGGAGTTTATTCTTTATTCTGGAAATACTTACCATTTAACATGGAAATTGATCAAGCGTTCATTGCTGCAATTCTAACGGTAATTGGTTATTCTTTAAATGATACGGTAATTGTATTTGACCGTGTTCGTGAATATTTAAATGATCATGAAGGTGGCTCTTTTAATCAAATTGTAAATAAAGCTTTAAATACTACTATTAGTAGAACAGTAAATACATCTTTAACAACCTTAATTGTATTGTTTGCTATCTTCATTTTAGGAGGTGAAACCATTAGAGGATTTGTATTCGCAATTCTAGTTGGTATTTTAGTTGGTACTTATTCATCTTTATTCATTGCAACACCAATTATGGCAGATACAATTAATAAAAATGATAAAAATAAAACAAATCCTGAAGTTTAATTTTAGGATTGTTCTCAAACAAAAAAACCAATCGAATGATTGGTTTTTTTGTTTTTAATGGAAAATATGAATTAGAAATTCGGACTCAAATTGTATTTTTTGTAGAAACGATCTAATTCTTCAACTACTTCTTCTTCTGTATCAACAACTTTTATCAGATTCATGTCTTCCGGACTGGCATTCTTTTGCTTATCAATCATCACATTTTTAATCCAATCAATCAATCCGGACCAATATTCAGTTCCAACTAATATAATTGGGAATTTACCAATCTTTTTCGTTTGAATTAAGGTTACTGCTTCAAATAATTCATCTAATGTTCCAAATCCTCCCGGCATCACCACAAATCCTTGTGAGTATTTAACAAACATAACTTTGCGAACAAAGAAATAATCAAAATTCAAGTTTTTATCTTTATCAATATACGGATTGAAATGTTGCTCAAATGGCAATTCAATATTCAATCCCACCGAAGTTCCTTCTCCACGATGAGCTCCTTTATTTCCGGCTTCCATAATTCCGGGGCCACCACCGGTTATCACACCATATCCGGCTTTACTGATTTTATAAGCAATGCGTTCGGCTAATTGGTAATATTTATCTTCCGGTTTTGTTCTTGCTGAACCAAAAATGGATACACAAGGCCCAATTCTAGCCATACTTTCATATCCGTTTACAAACTCGGACATGATTTTAAAAATCGCCCAAGAGTCATTAGTTCGTATTTCATTCCAAGTTTTTTGTTTGAACTTATCTTGGATTCTGTGATCTTCATTTTCGTACTGATCTACTGCCATTTTTCTTTTCTTTTAAAATTAAACAAACGTGCTAAAATAATTCTTTTTTTAAGAATTGAGCGGTTAAACTCTTTTTGTTTTTCACAATTTCCTCCGGTGTTCCTTTGCAAACAATTTCGCCTCCGCCTTTTCCACCTTCTAATCCAATATCAATGATATGATCGGCCAATTTGATAACATCCATGTTGTGTTCAATCACCAAAACGGTATTACCTTTGTCTACTAATTTAGTTATGACTTCCATCAACACCCGAATATCTTCAAAATGTAAGCCCGTGGTGGGCTCATCTAAAATGTAAAAGGTGTTTCCCGTATCTTTTTTCGATAATTCGGTAGCCAATTTAATCCGTTGGGCTTCGCCACCCGAAAGGGTTGTGCTTTGTTGTCCTAAGGTTATATAACCCAAACCAACATCTTGAATCGTTTTTACTTTTCGATAGATTTTTGGAATGTTTTCAAAAAAGTCAACCGATTCATCCACCGTCATATTCAATACATCTGAAATAGATTTTCCTTTGTAACGAATTTCCAATGTTTCTCGATTAAAACGTTTTCCCATACACGTTTCACATTCTACATAAACATCCGGCAAGAAACTCATTTCAATGGTGCGAACACCTGAACCTTCACACGTTTCGCATCTTCCGCCGGCCACATTAAAACTGAAACGACCGGCTTTATATCCACGAATCATGGCTTCGGGAGTTTGCGTAAACAAACTTCTTATTTCTGAAAATACATCGGTATAGGTGGCCGGATTACTTCGTGGTGTTCTCCCAATCGGACTTTGGTCAATGTCGATTACCTTATCAATATGTTCTAATCCTTCAATTTTTTTGAACGGTTGTGGCTTTTTTACCGCATTGAAAAAGTGTTCGTTTAGAATAGGGTAGAGGGTTTCATTAATCAATGTTGATTTACCACTACCTGAAACTCCGGTCACACAAATGAGTTTTCCTAAAGGAAATTCAACTGTTACATTTTTTAAATTATTTCCGGTAGCTCCTGATAATTTCAATACTTTTCCGTTTCCAACCCGACGTTTTTTGGGAACTTCAATTTTCATTTTTCCACTCATGTATTGAGCCGTCATAGTGTTTTCTAATAACAATTGTTTTGGCGTTCCTTCACTAATAATTCTTCCGCCAAAACGACCTGCTTTCGGACCAATATCGATGACCCAATCCGCTCGTTCAATCATGTCTTTATCGTGTTCTACTACCAAAACGGAATTGCCAATATCTCGCAAATTTTCTAACGAATTAATCAATCGTTCATTATCGCGTTGATGCAAACCAATACTCGGTTCATCCAAAATATACAAAACTCCCACCAATTGCGAACCAATTTGTGTAGCCAATCGAATCCGTTGTGCTTCACCACCGGAAAGCGATTTAGAACTTCGGTTCATCGATAAATAATTCAAACCTACATCTAACAAAAATTGCGAACGAGCTTTGATTTCTTTTGTAATTTCAACTGCAATCGCTTTTTGTTTATCTGACAAATTTTCGTCCAAATTCAAAAACCATTCATTCAATTCCGAAATATCCATCTGCGACAAATCGGCAATATTTTTTTCATGGATTTTAAAATACAACGCTTCTTTTTTCAAACGAGAACCTTCACATTCCGGACAATCAATCTCATCCATAAATTCTTTCGCCCAACGTTTGATGGAAGTTGAACTACTCTCGTCAAATTGATTTTTGATGAAATTGGAAATCCCTTCAAATTCAATTTTATATTCTTTGGTTATGCCC
>JAFLBT010000147.1 GCA_017302935.1 Flavobacteriales bacterium | reverse complement strand
GAGAACTTTGGCGATGAGTATGTATGGCGATTTGGATATTTCGGTAATTGACGAATTGCCACCTGGACGAAAACCCATTCAAACCGTGCATCGTTATGACTCGAATCGGTTGAAAGTGTGGAAATTTTTGAAAGACGAAATTGCGAAAGGGCGACAAATTTACATTGTTTATCCCTTAATCAACGAAAGTGAAAAAATGGATTACAAAGATTTGATGGACGGTTACGAAAGTATTTCCAGAGATTTTCCGTTGCCGCAGTATAGCGTTTCTATAGTTCACGGACAGATGAAACCGGCGGAAAAAGACGAAGAAATGCGACGTTTTGCAGCCGGAAAAACCAATATAATGGTAGCGACAACGGTTATTGAAGTGGGCGTGAATGTACCGAACGCAAGTGTGATGGTTATTGAAAGTGCAGAACGATTTGGCTTATCGCAATTGCACCAACTAAGAGGACGAGTGGGTCGAGGTGCCGAGCAAAGCTATTGTATTTTGATGACCGGACACAAACTGAGTAACGATTCAAAAATCAGACTGGAAACCATGTGTAAAACCAATGACGGATTTGAAATTGCCGAAGTCGATTTAAAACTTCGCGGTCCGGGTGATATAATGGGAACGCAACAAAGCGGCGTGTTGAATTTACAAATCGCCGATTTAGTTCGTGACCGTGATATTTTACAATTAGCCCGACATGAAGCGATAAAACTGTTGAAAAAAGACCCTTCGATGGCCTTACCAGAACACCAAACCTTGCGAATGATATTTATGGAAATGAGCAAGAAGAAGAATATTTGGAATTATATAAGTTAAAGTTTCAGGTTTCAAGTTTCAGGTTTCAAGTTGAGAAAAAAGTTTATATTTATTGCTAATTTTCGACTAATTACTAATCACTATTCACTAATTACAAATCACCAAAATGGTTCAATACAACCCAAAAGACTGGATTACTTTTATTTTCAGATTTCACAAATCCGATACGTTTCGCAAATTGATTCCGATGATGATTTTCATTGGACTATATACGTATGGCGTAGGTTATTTGGAAATTGTGCATTGGAAATTATCTGAAAAAAGTTATTTGAGTAACATCAATATCATGCATAGCATGTTGGGTTTTGTGATTTCATTGCTTTTGGTATTCAGAACGAATACTGCCTACGATCGATGGTGGGAAGGAAGAAAATTATGGGGAGCTTTGGTTAACAATAGTCGTAATTTAGCCATCAAAATCAGTTCGATGTTGCATGACGAATCAGATAGACAATATTTTCGTAAAATGATTCCCGGATTTGCTTCCATATTGAATAAACATTTGAGCAATGAAGATACCGGAAAACAATTATATGACTTTGTTGATTTGGAAATTGACCATCACAAACACAAACCCAATCAAATTGCAAAAATGCTTTTTCAAAAAGTGAATGATTTATATCTGCAAAAAAAAATAACAGGTGATCAATTAATTGTACTCAATGAAGAATTAAAATCCTTTGCAGATATTTGTGGAGCGTGTGAACGCATCAAAAACACACCTATTCCCTATTCTTACAGTGCATTCATTAAAAAATTCATCTTTTTTTATGTGATGACCTTGCCGTTTGGTTATGTATTTAGTTTAGGCTATTATTCTATTCCGGTAGTTATTTTTATTTTTTATGTATTAGCGAGTTTAGAGCTCATCGCAGAAGAAATTGAAGATCCGTTTGGTAATGATGCGAATGATCTTCCCACCCAAAAAATCGCTTCCAACATCAAAAAACACGTAGAAGAAATCCTTTAAAATCATTTAATTAGAAACAAAAGAGTCAAATAATCGAGTATTTGCGTTATTAAACGATTTATTTTTTTCACACACAAAACATCAGTTAGCTTAGCTCAGAATTTAAAATTTGCCCAAGTTTTAAATTCTTTGCAACCCAAGTCTAACCGACAAACTAACCGTGATGAAAAAAATTACATTTGTAGTTTTTATAGCGTTGTTATCCCTAAGATGTAGTAAGGATGACGCTTCTCTTTCGGAGGAGAACAGAGCTATAATTCAAGTTAATCCGTTAAAAAATTTAAATAACGGATTAGTTAAATATCCTTTAATCAATTCAAAAGCTGTACAAGTTGGCGAAATTGAAGTCTATCATGATGCTACTTCAATTTATGTTGATTGTCAATTGAATCCTTCCAAAAAAATTAAAAAAGCCGGATTGTATTTAGGGGATTACAAACAAATACCTCAAATAAAAAATAGCTCTACAAACCAATCATACAATCAATTTCATGACTTTGAAACTGCAATATCAAGTTCACTTTTTACGTTTAGTCAAGCGGTTTTAAATTTTGATGAAAATGGATGCATTTACATCTATACGCTTTTTGAAATTGAAGATACTGAAACGGAAATGACAGAAGTAGCATATATTACCACTCAACTTTTGCCGGGAGATACCAAAAAACATCATTTTTTGTATTGTGTGAAATAAAATAAAAAACAAAAAAACATATAGGTTACATCTTAAAAATGTGACCTTTTTTTATGGTTAAAATTATGCAAAAAGTATTTCATTACTTATCTTTGCGAGCTTTAAACACCGAATAAAAATGCGTATTTCCTATAACTGGCTGAAACAATTTATCAAATTAGATTTACCTTCCGAAGAAACTGCGGCTTTACTAACCGATTTAGGGTTAGAAGTTGAAATTGTAGAAAAATTTCAATCTGTAAAAGGCGGATTGGAAGGAATCATTGTTGGTGAAGTTAAAACCTGTGTTCAACATCCTGATGCTGACCGATTAAAAGTTACAACCGTTGATTTAGGCGATGGAAATCCGGTTCAAATTGTGTGCGGAGCTCCGAATGTTGGCGTGGGACAAAAAGTGCCGGTTGCTACAATCGGAACCCTATTATTTGACAAAGAAGGGAATGAATTTCAAATTAAAAAAGGAAAAATTCGCGGACAAGAAAGCCACGGAATGATTTGTGCCGAAGATGAATTAGGCTTGGGCGACAATCATGATGGCATTATGATTTTAGATACTACTATCAAAATTGGAACGCCATTAGCAAAAGTCTTAAATGTAGAAAATGATGAAGTTTTTGAAATTGGTCTAACACCCAACCGAGCCGATGCCATGTCTCACATGGGAGTTGCCCGTGATTTGAGAGCCGGATTGGTTCAGAAAAATATGCAACCCGAATTGATTACACCTTCGGTAACCAGTTTTAGAGTAGATAAACGTACATTGAAGATTGATGCAGAAGTGAAAGATGCAAAATTAGCACCACGTTATTGCGGAATAACTATTTCAGGAATTAATGTGAAACCATCTCCAGATTGGTTGCAAAATAGACTAAAAGCCATCGGACTAACTCCAAAAAACAATATTGTTGATGCTACCAATTACGTTTTACATGAATTAGGTCAACCGTTACATGCTTTTGATGCATCAAAAATTCACGGAAAAATTATTGTAAAAACAGTTGCTGCCGGAACAAAATTCAAAACACTAGATGATGTAGAACGCATTCTTCATGAAGAAGATTTAATGATCTGTGATGAAAAAGGTCCGCTTTGTATAGCCGGTGTTTTTGGCGGAAAAGAATCCGGAGTTTCTGAAAACACTACGAATATCTTTTTAGAGAGTGCTTATTTTAATCCGGTTTCTATTCGTAAAACGGCAAAAAGACATGGTTTAAGTACCGATGCTTCCTTCCGTTTTGAAAGAGGAATCGATCCAACGATCACGGAATATGCATTAAAAAGAGCAGCCATTCTGATTAAAGAAATTGCCGGAGGTGAAATTACCTCTGATTTGATTGATATCTATCCTAAAAAAATTGAAGATTTTACGGTTCTATTGAACTTTAATAAAGTCAATAAGTTAATCGGTCAGGAAATTCCAAAAGAAACCATCAAAAAGATTTTGGTTTCTTTAGATATTAAAGTGAACAGCGTTTCCGATGCCGGTTTAGGATTAATTATTCCTGCTTACCGCGTAGATGTACAACGTGAAATTGATGTAATTGAAGAAATTCTTCGCGTATATGGATACAACAACGTTCAGTTTTCAAAAAAATTAAACGCAACTGTTTCCAATTCTTCCCGAACAGAAGATTATAAAGTTCAAAATAGTATTGCCGCTCAATTGAATTCGTTAGGATTCCATGAAATGATGGCGAATTCCTTAACTACTCCGGATTATGTAAAATTATCGGAAAAGTTAAAAGAAGAATTTAACGTAATGATGTTAAATCCGTTGAGTAATGATTTATCAGCTATGAGACAGTCATTATTATTCTCTGGTTTAGAAGCCGTTTCCTATAATATTAACCGCAGAAATGCTGATTTAAAATTATTTGAATTTGGAAAAAGTTATCACAAAATGCCTTCCGGTTATGAAGAAAACAAGCATTTATCTTTGTTTTTGACCGGAAATCGTCAAGCAGAAAATTGGACAACACCACAAAAAACAAGTGATTTCTTTTTGTTTAAAGGATATGTTCAATCGATTCTAACTCGCCTTTCATTGACCAAAACACAAACTATTCCGGTAACGAACGATGTATTTAATGAAGGAATTGCGTTGGCAATTGGAAATGATGTTTTGGTTGAAATGGGTACCGTTAAAAAATCCATCTTAAAATATTTCGATATCAAACAGGAGGTTTTTTATGCTGACTTTAATTGGAATTTGATTTTAAAATTGATTTCCATCAGAATCAAATACCAAGATATTCCAAAATATCCTGAGGTTAGAAGAGATTTATCCTTGTTATTGGATAAAAATATTTCATTTGATCAATTATATGCCATTGCACGTTCTTCAGAAAAAAATCTATTAAAAGAAATTCAGTTGTTTGATGTTTATGAAGGAAAGAATCTTCCGGAAGGTAAAAAATCGTATGCATTAAGTTTTATTATTCAAGATACGACCAAAACGCTGACTGACGAACAAATTGATAAAATTATGAGTAAGCTACAGCAACATTTTGAAAAAGAAGTTGGAGCTGTATTGAGATAAATTAAAAAGACCACAATTTTGAAATCGTGGTCTTTTTTTTGTCAAGATTCGAATGTAAAATTTATGATTTTGGAGTAACCACAGCATCAACAACGTGAATCACACCATTTGATTGATTTACATCTGAAATGGTTACTTTTGATTTTCCACCGTTTTCATCGGAAAGAATTACATCTTTTCCTTTTAGCATAGCCGTTAATTTTCCACCGCTTACTGTTTTAAATTCCACTTTACCATTTCCGGCTTTAATTGCTGCAACTATATCCGCTGCACTAAACTTTCCGGGCAAAACATGATAGGTTAAAATCGTTTGTAGAGTTTTAATGTTTTCCGGTTTTAGTAAGGTCTCAACTGTTCCTTTTGGTAATTTATCAAATGCTGAATTGGTTGGGGCAAAAACAGTAAATGGCCCTTTACTTTGCAATGTTTCTACTAAACCGGCGGATTTTACCGCTGCAACCAAAGTAGTATGGTCTTTGGAATTGACGGCATTTTCAACAATGTTTTTACTGGGATACATAGGAGCTCCACCAACCTGAACCGTTTTTTCTTTGCTTTGTGCAAAAGTTGCTACACTAAACAGTAAGACAAAAGTCATTACTACACTTGTTACATTTCTGTTCGTTTTCATATTATTTTTTTTTAAGTTATATGAATGGAATTACGAGGAAAAGTTCAGAAGAGTTTTGGAAGAAAAAAATTTAACAATTATTTATCATTTGAATAGAATCAAAAAAGTGATCAGTTTTTTTGACAATTGTATATATTTCAATACTTTAGATAAAATTGAAAAAATTGCTTGTTCACAACTTAATCCATTTAAAAATGCTTTTAAATAGAAAGAATCTACTAACCGAGTTAACTGAATTAACCAAAAAATCTGTTTCAGATGATAACCTTCTGGCGGAGGTTAAGCAGATATTAGCCGAAAATGAAGCAAAACGAGAAGAAATAAAATCCTCTCTTTCTGCCAAATCTTCAACAAATCATAATGCTTTTATCTTTGATAAATTGGAAACGGAGAAAATTTTTCATTTATCGCAAATCAAAAGTCTTTGTATTGATTATCGATTGCGTTTTTTAGATAGCCATTTATTTAAGGGAACTATCCCGGAAGAAGCCGTTTCAATTATTCATCGATTAGAAAAAGAACATGCCACAAAGTTAGAAGGATTTAGAATCATGGCTCCATCAAAATTATTCAAGTTAGAAAATTATGATGATCCTCTGTTATTTGCCCCCATTGGTAATGGCTATTATTACTTAATTCACAAATGGGGAAATGATATTCATCCGTTGCGAAAAATAGCCATGAAACCATTTAAATCAATGGGTAATTTCATTGTACTATTGGTTGTAGTCAGCCTTTTATTAACCGCCCTTTTGCCCCAAAATATTTTCGGAAAAACCAATCAGAGTGTCATGAGTTTAGTAACTTTCCTTTTTATGCTAAAATCTGTAATGGGAATTGCTCTATACTATTGCTTATGGCAAGGTAAAAGTTTTAATGAAGACATTTGGTTGAGCAAGTATTATAACTAGTGATTAGTGATTAGTAACTATAGACCAAAAAAAATCCCTCCACTTTCGTAGAGGGATTTTTAATGTATAAAAAGAGCGTTATTATTTTTCTCCTTTTTCCATTTTAGCTTTTAAGTCTGCTAAAATTTGGTTGTTTTCACCTAGCGTTTGAGCAGGAGCATTAGTATTGTTGTTAGCAGCAACAGATTCTGTAGCAGCTTTCACATTTTTCTCCTCTTCTTCTCTGAAGATAGCGGTATGAGAAGCAACTACTCTTTTGAATTCTTTGTTGAACTCAATTACTTTAAAGTCAGCTGCGTCACCTTTTTTCAATTTTTTACCGTCTTCTTTTTCTAAATGACGTGCAGGAACAAACGCTACAACATCATCACCAAAATCAACAGTTGCACCTTTGTCAACAATTTCAGCGATAGTTCCGTTGTGGATAGTTCCAACAGCATAAGCATCTTCATGTTTATCCCATGGGTTATCAGTAGTTTGTTTGTGACCTAATGATAATTTACGTCCTTCAACATCTAACTCTAATACTACCACATCTAATTTTTCTCCTACGTTAATGAATTCAGATGGATGTTTGATTTTTTTCGTCCAAGATAAATCGGAGATATAAATTAAACCATCAATTCCTTCTTCTAATTCAACAAAGATTCCAAAGTTTGTAAAGTTTCTTACGATACCTGTGTGTTTTGAACCAACTGGGTATTTAGCCGTAATATCTGTCCATGGATCTTGCGTCATTTGCTTGATACCTAAAGACATTTTTCTTTCGTCTCTGTCTAAAGTTAAGATAACTGCTTCTACTTCATCTCCAATTTTCATGAAATCTTGAGCAGAACGTAAATGTGTTGACCAAGACATTTCAGAAACGTGAATTAAACCTTCAACACCTTCAGCTACTTCAATGAAAGCACCGTAATCAGCGATTACAACTACTTTACCTTTTACTTTATCTCCTACTTGAATTTTAGCATCTAAAGCATCCCATGGGTGAGCGTTTAATTGTTTTAAACCTAATTGGATTCTTGTTTTCTCATCATCAAAATCAAGAATTACTACGTTTAATTTTTGGTCTAATTCAAGTACTTCGCTTGGGTGATTGATTCTTGACCAAGAAAGGTCAGTAATGTGGATTAATCCATCTACACCACCTAAATCAAT
>JAFLBT010000146.1 GCA_017302935.1 Flavobacteriales bacterium | reverse complement strand
ACAAAAGGATACCGCTGCAATCGGGGCTAAAAAATAAACCATAAAAATATTGAATTTCACAAGAAGTCATCATCAAAACCTTAGTGCCTCAGTACCTCAGTTCCTAAGAACCTAAGAAAAAAACTTTCCCAAATTCAGAAATTAAACTAAATTTGCAAAACAACACACAACAATGAACTACACAACTAGAAAACAAGCCATTCTTTTACTAGCTGATGGTACAATTTTTCACGGCAAATCGATTGGAATAAATGGAACTACTTTTGGTGAAGTATGTTTTAATACCGGAATGACCGGCTATCAAGAAATTTTTACTGACCCCTCTTATTTCGGTCAAATCATGGTCGCTACCAATGCTCATATTGGAAATTATGGTGTAAATGAAAATGAAGTAGAATCTGATTCTATTAAAATTGCCGGTTTAGTTTGTAAAAATTTTAGCTTCAATTATTCTAGAGATGATGCTGCAGGAAGTTTGTTTAATTATTTTGAAAAACAAAATCTTATAGCCATTTCTGATGTGGATACAAGAGCTTTAGTTAGTTACATTCGTGAAAATGGTGCTCAAAACGCCGTGATTTGTACTGATGGAACAGCCGTAACTGAACTCAAAAAACAATTGGAAAATGTTCCTAATATGAAAGGGCTTGAGTTAGCTTCAAAAGTCTCTACAAAAGAACCTTATTTTTTTGGTAATGAGAATGCAACCTATAAAATTTCTGCACTAGATTTAGGAATTAAAACGAATATTCTACGCAATTTGGCAAAAAGAGATTGCTATATTAAAGTATTTCCATACAACGCAACTTTTGCCGATTTACAAAGTTTCAATCCTGATGGATATTTTTTATCAAACGGACCCGGTGACCCGGAACCCCTTTTTGGAGCTATCGAAGTGGCTAAACAAATAATAGCAGAAAATTTACCTCTTTTTGGCATTTGTCTCGGTCATCAAGTCATTGGTTTGGCCAATGGAATTTCAACCTACAAAATGTTCAACGGACATCGAGGAATTAACCATCCGGTAAAGAACTTAATCTCCGGTAAAGGAGAAATTACTTCACAAAATCATGGTTTTGCAGTGGTACGAGAAGAATTGGAAAAACATCCGGATATGGAAATTACCCATGTACATTTAAATGATAATACAGTGGCCGGTATGCGTATGAAATCAAAAAACTGCTTCTCCGTACAATATCACCCGGAAGCTAGTCCCGGACCACATGATTCTTCTTATTTGTTTGATGAATTTATAGAAAATATCAAAAAAGCAAAATTGCAAGAAGTATAAAGGAATAGACCTAATTATTTATAAATGATTAGGTCTTTTTTACTAAAACGTTTGCGTTTATAACTTTCTCAAATTATGTAAAAATCCAAATTTAGAATCCTTAAATTTGTGTATCATTCAAAAAAAGTAACAAAAAATAATAAATAAACAGTATCATGAGTATTATTATCAAAGTACATGCAAGACAAATTCTTGATTCAAGAGGAAATCCAACCATTGAAGTAGATGTTATTACTGAAAACGGAATTTTAGGAAGAGCAGCCGTTCCTTCAGGAGCTTCAACCGGAGAGCACGAAGCCGTTGAACTTCGCGATGGTGGAAAAGCTTACATGGGTAAAGGAGTATTAAAAGCAGTAGAAAATGTAAATACAATCATTGCAAACGAAATCGTAGGAACTTCTGTTTTTGAACAAAATCAGATTGACAAAACCATGATTGAGTTAGACGGAACACCTAATAAATCGAATTTAGGGGCGAATGCTATTCTTGGAGTTTCTCTTGCAGTAGCAAAAGCTGCGGCCAATGAATTAGGAATGCCTTTATATCGTTATGTTGGTGGTGTTTCGGCAAATACGTTGCCAGTTCCAATGATGAATATCATCAACGGTGGTTCGCATTCTGATGCTCCGATTGCGTTTCAGGAATTTATGATTATGCCTGTAAAAGCGACCAGTTTTACTCATGCCATGCAAATGGGAACGGAGATTTTTCATAACTTGAAAAAAGTATTGCACGATCGTCATTTGTCAACGGCGGTGGGTGATGAAGGTGGTTTTGCACCTAACTTAGCCGGAGGAACTGAAGATGCTTTAGATTCAATTAAGTTAGCCGTTGAAAATGCCGGTTATACTTTTGGTGATGATGTGAAAATCGCGTTAGATTGTGCTTCAGCTGAGTTTTATGTAAACGGAAACTACGATTACAAAAAATTTGAAGGAGAAACCGGAAAAATTAGAACATCTGCGGAGCAAGCTGAGTATTTAGCTGAATTAGCTGCAAAATATCCAATTGTATCTATTGAAGACGGTATGGATGAAAATGATTGGGAGGGTTGGAAATATTTAACCGATTTAATTGGGGATAAAGTACAATTAGTTGGAGATGATTTATTTGTAACCAATGTGCAACGTCTAAAAACCGGAATTGAAAAAGGTATAGCCAATTCAATTTTGGTAAAAGTAAACCAAATTGGTACGTTAACAGAAACAATTGCTGCTGTAAACATGGCTCACAATGCTGGTTATACCTCAGTAATGTCGCATCGTTCAGGCGAAACAGAAGACAATACAATTGCCGATTTAGCGGTAGCTTTAAACTGTGGTCAAATTAAAACCGGTTCTGCTTCGCGTTCTGACCGTATGGCAAAATACAATCAATTATTGCGTATCGAAGAAGAATTAGGAAATGTGGCTTACTTTCCTGGCGAAAAAGCGTTTAAGCAAAAATAATAGAAATTTCATTTCAACTAGTAACCCTTTCTGTGCAAACGGAAAGGGTTTTTTTGCATATCCTCATTTAAAACCTTCATTTACTCATTTAGATATTTGTTTCAAAAAAGGTTAGTCTATATTTGTCTATCAATAATTTAGATATGAAATATCATTTTTATATTCTTTTAATATGTTTGGTTAGCCATCTTTTTCTTTTTGGACAAGAAAAGAAAGGGGACAGTTTAATTTTACTTCTTAAAAAAACGAAGACCGATATAGAAAAAGTGCAGCTGCTCAATCAAATTTCTGATAGTTATAAAGGTTCAGATCCTGTAAAGATGGAAAATTACGGTCAACAAGCCTTGAAACTTTCTCAAAAAATAAAGTATAAATCAGAAGAAGGATTTGCACTTTTAAACATTGGAATTGCTCACATCATCAAAGGTGAATACATAAAAGCTCTCGATCAATTTTATGTAGCCCAAAGTTTATTTGAAAATGAAATAGCTTCAAATACCGATGAAAAAGTCAAAAATAAAAACGGTTTAGCCAGAACCTACGGAAGCATGGGAATTGTTTTTTCCGAACAAAGTAATTATGCAAAAGCGTTGCAATTTTATCTTAAAGCTGTAGCCATTTATGAAGAAATCAAGGATGAAGAAAAATTAGCCAGAGTGTATAATAATATTGGCGTGGTATATAGAGCTCAATCAGAAGATTTTAAAGCGTTAGATTATTTTACAAAAGCTCAAAAAATTCAGGAAAAAAATGGTGACAAAACGGTTGGTATTACCACAACAAATATTGGGAATCTACATGTAAAACAAAAAAATTACAATCAAGCTCTACAGTTTTATACGAAAGCTCTGCGATTGTTTGAAAAATATCCGGATGCAAGAGGATTGGGAGAATTGTATAATAATTTAGGGTTATATTATAAAGCAATTAATGACCCAAATAAGGCAATGGAATCCTGGAATTTGGCCATCGCTTCCTTTGATTCAATTGGAGATAAGTTTGGAAAATCAGATACCTATTTGCATATCGGAGAATTTTTATTTGAACAAAATAGATTTCAAGAAGCTTTGCCAAATGCCCAAAAAGCTTTAACATTATCAAAAGAATTGAATGTTTTGGAAGGAATTGCCTTGGCAGAAAAATTGATGAGCTCGATTTATGAAAAAAGTAATCAACCACTGGAATCTTTACAACATTTTAAATTATACAAAGCAGCTCAAGATAGTTTGATAAACCATCAAAATATCAGAAAAAGTGTGCAAGCCGAAATGAATTTTGCTTTTGAAAAGAAAGAAGCACTTCATAAAAAAGAATTAGAGAAAAAAGAAGTTTTAATTGCCGAAAAAGCCAAACGACAAACGCTACAACTCTTTTTTGTTGGCTTATTTGTTTTATTACTATCCGGAATAGCGTTTTTAATTTACAATCGAATTCAATTAAAAAAGACGTTAACTTTACAAAAAGAGTTAGCAGAATATGAACAAAAAGCATTGCATTTGCAAATGAATCCGCATTTTGTATTTAATTGCTTGGGTTCTATTTCCAGTTTTATTGTGCAAAACGGAACAGATTCAGCCATAAAATATCTTTCCAAATTTTCCAAACTAATGCGTTTAACATTAGAATATTCGAAAGAATCACTCATTCCAATTGACAAGGAAATAGAAAGTCTGCAAAATTATTTGGAACTAGAACAATTGCGGTTCAACAATGTATTTTCGTTTGACATTTCTAAAAGCAAAGATATTGAAGATGATATGGCTATTCCACCGCTGCTTTTGCAACCTTTTGTAGAAAACGCCATCATTCACGGGTTGATTCCCAAAAAAGAAAACGGTCAAATACACATTTCATTTTCGATTCACAATGAAAATTTAATTTGTACCATTCAAGATAACGGAATTGGTATTGAAAAATCGAAAGAGTTAAAAGAGCATTTGGTCTCCATTCACAAATCAATGGCGTTGGATATTACCAAAAAACGATTGGAAATGATGGAAGCTTCCACCGCTCAAAAAGCAAATGTGGAAATAAAAGAAATTAAAAATGAGTTAGGTGAAATTCAAGGAACGAAGGTTGTTTTGAATTTACCTATACAATACATAAAATAATAACTAACTATTTTGTGATTCAACTTGAAACTTGAAACCTGAAACAAAAAACATGACAACAGCCATATTAATCGATGACGATGCCAACTTAAGAGCCGGAATGCGACAAATGCTTTCGCGATATGCACCCGATATATTTATCATGGGTGAAGCTGATAGTGTTCAATCCGGTGTAGAAGCGGTTCATCGTTTACAACCACAAGTTTTGTTTTTAGACATTCAATTAACAGACGGAACCGGTTTTGATGTGTTAGAAAAATTGGCAGAAATAAACGGGAAAATAACTTCACAAGTGGTTTTTATCACCGCTCATGAACAGTATGCCATCAAAGCCTTTCGCTTTAGTGCATTGGATTTTTTGTTGAAACCGGTTGACCCCGATGAATTGCAAAAAGTGATTCTAAAAATTAAAAATGTTTTGTCTAAAAGTGATAATTATGCTCACATTGATTTATTATTGGAGAACATTCGTAAAAAAGTAGATCACTTCAAACGAATTGCCCTATCAACTTCAGAAGGCATTCATTTGTTTGAAATCAGTGATATTATTCGATGTGAAAGCGAGGACAATTATACCAAGTTTTACATCAAAAACAACAAGCCGATTTTGATTTCTAAAACCTTAAAAGAATATGAAGAGTTGTTAACAGAACACGGTTTTGAACGCATTCATCAATCGCATTTAATCAATTTGGCTTATTTGAAATCGTATATTAAAAAAGATGGTGGATATGTGGTAATGGCGGATAACAGCAATTTGCCTATTTCACAACGAAAGAAAGAACGATTGCAGGAGTTGTTAAAGTCAATTTAAATTCTAATTCAGAATCTGACTTTACTCATTTACTAAAAAAACAAAAAACAGTGTCATTACCTTTATAAAAAATAATTAATATGAAAAAGATTTTACTTTTATTAATTTTCTTTTCAGGAAGTTTATATGCTCAACCTCCAATTGCTCAGCCAAATGATTTGGAAGTATGTGATCAAAATAATGATGGATTTGAATCATTTGATTTAACCTTAACAATTGAAGAAATTCTCAATGGTTTAGATGCGTCAGCCTACACAGTTGTTTTCTTTACATCAGAAAGCGATGCTCAGACTGGATCCAGTCCAATACCAAATCCGACATCTTTTATTAATTCAACTAACCCTCAAACTATTTATGTGCGAGTTTTTGAAAATGGCAATCCGTCAAATTTTGAAATTACGAACTTTGATTTGATTATCAATTCTCAACCTAGTATTTTAGAACCTTCCGATTTAATTTTATATGAATCTCCATTTGATGAATTGGCTGTTTTTGATTTATCAACACAAACAGCTTTTTTAACAAATGGTCTTTCTACAGCATTTGTTTCATATTATACTACAGAAGCTGATGCATTTTCTAATATAGGAATGATTGTTAATACAACTGCATTTGAAAATTCTACAAATCCTCAAACAATTTATTGCAGAGTGGAAGATATAGAGACCGGTTGTTATTCGGTTACAAATTTCGATTTAATTGTATTGGAGGATAATATTGTTTTCATACCTGATGCAAATTTTAAAGCAAAGTTGCTTTCTGCTAATACTACAAATCAAATTGCCATGAATTCGCAATTCCAATATTTTAAAATTGATGCTAATAATGATGGAGAAATTCAGTTTAGTGAGGCTAGTGAAGTGTTTTTTTTAAAAATTAATAATTCCTTTTTGCCTAATCCAAGTACAATTTTATCATTAATTGGTATAGAAAGTTTCGTGAATTTAAAAGAGTTAAATGCCAGTTTAAATAATATCTCTACATTTAATTATAATTTACCATTTTTAGAAAAACTTTATTTTACGGCTAATAATTTAACAACTATTGATTTAACGGGAACTCCTCAATTAATTGAACTTGATTTAAATCAAAATAGTATTTCAAATTTAGATGTTTCAGTATGTGAAAATTTAGTTTCACTTGGTTGTGATTATAATTCTTTGAGCAGTTTAGATATTTCAATGTTGTCAAATTTAAATAATTTGAGTGTACGTTATAATCAATTAACTTCTTTGGATTTAAGTCAATCAGAAACATTGATATCTTTACAGTTAGCAGGTAATAATTTTCTACCTGTTTTAAATAATTTAGTTAATTTAGAAAGTTTGAATTGTCAGGGAATGAGTTTAAGTGATTTAGATATTTCATCCAATGTAAATTTAAGTACACTTGTTTTAAGTCAAAATAATTTTACCGAAATAGTTTTACCTTCTTTACCAAATCTTACCACTTTTTTATGTTCGGAAATGACTAGCTTAATGACTGTAAATGTAAATATGGCCCCATCGTTGACTTTTTTTCAATGTATTAACAATTCTTCATTGCAGTCCATTTTTATGAAGAACGGAGTGCAATCGTTTCAATCGTTGAACTGGGCAGAAAATTTTAATTTGCAATATGTTTGTGTGGATGAATTTCTAGTTAACAATATTGTTACCTATTTAAATTCTATTCAATTAACCAATGTTAATGTAAATTCCTTTTGTAGTTTCACTCCCGGTGGAGACTACAACACCATTACTGGTAATGTACGTTTGGATAGTAACAACAATGGTTGTAATGAAACCGACTTTTCCATTCCTTTTTTCAAACTGGCTGTTGATTTAAATGCTATGACCACCAATTCATCCGTTTTTTCGAACAACAATGGGGTGTATAATCTTTACACGGCAACAGAAGGCGTTTATACATTGACACCGGTTTTAGAAAATCCTGCTTATTTTTCTGTTTCGCCAGAGCCGGGTACTGCGATTATCAATCAAATTGATAATTCAAGTACTACGTTAGACTTTTGTGTTACTGCCAATGGCGTACATCCTGATTTAGAAGT
>JAFLBT010000145.1 GCA_017302935.1 Flavobacteriales bacterium | reverse complement strand
GATAGACGAAGAAGTTGCTTTATATTCTATTATTCAACTGGAAAATCCGAAAGTAGTAACCAAACACATGTCTGAAATTAATTTTAAGAGTTCTGCAAAACCAGGCGATATTGTTGAAATTGGAATTGATGTAGTTAAATTTGGCACAACATCAATTGTCTTGACCTGTGAAGTGAGAAATATCATGACAAGAGAAACCATCATTACTGTTGAATCAATTACCATGGTTAATTTAGATGAAAATGGAAAACCAAAACCTCATGGCAAAACCCAAATTGAATTTATCCAAGACCGCTTAAAAAAGGATTAAAGGTATTTTCTTTCTAAATAAAATGTTCCAAATGGTATAAGTGAAGCTACGCAAACAATCAAAAATAATTTAGTGTTCCACTTTTCGGTGTATTTTAAAATTATGGCTAAGAATATGTAGGCTATAAATAAGATTCCGTGAGCCATTCCAATTACTTGAACATATTCTTTTTGATCCATTATATACTTCATTGGCATGGCAAAAAAGATTAGTAACAGCAGTGAAAGCCCCTCTAATAAAGCAATTCTTTTGAAAAATGATAACATATTATTATAACATTTGATAAATGGCAAATCCATAAATGATAAAGCGAAGTAATCGCAACAAAGCAAACAAAAGGAAATTTTTAAAATTAAATTTAATCATTCCAGCAGCCATAGATGCCATTGCAAAAGGTAAAGGTAATAGGGCACCAACTGCAATTAAAAAACCACCCCATTTTCGCATGTTGATTATGTGTTTACTCATTTTTGTAAACATGAATTTGTTAACAGAAGGAATAAACAGCATTGCCTTACCCAAAAGGTAGGAAACCACTCCTCCCAAATATGATAAAATTGCTAAGATTGATAAATATAGTATTGGGTGATCTGTGTTTTTGGTCCAAGCAATAAATATATCCGGAGGAATTAAACCTAAAATTGATTCTGATGTGAAAAATACTGAAAATATGGCAAAATCACTATAATTTTGAGTAAAATTTACTAGAGCAACATTGATATTGATTACATTATAATGAACATAAAGAAGAGCTCCTACAATAATAACGGTTGGTAAGAAAGCACTTTTCAAACCCTCTAATATAAACTTATAAAATCCTGTATAAGTATAATATAAATGTAATTGTTTCCATTTATTTTTTTTAACTCTATCTCTTTGCATATTAATTAATTTCAGAAGGTTTAAGTTTAGATTTGGGATGACTAAAATATAAAAATGTAAATCCTATAATTCCGCCTATTAAAGAGGCAATTAGTATTCCGATTTTTGCTTGATGAATATAAATTGGATTTGTAAAAGCCAAATTAGCTATGAATAACGACATTGTAAATCCGATGGATGCTAAAAAACCTACTCCAATTAAATGTTTGTAGTTCATTCCATCAGGAAGTGGAGCTAGCTTTAACTTAACAAATAGGGAAGATGTGCCTACAATTCCGATGAATTTACCCAATAATAAACCAAGAGCAACACCAATAGCTACATAACTTGTTCCGGTTTCTGCTGTTACAGCTGATAAGGTAACTCCAGCATTGGCAAGTGCAAAAATTGGCATAACTACAAAAGTAACAAAGGGGTGCATTCCGTGTTCTAAACGTTGAAGTGGTGTCATGGCTTGTTTGGATAACGTTCGCATATCTTCCAGAATGTGAAGTTGTTCAGGGGTTACTGTTGGAACTCCATTAGGATCAGCTTCTTTAAATTTTTGCAAATAATTTTTCATTTTTTCAATGAAACCGATTTCATCAATTTTTACGTTAGCCGGAATAGTAAATGCAGCTAAAACGCCGGCAATGGTTGCATGAACACCGGAAACCAAGAAAGCAATCCATAAACCACCTACACCTAATAACCCGTAATAAAAGGTATTTCTAACGCCAATTTTATTTGAAAAAATGAGTAATAATAAAAATATTGAACCAATAATTAGACTCGTAAAAGAAATATCAGAAGTATAAAAAAAGGCAATCACCAAAACGGCACCTAAATCATCGGCAATGGCCAAAACAGTCAAAAAAACTTTCAAAGATGTTGGAACTCTTTTACCTAACAGAAAAAGTACTCCAAGAGCAAAGGCAATATCTGTAGCCATTGGAATTCCCCAACCACTGTGAGCTTCACCGGTTTGGTTAAAAAGCAAATAAATCATGGCAGGAAAAATCATTCCGCCTAAACCGGCAACAATTGGTAAAATGGCTTTTCGAGGATTGGATAATTCACCACCTATTATTTCTCTTTTTAATTCGAGACCAACCACAAAAAAGAAAACGCCCATTAATCCATCATTGATCCAATGATGCAACGTTTTATCGAGAAGTATATTTTCACCAATTCCGAAACTTATTTTATGTTCCCAAAAATGATGATATGCATGTTGCAACGGTGAATTAGCCAAAATTAAAGCAATAACAGCCGATAAAAACAAAACTATTCCACCGGTTGTTGATTTACCGATAAATCGGTTAACAGGATCTATAATCCATTTGTCAACAGGTGTTATTTTTAATTTATACTTCATAAAACGACTGAAAAGGCTTTTAAAGGGGCGTAAAAATAATAAAATCAGTAGTATTATTTGTAAATTTTGAAATGAATAAATAATATTTAAGTATAATTTAACCTTTTTATGAACAAAATGTAAATTTTCAACATTTAATGCTATAAAATTATTATTTAGGGTTTTAACTGATTATTTTTGCAAAATTTTATTTTTCAAATCAATGTCAAAAAAAGATATTTTATTGGAAATAGAGGAGAAGAAAAAACTCTATGGCTATCAATTAAGTGATATTGATCTTATTTTTGACAAAATAGAAAATTCTTCAGTCAATCATCATTTACTTTATCAATTACCAACCGGAGGAGGAAAAACGGTAATATTTTCAGAAATCGTTCGTCGATATCTTGAAAAGTATGATAAAAAGGTAGTGGTGCTCACTCATCGAATAGAGTTGTGCAAACAAACTTCTAAAATGTTAAAAGCATTTGATGTAAAAAATAAAATCATCAATAGTTTAGTTAAAGACTTGCCTGATCAAGATGATTACAGCTGTTTTGTTGCCATGGTGGAAACCTTGAAAAACCGCTTAAATGACGAAAAATTATTGATTCATGATGTAGGATTATTAATTATTGATGAGGCACATTTTAATTCCTTCAGAAAATTATTTCATGCTTTTAAAAACTCTTTTTTTCTTGGAGTTACAGCAACACCATTGAGTTCAAATATTAAACTTCCGATGAAGGAAAATTATCACGAACTTTTGGTGGGACACAGTATTGATTCTTTGATAGATAATGGATATTTAGCCAAAGCAACAACGTATTCCTATGATGTAGGTTTAACTTCTTTAAAAGTGGGAATCAATGGCGATTACACAGTTAAATCATCTGATGAATTATATACCAACATGATGATGCAAGAAAAATTGATTCATGCTTATCAGTACCATTCGCAAGGAAAAAAGACATTGATTTTCAACAACGGAATTATAACCTCTCTTCATGTTTTGGATAGTTTTAAAGAAGCTGGTTATAAGAATATCAGGCATTTAGACAATACTAATAATAATGAAGAACGTAAAGAAATATTGAAGTGGTTTAAAGATACACCGGATGCAATTTTAACTTCAGTAGGTATTTTGACCACCGGATTTGATGAACCAACTGTTGAAACCATTATTTTGAATCGAGCAACCAAATCATTGACTTTATATTTTCAAATGATTGGAAGAGGGTCAAGAAAACTACCCAATAAAGATAAATTTACGATTATTGATTTAGGTAACAATGCTGCCCGATTTGGCTTGTGGACCGATCGAATTGATTGGCAACATATATTTAAATTTCCGGAACAATATATTCATAATTTGAAAGGAGATGCAGAAATTGAATTAAATTTTACCTATAAAATGCCGGATGAATTAAGGCAAAAATTTTCTAAGACAGAAGAAATAACTTTTGATATTGAGGAAGCTTACAGATTGGCTATTAGAAATCAAGAACGACCTAAAGTTGTGATTGATAAATCGATTCGCCATCATGCACAAATGTGCGTTGATAATTCTGAAAACCTAAATGAAGCCAAACATCTAGCCAAAGAGTTAAATGATGATATTGAAAGTAGAGTTCGTCATTTTACGACTTGTTTAGCCAATTCTACCAAAAATTATCGCGATTGGTTAATTGAGGATTATAAAGTCCGATTACTAGTTGAAATAGGTAAATTACACCGTGAAAAAATATTTGCTTCCGAATAGACATTTCTAGCTTAAAATACTCAATTAAGCTTGTTAAAATCAATAGCTTACTACACTTAATCGGTAATATATGCAACTGGTCTAAAGCATAGTGCATTTCGTCGATAAAATGAGTGTTTTCAACAGATTTCAGAGGATTTATTTTGTGCTCTTTTATATTCAAATTACATTTGTCAAAGATTTAATGCATGAATCAATTACAAAAAAAATGTTAATGATTGATGAATTAAATTTAGATTAAGTCGTCCCCAAAAACCGGCGTATCAAAAATACCACAAACCACCCTAAGATTGTTTAAGTGCATCAATTTGCTATGTTCTTATTGAAAGAACCTATGGCGTATGGAATTTTATTAAGTAAGCGTTATGAAAAGAAAGCACGATGTAATGTTAATTTTAGAAGGAACGTATCCTTTTAATGGTGGTGGAGTTTCTACTTGGGCTCACATGCTCTGTAATGATGTGAAAAATTCTAATTTCACTCTTTACTCTATCAATGCAGATTTCGAATCTAAATCAAAATATACACTAAGTGATAACGTAACTAACGTTATACAAGTTCCAATGTGGTCACCGCTTGAACCACAAGAAATGATTGACTATGGAAAAAAATATTTTAAAATCATTTCTATAAAAGAAAAAAATGATTTGAAAAAAATCAATGAAATTTTCATTCCAATTTTTCAAGATTTATTACGTCATATTTTTTCTAACACTAGAGATGTAAGAGCTTTTGATGAAACGATGAAAAAAATGTGGCGTTATTTTCAAAAGCATGATTATAAAAAAACCATGAAGAGTGAATCGGTTTGGAGAACTTTTTGTTACATGGTAAGTGAGTTAAATGGTGATGATGAGAATGAAAAAGTAACTTTATTTGATTTAACTTCGGGAATGCGTTGGATTTATCGTTTTTTGATTCCACTTTCCATAAATGTACCTAGAGTTGATGTTTCTCATTTAACCTTGTCCGGGTTTCCTGTCATTCCTGCATTGGTTTTGAAATATAAATATGGAACACCAATGGTTGTAACTGAGCACGGCGTATTTATTCGTGAGCGATTATTAGCCATCAATTCTTCAGAATATTCATTTTTCTTGAAAAAGATGTTGATTAAATTCTCAGAATGTGTTACAGAATTGGTGTATTACAAAGCAGATAAAATTCTCTCAGTAAACAAATTCAACATGAAATGGGAGAAATTATATGGAGCTGACCCTGAAAAAATTGAAGTGATTTATAATGGTATTGATCATCAATTATTCAAACCACTTCCAAAACCAAGTCATTTAAAAGATATACCAACTGTTGTTGCTGCTGCTCGTATATTTGATTTGAAAGATATCATTACGATGATTAGATCTTGTGCTGTTGCTCAAAAACAAATTCCAAACATTCAATATTTGGTTTATGGTGATAATAATGCCGTACCTGAATATACTGCTGAATGCGAGCGTTTGATTGATGAGTTAGGTATTAGAGCTAATTTTAAATTAGCCGGATACCACAGTAAACCTCACGAATTGTTTTGCGAAGGGGATATTTCTATCTTGACTTCCATTTCAGAAGGTTTTCCTTACACCGTTTTAGAATCAATGAGTTGTGGAATTCCGGTTGTTGCTACTGATGTTGGTGGAGTTACCGAAGCATTAGATGAAAACTGTGGATTTATTTGTAAGCCAAAAGATTATGAAGAAATCGGAAACAGTGTAGTGACTTTATTAAAAGATAAAGCGTTAAGAGATAGAATGGGTGAGTATGCCAGAGAAAAAGTAATTCGTAACTTTACCATTGATAAATTTATTAATGCTTATGAAAATGTTTACGAACAAGTTGCCAACAAAGAAGTTAAAGAAGTTCAATTACCAATTATAACAATAGAAGAAGAACAAACAATTAAAGCCTCCTAAAAAATCTACCGCCCCAATTTATTTAACCTAACAACAATAGAATATGAGTTCTACTAATGCATCATGGAAAAGCATAGTGAAAATATAAAGATATTAATAGAAAATGTAAAAGATAAAATAGGAAAACCGGTCAGCAGCAGAGTTGTTGCCGCAACTATTGAGTCTTTTGGTATTCGGGATATTGATACGGAAGCTGATTATGGCGTATCTAATATTCAAGATTTGGCTGTATATATTTACAGACAATTAACTACTTCGATTGAGCACAAAGAAAGTTTGAATGCAAAAGAGAAAGAGTTTATTGCTACTAATCCTGAAACCATACAACTTTCTGATTATATGAGGGTTAAAGCTAAGCTTTTTGCCCAATACTACCCATTAGGAATTTTTCATCTTTTACCGGTATTTCTTCAAATTGCTGCTATTGTAGCTTTTGGTTATTCGTTATGGACACACGTTCATTTTAATCATTTACAATCTACAGCTGTTGTTTTAGGGGTTATTATTGGAATCATTTCAACTGGAGGATTTGTTCAGGTTATAGGTAGACAAGCAACTTTTTATTGGAATTATCACGATTATTCCATGACAAAGAAAACGGTAGATTCTTTATTGAAATTGGGCGTAAAGACATTATTAGTCGTTTTTGCTTCCATTTATTTTATCAATGTTTTTTTTCATATTTTTCCATTTAAAGTTTTATTAGTCATTTTTGCTTATGCTTTTTTAATTGGAACTTTATTATTAGTCTTAGCACCTTTACATACCATAAGACAACGATGGATGATTACCATTTCAATTGTAACCGGAACAGTGATTACAATTGTTTTAAACCAATTTTCAACTTTACTTATATATTATACCCATTGGATTGGTATTGCTGTTGCAATTTTAATTACTAAAATTTATCTATCTTTATTCTTTAGAAAATATCTAAAAAAGTACCCTCCAAAAGCTGATTTAACAATTAAAGAAACGGTTTTAATTTATCAAAATCATCGTTATTTCTTGTATGGATTTTGTGTATATTTATTCATATTTATTGATAGAATTTTAGCTTGGTCCACCTCTAAAGACGGACAATTACCATTTATTGTATATTTTGAAAAAAACTATGAGCTTGGAATGGATATGGCTATATTAGTATTCCTTTTGTTGGCAGGGGTTTTAGAATATAGTATCGCTTCATTTACACGCTTTCTTGATATTACTCAGAAAGTAATCAATTTTCAAAAACCAAAACAATTTAATAAAGAGTTATTCAAATTATATTGGCAAAATATAGTTATTTTGTTGGGGTCCACTTTAGCTATTTATTTGCTTATTTATCAGGTAATGTTTGCCTCTTGGGGTTATAAAGGACAGTTTAATGAAGAACTTGATAATTTAAGTGTAATGGTTTGTTACATTGGTGGTACTGGCTATTTCTTTCTGGCTTGGGGCATGCTTAACACCCTATATTTATTTACGCTTGGTCAAACTTTACAATCGGTTAAAGGAATTATTTATGCTATTGTAATCAATTTTATGGTTGGTTTTGTATTAAGTAGATTTGTAAGTTTCGAATTTAGTGTGGTAGGTATGTTCTTGGGTTCTCTATTTTTTATGGGATATACAATGAAACATATTTTTCATTTTTTCAAAAAATTAGACTATCATTATTATGCGGCGTATTAATTTATTTTTTTGGCTTTTGCCGTCGATAATGATTGC
>JAFLBT010000144.1 GCA_017302935.1 Flavobacteriales bacterium | reverse complement strand
AAAAATAAATAATAAGACCGTATATTTGCACCCGCATTCAAGAAATGCATTTGACTCGATAGCTCAGTTGGTAGAGCACAACACTTTTAATGTTGGGGTCCTGGGTTCGAGCCCCAGTCGGGTCACTTTAAACAACAAAATATAGCTTTAAAACATCGTCAAAAGTGTTTTAAAAGACTCGATAGCTCAGTTGGTAGAGCACAACACTTTTAATGTTGGGGTCCTGGGTTCGAGCCCCAGTCGGGTCACAAAAGAGACGTTGCATGCAACGTCTTTACTTTTTTAGGCCACGTGGAGAAATTGGTAGACTCGCCATCTTGAGGGGGTGGTGCTGCAAGGCGTATGGGTTCGAATCCCATCGTGGTCACAAAATTCTTATATTTTCCCTTTTTAAAAACTTTTTTTATTCCAAATCACAAAAAAATCGACTGTTTTTGTGTGGTGCTTCTTTTTTTTACTTAATTTTGTTTAACGAAATAAAAAAAAGAATGAACAACGTTAAAAATGTTTTCAGCATAAAAGACTTTGAAAACCTTACAGGGATTAAAGCTCATACCATTAGAATATGGGAGAAACGTTATAATGTTCTCGAACCCATGAGAACAGATACCAACATTCGTTTTTATGATTTGGCAGCTCTCCAAAAAATTTTAAATGTCACTTTGTTACACAATCATGGTTATAAAATTTCTAAAATAGCCAAATTATCACCGGATAAATTAAATTTATTAGTACGAGAAATCGTAAATGAAAAAAGTGTAAAACATCATGCTATCAACGCCTTCAAAATGGCTATGATGAATTTTGATCAAAAACTTTTCATCAGTACTTATAATAATCTTTTATCTGAAAAATCGTTTCGTGATGTATTTTTCGAAATTTTTGTTCCATTAATGAATGAAATTGGTCTATTATGGCAATCTGAAACTATCAGTCCGGCTCATGAGCATTTTATTAGTTTTATGATCAAACAAAAGGTTTTGGTAAATACCGAAAAAGTTCAGCTTTATGAACCTACGAGAGAAGATAAAGTTTTTGTACTTTATTTACCTGAAAACGAAATTCATGAACTAGGTTTGATGTATTTGAATTACGAGATTACTTTAAATGGATTCAAAACAATATATTTAGGTGAAAGTGTTCCGATTAGCAGTTTAAAAGATATTCCTAAATATTTTGACAATGTAACTTATATTTCATACATGACTGTTGAACCAACAAAAGATGATATAAATGATTATCTGAAAACTATGCATGAAGAAATTCTAAAAGATACTAATGCAGAATTGTGGACGGTTGGTCGATTAACAGAATTCATTAAAAAAGATCAGCATCCGAATGTGAAAATATTTAACTCGATACTTGATTTATCAAATAATCTTTAAATTTTTCCTAATTCCTTTTTTTGTTTAACTTTTTTACTATATTTGTTAAACAATATGAAAAAAGAAATTATAATTATCGGATCCGGATTTTCTGCCCTTGCTGCATCGTGTTACCTTGCAAAAGAAGGTAACTTAGTAACTGTTTATGAAAAAAACAGTACAATTGGCGGCAGAGCAAGACAATTAAAAAAAGAAGGTTTTACGTTTGACATTGGTCCAACTTGGTATTGGATGCCAGATGTATTTGAGCGTTTTTTTGCAGATTTTGACAAAAAACCATCAGACTATTATGAATTAATAAAGTTATCACCGGCATATCAAGTATATTTTGGAATTCGTGACTTTATTACTATAGCAGATAATTTACCTGAAATCATCAACACTTTTGAAGAAATTGAAAAAGGAAGTGGAGAAGTGTTGCGAAAATTCATGGCAGAAGCACAAAGCAATTATGACATTGCTATAAAGGATTTAGTGTACAGACCGGGTGTTTCTCCTTTAGAACTTATCACAACACAAACCGCAATGAAAGTTGGTCAGTTTTTTTCCAACATCAGCAAAGAAGTTCGAAAAAGATTCAACAATCAGAAATTAGTTCAAGTGCTTGAATTTCCGGTTTTATTTCTAGGTGCAAAACCTCAAGACACACCGGCTTTTTATAGTTTTATGAACTTTGCTGATTTTGGAATGGGTACTTGGCATCCAAAAAATGGAATGTATAGTGTGATACTTGCAATGGAATCTTTGGCTAAAGAATTAGGTGTAACGATTCAAACGAACGCTAACGTTGATAAAATTATAGTTAAAGATAAAAAAGCAGTTGGAGTAAAGGTAAATGGTGAAGAAAAAAATTGCGATATAGTTTTAAGTGGAGCAGATTATCATCATTCTGAAACCTTATTAGATATTGAACACCGTGCCTATTCGGAGACTTACTGGGAAAAGAAAACTTTTGCACCTTCATCACTCCTATTTTATGTAGGTTTCGATAAAAAAATAGAAAATGTTGAACATCACACGTTGTTTTTCGATGTTCCGTTTGATGAGCACGCCAAATCAATTTATGACCAACCGGAATGGCCAAAAGAACCTCTTTTTTATGCTAGTTTTCCATCAAAAACAGATGATTCAGCCGCTCCAAAAAATAAAGAAGCGGGTATATTTTTGATTCCTTTAGCTCCAGGTATTGAAGATACTTTAGAAATTAGAGAAAAATACTTTAACATCATCATTGAACGTTTTGAAAAATTAACAGAGCAAAATGTCAAAAACAATATTATCTTTAAAGAATCTTTCTGTGTCAATGATTTTATAAAAGATTATAACTCATATAAAGGTAATGCTTATGGAATGGCGAATACATTATTGCAAACTGCTTTCCTAAGACCAAAATTAAAGAGTAAAAAAGTAAAGAATCTATTTTTTACCGGTCAATTAACCGTACCGGGACCAGGTGTCCCACCCTCGTTAATTTCCGGAAAGTTGGTATCTGAATTAATCACAAAAAACACAAACTAAAGCTACTGTTTATGAAATCTATTTTTGACAAAGTTTCTTTTGAGTGTAGCCAAAATGTTACTAAAACATACAGCACCTCATTTTCCTCAGCTGTAAAAATGTTGGCTCCTTCAATCCGTCAAGATATTTACAACATTTATGGTTTTGTTCGATTTGCAGATGAAATTGTAGATTCCTTTCATGAATATGACAAAAGTGAATTATTTGCTTTATTTGAAAATGAAATGGAAAATGCATTTAAGCATAAAATCAGTTTGAACCCGATTTTAAATTCTTTTCAACATACGGTGAACCGTTACGATATTCCAAAAGAGTTAATTGATGCTTTTATGAAAAGTATGAAATTAGACTTATCCAAAAAAGAATATAAAACAACTGATGAATATAATGAATACATTTATGGATCGGCTGATGTTGTGGGCTTAATGTGTTTAAAAGTTTTTGTGAATGGCGATGATCAAAAATATAATGATTTAAGAAACAGTGCCATGCGTTTGGGTTCTGCCTTTCAAAAAGTTAATTTTTTGAGGGATTTAAAAGCTGATTTTGAAGAATTAAACAGAACCTATTTTCCAAATACCGATTTGAATCAATTGGATGAAGCTTCTAAACTTGCTATAATTAAAGAAATTGAAGCCGATTTTGAAGCCGGTTTTGAAGGAATTCGTAAACTTCCTATTGAAGCAAAATTTGGTGTTTATACCGCTTATGTATATTACAAAAAATTATTGTCAAAACTTAAAAACACCCCTTCTGTTGCCATAAAAAATACTCGAATTAGAGTACCAGACTATGAAAAGGTAGGATTGTTGGCAAAATGTTATTTTAATTACCGTTTAAAAACCATTTAAATATGAGTATTTGGATTCATTTTCTCGTTTTTTTTCTAACCTTTTTCATGATGGAATTCATGGCTTGGTTTACACACAAGTATGTAATGCATGGCTTTTTGTGGCATTTACATGCTGATCATCATAAAAAAGATCACGATTCTTGGTTTGAACGAAATGATACTTTTTTTATATTTTATGCAGTTGTCAGTATTAGCTTTTTTCTACTTTGGAGATATGAAATTTTTGCTTTAGGTTTAGCGATTGGATTAGGTATTTTTGCTTACGGTTTGACCTATTTTTTAGTACATGATATTTTCATTCATCAGCGTTTCAAACTTTTTAGAAATGCAAATAATATGTATGCAAAAGCTGTTAGAAGAGCTCACAAAATGCATCATAAACACACTGGTAAAGAAGATGGAGAATGCTTTGGAATGTTAGTTGTTCCATGGAAATACTTCAAAAAGTAACTCCATTTTCAAATTTAAACTCACAAAATTGTTTTTGTTTAATAGTTAGTAAATTTCTAATATTTTTACTTTCTTAGCAAAAACAATTTTTATGCATTTTAAAATTTTATTTATTCTCCTTTTCTTGGGGAATTTATCTGTTTCATGGGGCCAAAAAAACATTGATCCTACTCCTAAAGACATTGAACTTGCAAAATCTATTCGCAGTAAATACAGCAAACAAGATGTAGCCATTCTAGAAAGCACTGAAACTATCCATTTTGGTTTTAATAAATCCAGTTCAAATGTTACTGTAGATTTAGCCGTTAAGGAAGTATTGATGAATATTAATCATCGAGCAGATATTTATAAATATGAATTTTATGATAGTTCATCAAAAATTGAAACTTTTTTATTGAAATATCGAAATGATAAAACAGCTCTTTTCACTGTTCAAGATGAATTTTATAAAGACAAAGATTTATTCTATAACGATGCTAGGGTAAAACATGTTCAAATAGACTTTCCGGTTCAGGGATATACTTATAACTATACCATGAACAAAAAATTTGAAGACGTTAAATATTTTACTACGCTTCATTTTAATGACGAATTTCCGGTTTTAGATAAAAAAATTGAGATAAATGTACCGGATTGGTTAGAAATTGAGTTAAAAGAAATGAATTTTAATGGTCATAAAATCGAAAAAACTCAAACAAAAGACACTAAAAATAAAACTACCGTTTATACTTATCATTTCAAAGATATCCCGGCGGTGTTTAAAGAAGAAAATTCACCCGGTAGAACATACCTTTATCCTCATATTCTTGTCTTAGCAAAATCATATGATTTTAATGGAAAAAAAGGTACGCTTTTCAAAACAACTGCAGATTTATATGGTTGGTACAAATCGTTGGTTGACCAAATGAAAGACGATACAGAACAGTTAAAAAGTAAAGTAAACGAATTAACTGCCAAAGCAACATCTGATGAAGAAAAAATAAAAAACATCTACTATTGGGTACAAGATAACATTCGATATATCGCTTTTGAAGATGGTATTGCAGGCTTCAAACCGGATGATTCCCATCAAGTTTTTTCAAAACGTTATGGTGATTGTAAAGGAATGGCCAATCTAATCAAACAAATGCTTAAAATTGCCGGTTTTGATGCTCGTCTAACTTGGATAGGAACGAAACATATTGCTTATAACTATTCCATTCCATCTTTATCTGTTGATAATCATATGATTTGTACTGTGTTTTTAAAAGGCAAAAAAATATTCCTAGATGGAACAGAAAAATTCAGTTCAATTGAAAACTATGCTGAACGCATTCAAAACAAAGAAGTTATGATTGAAAACAGCAAAGATTTTATCATTGACAAGGTTCCTACTGGTAATGCAGAAATGAACAAAGAAACATTTAGGGCAAAATTAACGATAGATAAAGATAAACTTAAAGGTAGTTGTAACCGAAGCTATAATGGAGAAAGTAGAAGTCAGTTTTTAAATATATACAATAGCTTTGAATCCGATAAAAAAGCAGAAGCACTTGTCAATTATTTAGCAAAAAGAGATAAAAACAATTTTGTAAAAGAAGTAAAAACAAGTGATTTAAAAAATCGAGATGCAAAACTTACAATAGATTATGCTTTAGAATCATCCAATAGAGTCAGTGAATTTGATGATGAAATCTATTTAAACTTTGAATTTATGAATGAATATAAAAGCTTTACCTTTAAAGATAGAGAAACAGACTATGAATTTGATTTTAAAACATTATATGATTCAGAAATTTCAATCACACTTCCATCAGGTTATAAAATTGAAAAATTACCGGAGAATTTGAATGTAAAAAATGAGGACTTTGAAATTGACATTCAGTTTACTTTGAAAGGTAAAGAGTTAATTTACAAGAAAGTATTTACTTTTAAAAATGCTATTTTAAGAAAAAACAATCAAGAATCTTGGAACAATACACAAAAAAAATTAAACGAACTTTACAATTCATCTATTACATTATCTAAATTATAATTCAATGAAAAAAATTCTATTCCTTTTCCTTTTTATAACAACTACGTTAACAGCACAAGTTGATTTGAAAATTCGTGATTTTTTCTGGGGAAAAGATGACCCTCACGCAAAATCAAACTCGATTCCAGAAAAATGGAAAAATGAATCTGCTGTTGTCATTTATAAATATGAATTTCATGATTATCATAAATTTGGCACAAAAGTAAATTATACCTCTGCATTGCGAAATAGAATAAAATTATTGGATGATGCAGCAGTAAAAGAATTTTCTGAGTTTACCTTTAAAGAACGATTTTCTTCTGATAAAGGTTGGAGCAGACGTGCCGGAAAAAATACTTTAGGTATTAAAGTAGTAAAACCAAACGGTAAAGAAACAATTATCAATGTTAGCAAAGAAGCCGTTAATGCCGACAAAGAAAAAATGATAGCTATTCCTAATTTAGAAATTGGCGACATTATTGATTATTATCTTCATTCCGAAGAACCTTTTATCTCACAATTGGAAATGGGTTTTGAACCAGTTGAACGTACGCTAGGTAGCGTTTATCCAACTATGGATTACAAACTAATTTTTCAAACTGAAAACGACTTCTTTTTAAATTTTTCAACCTATAACGGAGCACCAGAATTGAAAGAAATCCCTAGTAACAAAGGTGGTGAACGCCATTATGAATTTACAGCTAAAGACATAGAGAAGAATGATTTTCCGCGATGGTTTTATCCATTAGTAGAATTACCATGCTATAAATTTCAAGTGTTTTTTGCACGTTCAGGCAAATTTGAAAAAAGAGCTGATGCTTTTCTTTCAGAAAAAGAAAAGATAGTAAAATCAAAAGTTTCCAAAGAAGATGTTTTTAATTATTATGATTCAAAATTTAAACCATATGGCGATTTAGGGCCAGTTGAAAAATTTTTAAAAGGTAAAAGTTTCAGTTCAGATGAAGAAAAGATTCGAGAAGTATATTATTTCACCAGACATAAATTTTTTACTCAATATGTTGAAGCTTTTATTGTAAATGATGCAAAAATTTTCTATCCATTTTCTTTGTATCAAAATCCTATATTTTTTCAAAAAGAAGAAGAATTCATCAATTACTTCATGGCTTTTTTGAAAGATAATAAAATTTCTTATGACATTGTAATTGGTACAGCTCGTTATAACGGTCCGATAACTGATTTGTTAATTCAGCAGAACGTAACTATTCTATTGAGAATTAACACAAAAAACCCAATTTATTAAGAGTTTTTTACTCCGTTTTCTTCCGCGGATCAATTCAATGAACAACTTGAAAATACACAGGCTTACTTGTTACAAGTATCTAAAAACAAAAAAATTGTAGATGCTGAATTAATAAAACTTCCCGGAAGTACAAAAAATGACAATATCTCTAAATCAATAACCAAAGTAAAATTAGGAGAAGACTTAGCTACAATTGCAGTTGAAAGAGAAAATAGCTATTCCGGACATTACAAACCAAGCGAACAGTCAAATAAACTTTATTTCTTTGATTATGTTTATGAAGACTACAAAAAATATAACACAGAAACGCTTTTAGAAAGAGTCTCCAATAAAAAGAAAAGAGAACAATACCAAAAAGAATTTGATGCTTTCCCAGAACTCGGTTCTCGCCAACAAGAGCTAAACGCAAGGGAAGTTCCCCGATGCCCGCAAATGTCCTGATGCCCGCGCTCTCTCCGACCATGGAGAAGGGCAAGCTTGCCAAATGGCTGAAGAAGGAGGGCGACAAG
>JAFLBT010000143.1 GCA_017302935.1 Flavobacteriales bacterium | reverse complement strand
CTGTTCAACCTGATGTTAACTTAACTTTACCAAATGAGTGTTATACATTTACTATCAATGATTCTTTTGGAGATGGTATGTTTAGTTCTGCCTATGGTTTTGGAGGATATCAGGTTCTAGCAAATGGAACTTTATTGAGTGGTGTTAGTGGTGGTAATTTTACCTCATCTGATACAAAAAAATTCGGTATCAATACCAATTTAGGAATCGAAGATTTCTCTAAAGATTTAGTTAAGTTTTATCCAAACCCATCTAATGGAGTTATCACCATTTCATTGCCTGAAACTGCAAAAATTAGTATCTCGGATTTAAGTGGAAAAGTAGTTTATGCTGCTTCTTTAACTGAAGGTGAAACTACAATAAACATAAATAATTTGTCTTCTGGAGTGTACTTAATCAACTTTGCAGGAGATACATTTACCAAAACAGATAAAATTATCTTAAAATAATCATTCAAATTCGGGAGCCTTTGTTAGTTCCCGATTTATAAAATCTATGTTATGAAAAAAATAGTATTTAGTTTATTATTAAGTTGTTTGTTTATTAGTGCCAATGCACAACAATTTAACTTTAGAAAATCTGACGGAACTCCAATCAACAATGGAGATGTATTGGCTTATGGTACAACAGGAACCTATCTAAATTTTAGAGTTACCAATACCGGAAGTGTTCCTTTAGATATAAAAATTAAATGTATCGGATTAACAAATGCAACCGGTAATCAGTTTGAATTATGTTATGGTGGTTCATGCTATGATAATATCAATTTGAATGAAGTATATCCTGAATATGAAAATATTTTAGCTCCAGGTGCAAGCAATCCTTCACAAGGAGACCATTTTGTAAACTATAATGCCGGTAACGGTAATGCAATGGATTACCAATTTTCGGTATATGCCTTAGGTTACGAATCACAAGCTATTACATTCACGTATCGTTTCGATCCTCAATTAGGAGTAAATGATTTAGCATCTGATTGGAAAGGTATTCAACTAGAAAGTACTATAATTTCCTCTACTATTTCATTCCAAGCTGAACAAAAAGGAAAAATTGAATTAGTAAATATCAATGGTCAAAAAGTTTTTTCAAAACAATTTGAATCTGGAACTAATCAAATGGATGTAAACTCAATCTCTTCAGGAATTTATTTTGCAACGTTTACAAATGCTGAAAATAAAACTGCACAATTCAAATTAATTAAATCATAAAAATGAAAAAAATTAGTGTATTTGGACTTTTCTTCTTGTTAACGCTATTTTCTTGCAGTTCTGAATATACCATATTAGAATCAATTGAATCCATTAGTTTAACTGCAGACTCGTCTTATAAATTAATTGGCGAAGAAATTACGTTTACAGTGAAAACCAATAACGGTACTGATGTTACGGAAGACGCAGAAATTTTTGTAAATGATGAAAAAATTGAAGGAAATACTTTTACATCAGAAACTATAGCCAATTACACCATAAAAGCAGTTTATTTTGGCGTTTCTTCTGAACCATTTGTTGTAACATTTAGTGATGGTTCAGAAATTAATTTCAAAAAAAGAGTATTAATTGAAGATTATACCGGAACGTGGTGTGGAAATTGCCCTCGTGTTGCCCATGCAATCGAATTGGCAAAACAACAAAGTGATGCAATTGTTACTGTTGCTATTCATCGTTCTAGTTCTAATCCTTCGGATCCAAATTATGATCCATATAACTATGATTCAAGTACTTTAGAAGCTTTGATTAATATTTCAGGTTATCCAAAAGCACTACTAAATAGAATGACACGTTGGTCGCCATTGGAACAAAATAATATTCCACAGGTAATTAACCTAACCCAAGGCGAAAATCCGAAACTTGGTTTAGCAATGAATGCTCAAGTAAATGGTGGAAATATCAATCTTGAAGTGAAAACAAAATTCAGTAAAGATTTTTCTAATTTAAAATTAGTGGTTTATGTTTTAGAAAATGGTTTAATTTATGATCAAGTAAATTATACCAATTTTTACACTGGACCAGGTTATATTTCTAACTTTCAACATGACCATACTGTTAGAACTTGTTTAACACCTTTATTAGGAGAATCTGTTGCCAATAATTTAACTTTAGTAGGACAAACATATACTAAGACATTTTCAGTTCCTGTTCCAACCAATGTTGCTAATGCTAATAATATTGAATTTGTAGCTTTTATGGTTGATGAAAATAATAAAGTAATCAATGTTAGAAAAGTAACACCAGGTCAAGACCAAGAATTTGAACAATTATAAAATTGAATATAATTAAAAAAAGACTGCTAATTTAATATTAGCAGTCTTTTTTTTATCCTAACCATTCCTTAAAATCATTTACTTTTTCTCTACTCACAATAACCTCATCAGCTTTGAAAGTGGGTAAAATCACTTTAAGACGAGAATTACTATATACCACAATATCCTTAATTGTTTTTAAAGGAATAATAAATTTTCGACTGACTCTGAAAAAATCTTTCGGATTTAATTCTGATTCCAGTTGCTCTAAAGTGTTATCTAAAAGATAATCCCGATTGTCAATAGTATGAAGATAAGTGCCTTTATTTTCACTGAAAAAACATTCCACCTCATCAATGGAAATCATTTTCAAATGTTCTCCAATTTTGATGGTAAAACGTTGTTTGTATGACTTTTCAATTGGATTGACCAACATTCGCTTTATTGCTTCAAAATCTAAAGACGTAATATTACTTTTTTGAAATTGATTTTTGAATTTAGTAATCGCAATTTCTAAATCTTCTTCGTCTATGGGTTTCAATAAATAATCAATACTATTCAATTTGAAAGCCCGTAACGCATATTCATCAAAAGCGGTTGTAAAAATCACGGCACTTTTAATTTCTATTTGCTCAAAAATCTCAAACGACAATCCGTCAGATAATTGAATATCTAAAAAAATCAAATCCGGATGCTGATTCTCTTGAAACCACTGCAATGATTCTTCTACCGAGTGAAGCATAGTTTCAATTTGCAAACCCAATTTTTCAACCTTTCGTTGAAGTAATCGTGCGGCAGGTTTTTCGTCTTCTATGATGATGATTCTCATTTTGATAGGTAATGGGTTAATGGTAATGGGTAATGGGTAATGGGAGATGGGTTATTGCTACTAATTTAACTGACAACTAAAAACCGTTAACTGATAACTGACAACTGATAACTGAACACTAACTTCTACTCCCACTTCTTTTTATCTTTCTCCATCAACTCTCTGATTTTTCTTTCTTCCCAATTGCTTCCTAAAAACCATTGAAGTACGAATACAGAAAAACCGTGGGCCACTAATCCGATTCCCCAAAAGAAAGCGGTAAAAAAGTTTTTGTATTGAAAATAAGATTCTCCCGGAGATAAATTTTGAATATTTACTACAATAATCATAATATTTACGACAATGTAAACCAATAAATGCGAATAAAATCCTTTGATTTTTTTCACTCGTTTCAGAGCTTCTTGGTATTTAATTTCTTCTTGAGCATTCATAACTTTATAATTTTATAAATAGTTGTTCTTTTTTTCTTTTTCCATTAATTCTTTAATTTTTCGCTCTTCCCAATTTTTACTAAAAAGCGTATCCGTTCCAAAAACGCCAATGGCGTGACCTATCAATCCTACTCCCCATCCTATCATTGGATAAAAAAACCATAAGTGTTCCGGCGTATTTCTAATGTTTAATAGCATGAGTAAAGCAATAACAATCACATAACAAATCAAATGAATGTAAAATCCTTTTATTTCCTTTACTTTTTTACATGCTTTTTGATATCTTTCTAATTCTGTATTCGTTTCCATCATAATTCCTTATTAGTTCCACTTATTTTTTTGATTCGCTTCTTTTTCTAAAATTTCCTGAATTTTTCGTTCTTCCCACGATTTTCCGTATCCAAAAGTTTCTAACCCGTGAAACAGCACTCCCATTCCCCAACCCAACATGGGAAACCAAAACCATTGGAAATTTGATGTATTCAGATTAACGATAATTAAAACCGGAATTACCACACAATACGAAATTAAATTTCCGTAAAAACCTTTAATTCTTTCTACCCGTTCTTTGGCTCGGGCATACGCCATATCTTGATTGTAATTTGTTTTTGTTTCCATAACGGTAATTTGTTTCGTTAAAATAGGTAAGCCTACTTTAAAACTATTTTCATTTTCTACGACCCATACTTTTCTTTCAGTCAATATAGCGTATCGATTTACAATGTTTTGCAATCCCACTCCTTTTCTATCTGAAAGAATATCCTTTTTTTGAAGATTGTTTTCAATAACCAACTGATTATCGTCAATATATATTTTAATATGCAAGGGTTTTGATTCACTCACTACATTATGCTTGATGCAATTTTCTAATAGTAATTGCAACGATAACGGAACCACTTTGGCTTCTTCATTGGCAAAATTATCAGGCAACTCAAACGTAATGCTGTTTTCAAATCTCATTTTTAGTAGATTCATATACGTTTTAGCAAAGTTTAATTCTTCCTGAACCGAAACCAATTCTTTGTCTTTTTGTTCTAAAACATAGCGATAGATTTTAGAAAGTGAAGTGGTAAACTTTTGAGCACTCTCCGGATTTTCTTCTATCAATGAACTCAATACATTTAAACTATTAAACAAAAAATGTGGGTCGATTTGGTTTTTTAAACTTTCAAACTGTGCCGAAGCAGTTCCGGCTATTACTTTTTGTTCTTTTACTTTGTTTTCCTGATACGCTTTGTAAAAATAAAAAGCGTGAATTCCGAGTGTGACTATTAAAGTGATAATGATAGCCACTACATAGTTAGCTGGTCTTTCATTTTGAATAAATGTTGTAAATGCTTGTTTTTCAATCACCACATCTTCAAAAATCCGTAATAAAAAAATAACAAAAAGTGAGATAGAAAAAGAAGCAAAAGCACCTAGAATCAATCGTTTTTTAGTAAACCTATCGTTTTTAAAATAGGCATCTAATGCGTTAAAAACAATGCTATTGGCATAATATAAAGTATATCCGTAAAGCAAACAGTAACCCAAATTCACGAAAAGATTGTAATCCATATTGATTTTTCCACCAGTTACGATTCGAATTAAAATCAATACGATAAAAACACCTAAACTAATCCAGGTTGCTCTTGGAAATTCTTTAATATACTTTTGCATTTTTTTTTATTTACACGATTTAGCAACCTCTTGAGCTCTTTCTAAACCCCATTTAGGATGAAAAACAGTTTGAGGTTTAAAAGTAGCAAAAAGTTCGATTGCATTTTCAATTTGTTTGCACATTGGTTTAATATCTGTACCGAAAAAACGTGCAGAACCTATTTCAAATTCAGCTTTACTTAATACAACGCGAGGATTATTTGGCTCAATTTGTTCTGCTTTCCCGTACAATTCCATAACTTTTCCGGATAATTTCATACCGTTGGTCATCGGGTCAAATGCAATCCAAGCGGTATGAATCATGGCTTGCATGACTAACAATTCAGCATTGTTCGGATACTTGTTCAACTCAACGTCTAATGCGGACTGTGCTTTTGATAACAAAGCATTCATTTGTTCTTTGTCTTTGGTAGCAAAAGCCGTTGTGGTGTTCACTAAAGCCACATAATAATTGGGCAACCAACTTTCTTTTTCAGCCGAAGCAATTCGTTCAAACATGGCTGAAGCTTCTGAGTTTTTCCCTTCTCCCCACAGAGCGAAAGCTTTTCCCATTCCTTGCTCAAATTGACCTTGCGAGAATACTTGTGATGTCACAAATAAAACGAGGGTAATGATAATTTTTGTCATGATATTAATTTTTAGATTGATTATTGGTTTTTTAGATTCTTTGATAATTATATTTTAATGGTTATTGTTTTGTTATTATTAATTGTAAATTTAGCATCAGAATATTTTGGTGACCCCATAAATCCCTTTGCTCCATTGGAACAAGCATAATCTTCTTTCGGAATGCCAAACCAACCTGTTTCCAATTTTCCATTACCGTTTTCATCATGAAACAAGGAAATCGCAAATTCGCCGGAAGGTAAATGATCAAATTCAACTACTGCTTCTTTATTGGAAATAGAAACAACTTTTCCAAAATATACTTTTCGCAAGAAATTTTTTTCGCCTTGATACAAGCCAACTACTACTTGGCCTTTATTATTTTTCAAGCCTTTTATGTTAACAGTTAATTTATTTTGGGCAAATAGACCACAACTGAAACAAACGATTAACATGAATAGTAAATTTTTCATATTGTTTAGATTTAAAGATTAATAAATTTTTGATGAGTCAAATTTCGTTTGAAAATCATCAGTTTAAAAAAGAGCTTGACTGAACTGTTGATTTTTGAGGATGAATTGTTTTTTTAAGGTACTAAGGCACTGAGGTTCTAAGGTGCTGAGTTAATTGTCATTTAAAAACCTTATTTCCTTAGAGCCTCAGTACCTCAGAACCTACAAATTCTCCAACTGATTCGTTTTCTTATTATCACTAATCGTCCAAAAGAAACCAACAAAAAAGAATCGATCAGCGGGCTGACCAATGGCTCTGCGTTGAAATTGACCATTCATGTCGGGGGAATTGGCATATTGATAACCAAATACATTATCCGTTCCAATGATATTAGAAACCGAGAAATACAAAATCTTTTGTTGTGAAAGCAAATACGCCCAGTTGAAACTCAGATTTTGAAAAGCTTTGGTTTTTCCGTTCATGAATGTGGCTTCATTCGGATTGTTATACGGACGACCTGTATTCACCGTATAAGAAAACCCAATTTGCGATTTCCAGTCCTCAATCCAATGTTTGGTAACCACCGACAAAGTATGATCAGCTACAAAACTTGGTGTGACTTGGTTGGGAAAATTCAAATAATCACGCTCTGTATCGATGTACGAATATGAAACCCAATAATCGGTGTTTTTAAAGGTTTTGTTATCTCGCCAAAAAACATCAATTCCTTTGGCAAAACCGGAACCTTCATTAGTAAAAACCGAATTAAATTGAGCCACTTCTGTATCAAATTTCACCAAGTCGTTATATTTTTTATAATACGCTTCCGCTCTAAATAAACGCCCGTTTTTATTATGTTGAAAATTTAAGATATAATGACTTGCTTTTTCAGATTGAAAATCATCTGAATATTTGATGTAATCAGCTCTTGGCGTTTGAACAAAATCGCCATAAGCGAAGGAAAACTGACTGTTTTTTGAAACTTTGTAAGCAAAAGAAGCTCTAGGCGAAATTCGAAATTCATCCAACAAACTGTTTTGAGAAGCCCTTGCTCCTATTTTCATGGCTAACTTTTTACTGAAGAAAATATCTGATTCTGAATAAGCCGCAGCAATTGAATTTTGATAACCAACGTTGAATGATTGACCTTGAAATTCAGTGAATTCTTCATCAAAATCAGTCACAAAATAATCCGCACCGGCTGTAATTTTGATTCGTTCTGTGATTTTCTTTCCCACTTTCATTTTTAAATGAAGAGCATTTTCATCATTCTTCACTTGATCAGAATTGATACCGATTTTATTCACACCTAAACCGTAACTCACTCCGGTATGCAAACTCCAATTGTTGCCAAAAGTTCCTTTGTACGAAGCATTTCCATAAAAGTTATCGTTTCTCAAATCAAAACGCACTTTTTCCGGCTGATTGATATCTTCCTGATTGATGTCAAATTGAGCCACATCAAACGCTCCATAGATTTTTAACAATCCGTTTTTAAACTGATAACGATAAACCATTTCTCCTGATAACGATTGATAAGGCTTATTCCAATCTACTGCTTGTGGAACTAATTTTTGATAGGGCTCCAAGTTGATATATGCCGCATTAAATGTCAAAGAATTTTTATTCCATTTTTGCGTATTTCCGATACCTAATCCAACGGTCATTAACGAAATATCGGTTTGCTCTTGCGTTGGTTCATCAATGGTGTTTAAAGTCAACACACTCGAAAGTGCTTCACCAAATTCGGCACTGTAAC
>JAFLBT010000142.1 GCA_017302935.1 Flavobacteriales bacterium | reverse complement strand
AATACGGTCACTTTTCCTAATTCGGTGGCTACTTCAAATTTTTTTCCTTTGGCAACTTTAAAATAAGCCTCACCGTTGAGTTTCAATTTGCGTTCGTTGTTCCAGTTCCATTTTTTGTATTCTATCTCCGAACCCGAATTGAGTAATACGGTTGAATTGTCGGGTAACATAAATGCTGTTGTGGCACCATTCGAAGCATATTCTGTGAAGTTTGCAAAATTTTTCACGGCAAAGGTGATTCCGAAACTTATGATGACAACAGCAGCAATGCGAAGCACTACTTTTTGGAGGGAAATACTTCTTGTTTTTTTCCTTTGTAAAATCGTTTGAAGCATTTTATCTTCATCAAAAGCAGGAGTGGTTAACTCGCCTGAGTACTGTTTGATTTTTTGGTAAAGTGCAAAATCTTTCGAGGCTTCAAACGCTTTCAGTTCGTCACCTTCCAGTTCATTGTTCAGCCATTTTGCTAAGTGGTAATTTTCTTCCATATCATTGGATTTTTATCTATAACAGTTTGGATTTCAAAAACCCTACTTAAAATAATCAAATTCTTTTCTTAATTCGATGAGAGCCAAATGCATTCTTTTTTCAACGGCTTTTACGCTAATGCCTAACGCATCCGCAATTTCACTGTATTTTTTGCCATCAATGCGGTGCATTAAAAAGCAAGTGCGTTGGCCTTCGTTTAAATTGGCAATAGCCTTTTGTAATTTTGTTTTGAATTCCTCTTCTTCCATGTGAAAATCCGGACTTTCAAACGTTTTGTCTTGTTTTGGGGCAGCTTTTGCATATTCCAACACTACTTTTTGATGGGCAATTTGATTGAGTGTTGTATTGTTAGCGATGGTATATAAATAGGATTTTGCTTTGTCTAAAGGCACTTTTTCACAGTTTTCCCAAAGTTTGATAAAAGCTTCTTGGGTTACATCTTCAGCTTGTTCAGCATTACTGAATTTGTAATACATATAATTTCGGAGTGCTTTGACGTGGTTTTTGAAAAAGTTGTTAAAAATGACTTCTTCACAAATTCCGGAGAGTGATTTACTATTCATTTATGATTTTAAAAACTTTGTGAAATTATAAAAAAAAAAGTAAGGTAGGTAGGGTATTTTAGTTTTAATTTGTTTTAGAATTAAATGCATGGATTATGAAAACACTTTTATCTTTTATTTTGATGCTTTTCGGTTTATTTATATTGGTATCTTGTCAAGAAGAAGAGAATACGATAGTTCAAGATACGACTCAAAACTTAAATACAACCTCACCGGCTACCCGGTTTTTATCTCGCGTAGCTCAAAACAATACTTCGGTAGATAATGTCGTGGACGGGACAAGTGTTTTTAGAGTGAAACTTCCGGTACAAATAACCTTAAATTCAGTAAATTTAACGCTGAACACTGTGGCAGATTACCAATTGGTTTCTGATTTAAAAGCGGCTTCTACTTCAGATGATGACGTGGTAAATTATTCTTTTCCAATTACGGTTTCTTTACGAAATTTTCAGGAAATTGTTGTGAATGATTTACCGCAACTTACCAACATCATTACGCAAAATGATGACTTTAGTGATATTAGTTGTGTTTCGATTATTTATCCAATCACTATAAATGTGTATGATTCCAATAATCAAGTAGCCGATATTTTGACATTTAATAGTAATACGCAGTTGATCGGATTTCTGTTTTCGTTACAACCTAATGTATTTTATTCGGTCAATTATCCGATTTCAATACTCAACCCGAGTAATGTAACGGTGGTGATTAATACAAATGCAGAATTAGTGAGTGCAATTGAAAGTGCGATAAGCCAATGTGGTTCCAATTCGGGTTCTGATGATGAATTTGAAACGGTGCTAACCAGCGGTTCATGGCGAGTTTCGTATTATTTTGATGATGAAGATGAAACGAATGATTTTATTGGATATGTGTTTACATTCAATGCCAATAATACGATTACCATTGTTAAAAACAGCACAACCTATTCCGGAACCTGGAGTTTTTATGAAGACGATGGAGTGGATAAGTTGGACATCAATTTTACGGACCCCGTTTTAGATGAATTGAGTGATGATTGGGAATTGTTAGAGTTTTCTAACGCATTAATTCAATTGAAAGATGACGGAAACGATGAATATTTGAATTTTTCTAAAGTGTAATCGCATGAAAACGTTTATTAAAGATTTTATTTACGGGAAAAGCAATGTGGTTTATTTTTTGACTCAAGCCGTTATTTGGATATTTAATTTCTTATTGATTTATATTTTATTTTTTTAATACTTAACCTCTAAACAATTTTAAACATGAAAAAGTTCTTTTTAATTCCTTTATTATTCGGTATTTTTATGCTGAATGTTGCATCCACTTGTAGCAATGATGATGATAGTAATGACGATGATGATTCTTCTTCCAGCACCATCATTACTCAAACACAAAATACAATTGTAAATGGTGCTTGGCGAGTGACATTGTTTTCAGAAGATGGCTCTAACCAAACGTCGCAATTTTCAAATTATGACTTTGTTTTTGGTACCAATGGAACAATAACAGCCAACAATGGAAGCAATACCATGAATGGTTCTTGGACAACCGGTACAGATGACAGTACACCGAAATTTATCATTAATTTTAGTGTCACTAATGGTCCTTTTGAGGAAATCAGTGAAGATTGGCAAATTTTATCTACCACTTCAACCAAAATCGAATTGAAACACGTGAGCGGTGGTGATGGAAGTATAGATTTGCTTACTTTTGAGAAAAATTAGTCTATTTGTATGAAAAGTATCTTGGCTTATTTTGACCATGACTTATTAAACACGTTTGAAAAGGAAGGCATTCTAAAAGCAGTTCCAAAAGACACAGAACTTATTCGCGATGGGCAATATATCAATTCAATTCCCATTGTAATCAGTGGACTTGTGAAGGTTTTTACCAAATATAATGAGAAAGAATTTTTACTCTATTATATTCAACCGTCCGAGAGTTGTGTGTTATCGTTTATAGTCAGTAAAAAAAATGAGCCAAGTACTTTTTTTGCCAAAACAGAAGAAGACAGTGAAATTCTGTTATTACCCGCTCACAAAGTTCAGGATTGGATAAAAAAATATCCTTCTTTTAACGCCATGTACTTCAATTTATTTAATGAACGGTATTTTGATTTAATCAATACACTTAACCATGTGTTGTTTGATCGGTTAGATGCTCGTTTATATGCCTACTTAAAAGAGAAAAAAGAATTATTGAACTCTCCCGTTATTTCTCTTTCACACAAAGATATTGCTTTTGAAATGGGTACTTCTAGGGAAGTTATAACACGAGTTTTAAAGAAACTAGAAGCAGAATCTAAAGTGCTTCAGTCTTCAAAAGGTATAGAAATTTTATAGGTGTGACTTTAGTCACATTTTTTTGATTTTAGTTGATTTACCTTTACAGATGTAAACCAATTAAAATCAAAATCGTATGAAATCAAATGTAGGAACCACAGACAAATTAATCCGTGTTATTTTAGCAGTAGTATTAGGTACACTTTATCTAACCAATACCGTTACTGGTGTTTTAGGTATAGTGTTTTTAGTTTTTGCTATTGTGTTAATCATTACAAGTTTAATCAGCTTTTGTCCTTTTTATCCATTATTAGGTATAAATACTTGTTCCGATAAAAATAAAAAGTCGTGAAAAGATTTTTACAACTATTATTTTTCATTTCAATTGCTACACAGGCACAAGTAAATGTGGAATGGTCGAATTATCCGGGTGGAGTTTCAGTTGCGGTTAATCAAATACATGAAGTGTATTCAGTTAATTGGGACTATAATCCAGCTGGTGATATTACCTTAACCAAACGTAATTCATCCGGTACTGTTTTGTGGAGTTCAACTTATGACAATACCGACAATACGAGACATGAAGTGGCTACATGGATAGCAACTGACAGTCAGAACAATTGTATTGTATCCGGGACCATTCGTTCGGGGTATTCCAATCCGGTGAATGCTGCCAGCCTTTTAATGAAGTATAATCCTGAGGGAGAGTTATTGTGGCGTGTAGTTTATGAATCTTCTTTTGAAGGTTCGTCAACTAGGAAAATTTTGATTGATTCATCCGACAATATCTATGTCCTAGGTTTAGGAATGGGATCAAATGGAATGGTTACCAGAGTTAAAAAGTTTAATTCGAATGGTGAAATGCTTTGGACGTATTATGATGTTAACGGAATTGGTTCGCCAATCAACTGTAAATTTACACCGGATAACGCATTAATTGTTTCCGGCAGAAGTATAACAGGAATAATTAATGGATATTTGAAATTAAGCAACGAAGGCACTTTGCTTTGGAGTAAAACTGGTATAACCAGTCCAACTGTTGGTGATGTTACAGGTGATGCTTTTGGCCATACGTATATCATTAATGGTGAGAATGTAGGTTCAAATGCCGGAAGTATACTTGAAAAATTGGATACGAGTGGTGTTTCCATTTGGACACATACTAATGTTATGGCAGGAAGTAAGGTAGAAGTAGGTTCAGACCATCAACCCATTATTAGTGGCTTTCCCAATTCAGGAACAGGAGGAGCTGCCTTTATGAAATATTCTTCTGACGGGGCTGTACTTTGGCAAAATCTAAATGCTGATGGTCCGGAAGTGCTACTTCTGCATGGTCAATTAAAACTTGATGCTGACAACAATGCCTATTTATCTGCCGGAAATCTGTTCAACATGGCTATATGTAAAATAAATGCTGACGGAACAAATGGTTGGGTAGGTTTAGTATCGGGCAGTAGTCAAGCCAGTTCATTTGTTATAGATACTGATAACTCTGTTTATGTAGTAGGTGGCACAACAGCCAAATTAGGTCAAAGCCCACTGAATGTTGCCCTATTTGATTCTGCCAGCTTTATCATTTCTCCAAATCCATTTGCATCAAGAATTGATATTTTGAATGAAAATGATGAAGCAATAAAAAATGTATTTATTTATGATTTGTACGGTAAATTAATTTACAGAGGAGATTTTTCGGGATTGAGAACCAGTTTGTTTTTACCGGATATTTCAAAAGGAATTTATATCATAACAATTGTCAATCAATATGGGAAACGATATCAACAAAAGTTGATTAAACAATAAAACAAAAAAAAGCTGCATTTTCGTGCAGCTTTTTTACGCATAGTAGGTTAAAAGTGGTATTTGGAAACTAACTAACTTTAATCGTCTAACAGATCGGTATATTCTTCAATTTTATCTTTGATGGTGTTGGCCAAGCTTCGGTTTCCATCATTGTCAGTTGGACTAATTTCGATTAAACCGTCACCGTTATCATCGGTTGCATTCGATAAATCAACGTTGGCTAACACAGCGTCTAAGTTGAAGTTTATCACTAAAGTGGCTGAGTTATCAGCAATTACTAGGTTTTGCCCGGCATCTTCGTAATCGATTTCAAAATCCTCATCAATATTGTGCCAAAAGATGAAAGGAGTTGAACCAATAGTTCCTTTTATTAAAACGGATTTGTTAAATAATTCACTGTTTGAATTGGTGTTTTTTGCCATTTTGAATTCCACTTCTTCATACACTCCATTTGGGATATTGATAGAAGTAATAGTGGTTTGTCCACTCAACAAATCCAATTCAAACGGACCGCTCAATTCAAACTCATCGTCATCACCATAAAACCCATCACCATAATCATCATCGTCATCATCATAAAAATCATCATCCAATTCAAATTCAATTTCTTTCAAATTAATTTTAAATTCAGAAATGCTCACCGCATTTTCCATTCTGCCGGTATTGCCTGAATAAGAAGCTTTGGCTACAATTCTTAAATTGTCATTTCCATTTGATGTTTCATTTTCATCACTTGAACAGGAAACCATCATTATTCCTGCTAAAAGGCCAAAAAGAATTTTTTTGTTTTTCATAGTATGTAAATTTTGTTGTATACCTATAAAACAATCTACTTTCCGTTTACCCTACCTCATTTTTAAAAAAAAATTACTTCACCTCATTTTTTGATGCTTATTAGCTTTGTGTTATCTTTGCACTTCAATAAAAGAAAATCAGATTTATGTTCAGTAATTTAAGCGATAAATTAGATAAAGCTCTTCATATTTTAAAAGGTCACGGTAAAATTACCGAAGTAAATGTAGCTGATACTTTGAAAGAAGTACGTCGAGCGTTATTAGATGCCGATGTGAATTTTAAGATTGCTAAAGATTTTACCACAACTGTTAAAGAAAAGGCTATCGGTCAAAACGTATTGACGTCGTTACAGCCCGGTCAATTGATGGTTAAATTAGTGAAAGACGAATTAACTGAATTAATGGGTGGTTCAGAAGTAGGAATTAATCTTTCCGGACATCCTACGGTTATTTTGATGTCGGGTTTACAAGGTTCGGGTAAAACAACTTTTTCAGGAAAATTAGCCAATTTTCTAAAAACAAAAAAAGGAAAAAAACCGCTTTTAGTAGCGTGTGATATTTATCGACCGGCAGCGATTAACCAGTTGCATGTGGTGGGTGGACAAATAGGAGTAGAGGTGTATTCAGAACCGGAAAATAAAAATCCGGTAGAGATTGCTCAAAATGCCATTAAACATGCCAAAGCCAATGGATTTAATGTTGTGATTGTGGATACGGCAGGTCGTTTGGCGGTTGATGAACAAATGATGAATGAGATTGCGAATGTACATCAAGCCATACAACCACAAGAAACCTTGTTTGTAGTGGATTCCATGACCGGACAAGATGCTGTGAATACAGCAAAAGCCTTTAATGACCGTTTGAATTTTGACGGGGTTATTTTGACCAAGTTAGATGGTGATACGCGGGGTGGAGCCGCTTTATCGATTAAATCGGTAGTTGATAAACCGATTAAATTCATCGGTACGGGTGAAAAAATGGAAGCCATAGATGTGTTTTATCCTTCCCGTATGGCAGATAGAATTTTGGGAATGGGTGACGTTGTTTCCTTAGTTGAAAGAGCTCAAGAGCAATACGACGAAGAAGAAGCCCGTAAACTTCAAAAGAAAATTGCCAAAAACGAATTTGGTTTTGATGATTTCTTGGTGCAAATTCAGCAAATCAAAAAAATGGGTAACATGAAAGATTTGGTGGGCATGATTCCCGGAGCCGGAAAAGCATTAAAAGATGTAGAGATTGAAGATGATGCGTTCAAACACATTGAAGCGATTATTCATTCGATGACGCCAACTGAAAGAAGTAAACCAACTATTATTGATGGTAAACGAAAAATCAGAATTGCAAAAGGTTCCGGTACAAAAGTTGAACAAGTGAACCAATTGATGAAGCAATTTGATCAAATGAGCAAAATGATGAAGATGATGCAGGGAGGTGGCGGAAAAAACCTAGCTAGAATGATGGGCGGAATGAAAGGAATGCGACCCTAATATAGACAACTGAGACGCGATAATTCGCGTCTTATTTTTTTAGCACAACACAACCAAAACAACACACTATGAAAATTTTAGATGGTAAAAGAGTTTCCGAAGACATCAAAAATGAAATTGCTGCAGAGGTGCAGAAAATGAAGGATAATGGCGAAAAAGTTCCTCATTTGGCCGCCGTAATTGTGGGAAATGACGGAGCGAGTTTAACCTATGTGGGCAGTAAAGTAAAAGCCTGTGAGCGAGTAGGTTTTGAAAGTACGTTAATTAAAATGCCCAACACTACTTCAGAAACCGAATTACTCAAAAAAATAAAAGAATTAAATGAGGATGATAGTATTGACGGATTCATTGTGCAGTTGCCATTGCCCAAACAAATTGATACACAAGAAGTGTTGATGGCGATTGACCCGAATAAAGATGTGGATGGATTTCATCCGGAAAACTTCGGGAAAATGGCGTTGGATATGACAACCTTTATTCCGGCTACTCCTTTTGGCATTTTAGAATTATTGGAGCGTTACGGTGTGGAAACTCAAGGAAAACATACCGTTGTCATTGGTAGAGGTCATATCGTTGGAAGACCAATGAGC
>JAFLBT010000141.1 GCA_017302935.1 Flavobacteriales bacterium | reverse complement strand
TTTTATTGCCTGAAAACATTGTACAAGAAACAGCTGATGGAAGCAAAGTGATTTATACAATTGGAAGTATAGGAAATGAAAACACTGCAAAAGTTACGCAGAAGAAAATCGAATTAGGTTATACTTCAGGTGCTTTTGTAGAAGTAAAATCAGGATTAGCAAGCGGTGAAACAGTAGTAACAGATGGTGCAAAATCACTGAAAGACGGAATCACTGTTGAAGTAATTAAGTAATTTATCTCATAACAGAAACAAAAATGAGTAATAAAATAAATAAAGAATTTTCCATTTCTACATGGGCAATTAAAAATAAAATGACGGTTTATGTCATCACGGCCATTCTGTTGATTGGTGGATTGATGTCGTATTATTCGATGCCGAGAGAAAGTTTTCCGGAAATTATTGAAACGAAGATTTACATTAGTTCCATCAACCCAGGAAACTCGGCAGAAGATGTAGAAAAACTGATTACCAAACCATTGGAAGAAGAATTCAACAACATTTCGGGTGTAACCAAAATTACATCGAATACATTGGAAGATTATTCAATGATTTTGGTTGAATTTGACGAAGACATTTCAGTTGAAGATGCCAAACAAAAAATTAAAGACAAAGTTGACCGAGTTAAATCGGACACAGAATGGCCAACATTAGACGGAGGCGGAAAAGTGGAACCCAATGTTTTTGATTTGAATATCGCCGAAGAAGTTCCTATTCTAAACATCAACTTAACCGGAGATTTTACATCCGAAAAATTGAAAGAATATGCGGAATATTTAGAAGAACGTATCGAGCGATTGCCACAAATTAAAGAAGCTGCCATTCGTGGTGCCGAAGACAAAGAAGTGGAAATTGCCGTGGATATGTATAAAATGGCAGCCGCTCAAGTGAGTTTTGACGATATTATCAACAATGTTCGATATGAAAACAAAACCGTTTCGGGCGGTAGCGTTTCAACAAATGGCGTTAAAAAGAATATCCGCGTAATTGGTGAAATCAAAAAACCATCAGACTTAGAAAATATCATCGTTAAACACCAAAACGGAAATGTTTATCTACGCGATATTGCTACCATCACTTTCAAAGAAAAAGAACGCACAACTTATGCTCGTGATTACGGCAAACCGGTTGTAATGCTCGATATTAAAAAGCGAAGCGGAAAAAACATGGTGGAAGCGGTTGATGGCTTAAAAGCAATTATTGAAAAAGCCCAAGAAAACTATTTACCGGAAGGCTTAACCATCAGCTATGCCAACGATCAATCGGAAAGAACCATTGCTCAAGTGGATGATTTGGTAAACAACATCATTTTTGGGGTAATTCTGGTAATTGGCGTTTTAATGTTCTTTTTAGGATTTAGAAATGCTCTTTTTGTTGGATTTGCCATTCCACTTTCGATGTTTATGTCATATATGATTTTGGCTTCTTTCGGAATTACCTTGAACACCATGGTACTGTTCGGTCTCGTTATGGGACTCGGAATGTTGGTGGATAACGGAATCGTTGTGGTAGAAAACGTTTACACCTTAATGAGCGAGGGAAAATCGAGAAAACAAGCCGCTATTGAAGGAATTGGTGAAATTGCTTGGCCCATTATTGCATCAACAGCAACAACGCTTGCCGCCTTTTTTCCATTAGGTTTGTGGCCGGGAACCATGGGTAAATTTATGATTTACTTTCCAATGACTCTTTCAGTAGTATTATTTTCTTCGCTGTTTGTGGCATTGGTTATTAATGCGATGCTTACTTCTGATTTTATGAAACTAAAAGAAGAAGAAATGACCAAAAAATCACTTATCAAATTAAGTGGTTTGGTGGGCGGAATTGGCTTAGTTGTACTTATTTTAGGGTTTGTATCAAAATCCGGTGGGTTAAAAGGATTAGGAAACCTGATGCTTTTCTTTGCCATTATGCTTTGGATTTATAAATATTATTTGGTTAGAGCACAAGATTTCTTCCAACGCATTATTTTGGTATGGATGGAAAACAAATACCGCAACTTTTTGCAGTTTGCTTTGGGCGGAAAAAAACCAATATTGTTTTTTGTTGGTACTTTTATCTTGTTGATTTTATCTTTTGTTGCAGTTGGAATTGCCAAACCGAATGTATTGTTTTTCCCGGAAAACCAACCCAATCAAATCATGGTTTATATTGAATTTCCGGAAGGAACCGATATTAAAAAAACCAATGCATTTGTAAAGAAAATAGAAGAAAAAGTATATGCCATTGCCAATAAATATGTGGAAGATGGTGAAAACTATATGGTAGAAAGTGCCATTGCTCAAGTGGGTAACGGTTCCGGAAATCCGCAAACCGATGGCGGTTCACAAAACGATATGCCACACCGTGGAAAAGTAACCTTAACCATGCGTGAATTCAAATACCGAAAAGGAATTAATAGTTTGGATGTAATGGAAGAAATCCGTTCATCCGTGCAAGGTTATGCCGGCGTTTCTGTAATTGTTGAAAAAGAACAAAACGGTCCGCCTGCAGGTTATCCGGTAAATATTGAAATTTCGGGAGAAGATTACAATGCCATGTTGTTGGAAGCTCAAAAAATGAAAGATTTTATCGATGCCAAAAACATTGCCGGAATTGAAGAACTAAAAATCGATGTCAACAAAGCCAAACCCGGTGAAGATATAAAAGTTGACTTAGACAAAGCAGGACAATTAGGAATTACTTCCGGACAGGTAGGTCAAACGTTAAGAAGAGCCATTTTTGGCGAAAAAATCTCTACTTATAAAGATGGAAAAGATGATTTTGAAATCAATGTTCGTTTACCGGAAGAACAACGCAACGACAACAATTTGATTTACAATCAACCCATCACGTTTAGAGATCAAGCAACAGGAAAATTGGTTCAAGTGCCTATTTCTGCCATTACAAGCAGCGATAATTCCACTACATTTAACACCATTAAACGTAAAAATTTAAAACGGGTTATTACGGTTTATTCTAATGTGGTAACCGATTATAACGGAAACGAAATTGTAGAAAAAATCAAAAAAGAACTAGAAGATTATAAAATTAACGACGAAATTCAATTTGCATTTACAGGAGAACAAGAAGAACAATCTAAAAACATGGGATTCTTGATTAATGCTCTATTAATTGCATTAGGCGGAATTGTTTTAATCTTAGTAGCCCAATTCAACTCGGTTTCTAAACCAATCATTATTATGGTTTCCGTTTTACTGAGTTTTGGTGGAGTATTCTTTGGAATGGCTATTTTTGGTGATGATTTTGTCATCATTATGACCATGATGGGAATTATTTCCTTGGCGGGAATCGTAGTAAACAATGCTATCGTACTGATTGATTACACTCAATTGTTAATTGACCGAAAATTACACGAGAAAGGATTAGACGAAAACGGTCTTTTATCCAAACAAGAATATTTAGAAGTAATTGTAGAAGGTGGTCGTTCGCGTTTAAGACCGGTTATTCTAACCGCTATTACAACTGTACTTGGATTAATTCCGTTGGCAATCGGGCTAAATATTGATTTCTTTGGTTTGTTTATTAATTACAATCCTAATATTTACATGGGAGGTGACAACGTTATCTTCTGGGGACCATTAGCCAAAACGGTAATCTACGGATTAATTTTTGCCACTTTCCTTACTTTAGTAATTGTTCCCGTGATGTTCTTTTTGCTTCACAAAGGAAAAATTAAAGTAAAAAAGAAAAAGAAGAAAAAACTAGATACCCTTCCACAAACAAATTAACCCATTAAACCACGTGAAAGCGTGGTTTTTTTTAACTTGCACAAAAATACGTCATGAAAAAAATATTCTTTGTACTGCTCCCTTTTTTGATTTTAAGCTGTCAAAGCAACGAAACACAAAAAATTACCATTCAAAATTTATATGAAATAGAACTTCCAAAATCACTTTCAAAAGCTGATAATTTACATGAAGATGCTTCTTTGCAATACCAAAATTTATTCAGTGAATTTTATACGATTGTGATACATGAACCATCGGATAGTTTTGACGAATTGATTGCTACTGATCCAATGTTAGCTGATAATTACACTGCCGATTTGAATGGATATTCAGAAATTTTGAAAGACAATTTAATGGCTACCATCAAAGACGGTAAATTTTCAGCTTTTGAAAATACTACCATAAACGGACTGAAAGCCAAACAAATGAATGTGAGCGGAACAGTTGACAATATTGGTGTGTATTATGAATTTGCATTTGTGAAAGGAAAAAACCAATACTATCAAATTGTAAGTTGGACAGAATCAAAACGCAAAGATGATCATTCGAAATCGATGCAAAACATTATTGCCTCTTTTAAAGAACTGAATCGTTCAAAAAAGAAAATGCCATAAAAAAAGAGCTTCGAAAAGCTCTTTTTTTGTTGGTATGGGTTAGTTAATTTTTATTCACTTGAACAACTGCTCCTTGTGACCATTTTTTCACTTGAGCAACTCGGCTGTCTGCATAATCTACTTCTGTTAGTTCAGAACCGGTCCAAAACAACCACTTTCCTACTTTAATTCCGTTTTCATATTGACCCATGGCTACTTTTTTGCCATTTTCATCATAAGAAACCCATTGACCATGCACTTTTCCGTCTTTATAGAAGCCTTCTTGTTGAACTTGACCATTATCATGGTAAAAAGTTGACTTTACCATTTGATTAACCACTTCGTGTTTAGCATTATTTTCTTGAGCAAAAATTACTCCTGAAACCACTAACATAGCTGTAATACATAACTTTTTCATATTCTATCTTTTTTGTAGGTTAACAATTATGAAACAAATATAACCATTAATTTACAATAAAAAAACTTTTGCTTAACAATTTGGTAACATTAGACAAGATTTAACATTGGATTTAGATAAATACAAAATTTAATCACCGATTTGTTTCTGTTAAAATGAGGTGCAATGCCTTTTTTGATATTTTTTTCATACACTATCTATGCTTTATCTATGGATTTGCTATGCTTCATCTATTCATTATAGGAGCTTTGTATTAAGACAATTGATTTCTGATTTAGGTGGAAAAATTGTCGGGCAAAAAATCGGGAAATCTTCAAACAAAATACTACTTTTGCAACTCAAAAAATTTCGAATTAAGATGTATAGAAGTCATACTTGTGGGGAATTAAACAGTTCGCACATCAATACAGAAGTTACCTTAGCCGGTTGGGTGCAAAAATCACGTGATAAAGGATTTATGAATTGGGTAGATTTACGTGATCGTTCCGGCATTACGCAATTGATTTTTGATGAAAGCCGAACTGAACAAACGGTTTTTGAAACTTCTAAAACCTTGGGTCGTGAATATGTGATTCAGGTAAAAGGAACTGTAATTGAACGCGAAGCTAAAAACAAAAATATTCCCACCGGAGACATAGAGATTTTGGTTTCGGAATTAACGATATTAAATGCAGCTCAACTTCCCCCCTTTACTATTGAAGATGAGACGGATGGTGGAGAAGACATTCGTATGAAATACCGTTACTTGGATATCCGAAGAAATCCGGTTAAAAACTCGTTGATTTTCCGTCATAAAGTGACTATGGAAGTCCGTAATTATTTATCCAAACAAGGTTTTTGCGAAATCGAAACCCCCTATTTGATTAAATCTACTCCAGAAGGAGCTCGTGATTTCGTTGTGCCAAGCAGAATGAACGAAGGCCAATTTTATGCTTTACCCCAATCGCCACAGACTTTCAAACAATTGTTGATGGTGGGCGGCATGGATAAATATTTTCAAATTGTAAAATGTTTTAGAGACGAAGATTTACGTGCTGACCGTCAACCGGAATTCACTCAAATTGACTGTGAAATGGCATTTGTGGAACAAGAAGACATTTTGAATGTATTTGAAGGCCTAACGCGACATTTATTAAAAGAAATCAAAGGTGTTGAAGTAGAAAAATTCCCAAGAATTACCTATGATTATGCCATGAAAACTTACGGAAACGACAAACCGGACATTCGTTTTGACATGAAATTCGGAGAGTTAAACGCCGTTGCTCAACACAAAGATTTTCCGGTATTTAATGCTGCTGAATTGGTAGTTGGAATTGCCGTACCCGGTTGTGCCTCGTATTCCCGAAAAGAAATTGATGCGTTGATTGATTGGATCAAACGTCCGCAAATAGGGGCTACCGGAATGGTTTACGTAAAATATGAATTAGACGGAAGTCTAAAATCATCTGTTGATAAATTTTATGACGAAGCTGATTTGAAAAAATGGGCCGAAATCACGAATGCCAAACCGGGCGATTTAATTTTGATTCTTTCCGGAAAAGCGGATAAAACCAGAACACAATTATCGGCACTTCGTATGGAAGTTGCCTCCCGTCTAGGGTTGCGAAAACCAGACGAATTTGCTCCTCTTTGGGTAGTTGATTTCCCGTTATTGGAATGGGACGAAGAATCGCAACGCTATCATGCGATGCACCATCCGTTCACTTCACCCAAACCGGAAGACATGTCATTGATTGAAACCGAACCCGGAAAAGTGCGTGCCAATGCTTACGATATGGTGTTAAACGGTAACGAAATTGGAGGTGGTTCTATTCGTATTCACGACCGTGATTTACAAAGCAGAATGTTCTCTTTGTTAGGATTCACAACGGAACAAGCCGAAAATCAATTCGGATTCTTAATGAATGCGTTTCAATTTGGTGCACCGCCACACGGAGGTTTAGCATTCGGATTAGATCGTTTGGTGGCGATTTTAGGCGGCCAGGAAACGATTCGTGATTTTATTGCTTTCCCCAAAAACAATAGCGGTCGCGATGTAATGATTGATGCTCCATCTTTTATTGATGAAGCACAATTGAACGAATTGCATATTAAATTAGACATAAAATAGCACTATGAAAAATATCCTTCGCCTACTCTTTTTCGTTGCATTAGCCTTTGTTGCATTCGGTTATTATGAAAAAAACACCATCGGAACATCGGGCGATAAATGGGTTGGAATTGGCGTACTAATCATTGCATTGGTCTGGATGCCTCTTTTTTTGTGGCATCGCTATAAAAACAAGAAATTAACTGACTTCGTTTTAAAAAACAATAACAAAAACACTGAAAATACTGAAAATCAATAATTTTCACAAAAAAGTAACCTTGTTTTAACATTTGTATTTATTTAAAGATTACCTTTGAACATTATTAATAATTTTTATTACACAATGCGTACAGGTACAGTTAAATTTTTCATTGAGTCTAAAGGTTTTGGATTCATTACTGATGACGAAACAGGTAAAGACATCTTCGTTCACGCTACCGGATTAAAAGCTGAAGAGCTTAAAGAAGGTGACAAAGTTTCTTACGAAGAAGAAGAAGGCAGAAAAGGTAAAGTAGCAGCTCAAGTAGCTGTGATCGAATAATAGATATTATTTAGATTACCGAATGAATGGTTAACGTCTCGAGCAATCGGGGCGTTTTTTTATTTCATGATTCGTTGTTCATCATTCATCAGTTCGTTATTTTTAGAACACCGATATAAAAAATGCGAGAAATTAGTAAAATAATTTGGGCGTACCCACAAGGGTCGTGCTTTCGCCACTCGCTTTTTTGTTCCCTCCCGTTGGGCTGAAACAAAAAGAGCTCAAACAATGGCTCAATCACTCACGCAAGAAGTGCTTTGATGGAAAATTGTGCTAGATTTGTAACTCATTTACTAGTTAACATAACAAGACTAATCATGAACCACCACTTCCGCAAAGCCACCACCACCGATGCTCCACATATCTGGACCATCCTACAAAACGCTATTCTTCGCAGAAAAGCCGACGGTAGCAATCAATGGCAAGACGGTTATCCCAACTCGGAAATCATTCAACAAGATATTGAAAAAGGAATCGGCTATGTGCTAACCGATGGCGAAATTATTGTGGGTTATGTTGCCGTTTTAATCAATGACGAACCGGAATATGATAACTTGCAAGGCGAATGGTTGACTACAAGTGATTTTGTTGTTTTTCATCGTGTGGCGATTGCTCAGGAATACAT
>JAFLBT010000140.1 GCA_017302935.1 Flavobacteriales bacterium | reverse complement strand
GCATCATGAGCTTTTACCAAGGGAGAATCTTCACGGTGTGTATCAATGTAATCGCGTTCTTCAACGTTTTGAAGTACCTCATCATAGGAAACATTTTGTCCTTTATCCACTAATTCATCAAAACGCCGTTTAGCACGCGTGTGAGCACTTGCAGTCATAAACAACTTCAATTCCGCATCCGGAAAAACAACGGTTCCAATATCACGACCATCCATTACAATTCTTTTGTTTTTACCCATTTCCTGTTGCTGTTCTACTAATTTAGAACGCACTTCTGAAATTTCAGCAATTTTACTCACCAATCGTGAAACTTCAATCGTTCGGATTTGCATTTCTACATTGACATTGTTCAAAAACATTTCTGCAAATCCTAATTCAGGATTAAATTGAAAATGCAATTTGATTTCCGGTAATTTTTGAATCAATTCTTCTTTATTCAAAAAATCTTCTCCAACCAGCAGATTTTGCATAGCAAAATAAGTCACCGCACGATACATTGCTCCGGTGTCAACATAAACATAACCTAAATGTTTGGCAAGCTGTTTAGCTAATGTACTTTTTCCTGTGGAAGAAAATCCGTCAATGGCAATGGTAATGTTATTCATGTTTTTAAGGTGCTGAGGTGATAAGTTACTGAGGAATTAAGGTTCACCATCATTTTCTATTTTCTATACTCTATTTTCTATACTCTATTTTCTATACACTATTTTCTATACACCCATCAACATTACTGCAAATTAATCATCAATCCAAACAAGCTCATATTGGCCGCAACAGTATAACGGGAATACGAATAATCAAAACGTATTTTATTCATTCGCAAACTAAAACCGGCAGAAATTCCGGAAAAATGGCGTTGTTCTTCGATTCTCAATTCTTCTGCTCGTCTGAAATTATACCCAAGACGAAGATTAAAAGCTTTTCCTGGAAAAAATTCAGCTCCTAAAATCACGTGACGCAAAGCATTATTAAAAAACGAAACTTTTTCCTTTTGTTCACCCCCATCCAATGTTCCTTGAGCACGAGCAGGATTAGAAAAAGCGATGTTCCATTGTTGTAAATTTTCAAGTGTAATGTGCCATCGAATCGGAACATTTTCAACTTCCTGTGATATTCCGGCTATGATTTCAAAAGGTAATTTTTCCTGCGTTCCAGCATAGGTTGTAAATTGTGTCCCAAAATTACGCACCACTAATGCATAATTGATATCATTTCTATCATCAATATAAATAGCTCCAACATCAATTGCACCACCAAAAGAATGATAACTTTCAAGGGTTGACGTAATTAGCTTAGCATTTGCACCAATAAAAAGATTGTTTGTAACAGCATAAGAATAACCAAAAGAAAGTGCTGCTTCACTCCCTGTAAAATCGGCAGTACGTTGACCATTTTCATCATATCCCTCAAAATTACCGTAATTCACATAGTTAACACCTGCATGAAAAGTTTGCAAATGCCGATCGTAAGTATAAGCATAAGCTGCGGTTCCATACGTAACTTCTCCAAAATATTTTCCGTAGTTAACAGAGAGATGATTATGCATTTCATCATTAATCGAGGCTGGATTGAAAATGGCTGCATTCACGTCATAATCATAATGTGTGATGACTTTTCCACCCAACGCCGCTTGTCTGGGTGATGTGACCAAACTCAAAAATTGATATACCGATTGACCGCCAATTTGACCATAATTTACAGTGAAAAGAAATAGAAAAAAAAAGGTTAAAAAGGTTTTAATCATTACAGTTTTGACTCAATTGGCTTATTAATAACGGTATTGCGAAGATATTATTTTTTAAGGAGAAAAAATAAACATGTAAAAATAAAAAATGGTGATTGAAACAACCACCATTTTAATATACTATCGTTAACTATTACAGATTTTTAGCATTTTTGGCCTTTTGATTGGTAATAGCCAATGCAACAACCTCACTCATTTCTTTAACATAATGAAACGTTAGTCCTGTTAAATATTCAGGTTTGATTTCATCAATGTCACTTTTATTATCCGCACAAAGGATGATTTCTTTGATATTGGCTCTTTTTGCTGCTAATATTTTTTCTTTAATACCTCCAACCGGAAGTACTTTTCCACGAAGCGTAATTTCACCCGTCATCGCTAAATTCTTTTTCACTCTTTTTTGCGTTAAAACAGAAACTAAAGAAGTTAACATTGCAATACCGGCACTTGGTCCGTCTTTTGGTGTAGCTCCTTCCGGCACATGAATGTGAATATTATAATTGTTTAAAATTTCTTCTTTTATTCCTAAAAGTGAGGCGTTCGCTTTGATGTATTCTAAGGCAATAGTAGCGGATTCTTTCATTACATTACCTAAATTTCCGGTTAAGGTTAGCGTGCCTTTACCTTTGGAAATCAATGATTCAATAAATAAAATATCACCACCTACACTTGTCCAAGCTAAACCGGTTACAACTCCTGCTACATCATTTCCCTCCGACTTGTCTCTTTCCAAACGTGGTGCTCCTAATGCTTTAATGATGTCTTCATCGGTAACTTTTATATTGTACTCCTCTTCCATTGCGACAGATTTTGCAGCATTACGAATCACTTGAGCAATTTTTTGTTCTAAGGCTCTTACACCGGATTCTCTGGTATAGCCTTCCACAATTTTTTCCAATTGTTTTTTCCCAATTACCAGATGTTTTGCCGTTAAACCGTGCTCTTTCAATTGTTTTGGCAATAAATGTTGACGGGCAATTTCCACTTTTTCTTCTAATGTATATCCCGACATTTTTATCACTTCCATTCTATCTTTCAAAGCAGGTTGAATGGTTGACATAGTATTAGAAGTTGCAATAAACATCACTTTAGACAAATCATAACCCATTTCCAAAAAGTTATCATAAAACTCCTTGTTTTGTTCCGGGTCTAACACTTCTAGTAAAGCAGAAGATGGATCACCATTATGACTAGTGGATAACTTATCAATTTCATCTAACACAAAAACAGGATTAGATGTACCGGCTTTTTTGATATTTTGTAATATTCTACCCGGCATAGCACCAATATACGTTTTGCGATGACCCCTGATTTCAGCCTCATCACGCAAACCACCAAGTGACATTCTAATATATTCTCTACCCAATGCTTTGGCAATTGATTTTCCTATTGAAGTTTTACCAACACCCGGAGGTCCGGTTAAACAAATAATAGGTGATTTCATATCATTTCGTAGTTTTAAAACCGCCAAATGTTCAATGATTCTTTTTTTGACATCTTCTAAACCGAAATGATCTTTATCTAGAATTTTTTGTGCTCTTTTTAAATCAAAATTATCCGTAGAAAATTTATTCCATGGCAATTCTAAAAACAATTCTAAATAGTTACGAAGTATTCCAAAATCAGGTGATTGCGGATTAGTACGTTGCAACTTTGAAATTTCCTTTTCAAAATGCTTCGCCGTTCTTTCATCCCACTTTTTAGATTTGGCTTTGGCACGCATTTCATCAATTTCCTGATCATAGGAAACCCCACCCAATTCTTCTTGAATGGTTTTCATTTGTTGATGAAGAAAATATTCGCGTTGTTGTTGATCTAAATCGATGCGTACTTTCGATTGGATATCATTTTTAAGTTCTAACTTTTGTAATTCAGTATTCATGTAACGTAAGGTAGAAAGAGCTCTTTCTTTCAATACGTTCATCGACAAAAGTTTTTGTTTCTCATTTACATCTAAGTTCATGTTTGAGGAAACAAAGTTGATTAAGAAAGACTGACTCTCAATATTTTTGATAGCAAAAGTAGCTTCAGATGGAATGTTTGGACTTTCTTTTATGATTTTGATGGCCATTTCCTTAATAGAATCGATGATTGCACCAAATTCAGTATCAGTAGCACCTGGTCGTTTTTCCGGAACTTCTTTTACTAATGCATTAATATAAGGTTCTTCAGAAATAACTTTACTGATTTGAAATCTTTTTTTCCCTTGAAGTATAACAGTTACGTTACCATCCGGCATTTTTAACACTCGAAGAATTTGAGCAACCGTTCCAATTTGATGAATATCATCTCTTTTGGGGTCTTCTACATCTTCATCTTTCTGAGCTACAACACCAATCACCTTTCCGGCAGCATTGGCATCATTAATCAATTTAATCGATTTATCTCTCCCTGCGGTAATTGGAATTACAACTCCGGGAAATAAAACAGTGTTGCGTAGAGGTAGAATAGGAAGTGAATTGGGTAATTCCTCATTTGACATTTCCTCTTCATCTTCAGGTGTTAACAACGGAATTAAATCGGCTTCAGTATCAAAATCGTGTAATGACAATTTGTCAATTGTGATAATATTGTGGTTTGACATATATATTTAGGGTCAATTTGTCAGGTTAAACTTTTTCATAAAGGGTAACAAATATAGAGCATCTAATTGATTATGAATAATAAAAACTTACAAAAACGATGAACTACATTTTCACACTTATGAATAGTCAAAATATATGCCATAAAAAAACCGCTTCTTTGAAGAAACGGCCTTAATTATTAATTTTATGATAAAATTAGTTGATTATATACGATTGTAATTCACTAATTGTATCAACTGTTTGATATAAATTTTGATATTTTACGATTCCGATATCTTTAGCAAACCAATAATAATTTTTATTAACCTCACCTTGAGTGGTTTGAATCAATTCTACTCTTATGATATTTGTATAAGTTGTTGTTCCAATTGTTAACGAAGCATCTTTTTCTAAAATTTTACCGACAATAGATACCGGAGTATTAATAGGTGGAAGTCCTGTAATGGTGGTAGTTTGAGTCAAACTTTGTGTCCAAGTCTGATTAACTTCTAAAAAATCTTTTAATACAATGATTTCTAAAGGCGATACATTTATTGCAGGATTTCCATCAACCGAAGGAATATTAACTTCAGCTCTATAATAATAAACTCCATTTGATTTTCTTGTAGTTATCAAGCCTTCAAACGATGAACCCAAAGTAGAAGTTCCCAAAAAGTTTTCATATTTATAATGTGTCTTACCGTCTATTTGTTGTGTTGAAACAATTTTCATTGGACTTTGATCCACACCATCTTGTGCAAAAACCCACTGATTATTAACCGTCATAGGCCAATAATCTCCGGTTGAAACTCCGCCGCCGTCACCGCCGCCGCCGCCATTATTTCCACCTCCACCATTCCCATTACCCGGAACTTGAATAGCAGGATCTAACGGTTCAATATCTGCCGAACAAGAAACCATAAAAACAGAAAATACTACTAGAGCGACACTAAAAAATCGGATATTTTTCATTTTATTTTATTTAAGTCCCAAATATAAAAAAAACCTAGTCGCTTTTAAATTTTATTTCATAAATTTCAAAAAAGTGTAACATTAAAAAAAAGAAGCCGTCTTTCTATCAAATCAACATCAAACTTTTGAATTTAGCTAAAGAAAATATTGAGCAACTGATTTTACTTTGCCAACAAAATAATCAAAAAGCACAATTAGAAGTGTATAATCGCTATTGCAAAGCGATGTATAACGTGGCTCTTCGAATTGTGAAAGATGAACATTTTGCGGAAGATGTGATGCAGGAAGCTTTTTTAAGAGCTTTTCAAAAATTGGATACGTTCAAAGGCGAAGTAGCTTTTGGTGCATGGCTAAAAAGAATCGTAATCAATTTTAGTATCGATTTTTATAAGAAAAATAGTTTTTTTAATCATGATGATTATGAAGCAAAGGCGTATAAAATTGAAGATACAATAGAAGAAGATTCCATGCCTTTTACACAATTAAAAGTGCAAGAAGTGCTAAACGCCATGCAAAAGCTAAAAGAAAGCTACCGAATGATTTTAACTTTAGTATTAATTGAAGGCTATGATTTAGAAGAAGTTTGCGAGATTATTAATATTAACTATGCTAACTGCCGAACGACTTTGAGCAGAGCAAAAGAAAGTTTACGAATGCAATTAGCATCAAAATAAAAGGACTATGAAAGAGAAAAAAGATTCAATCGAAAATTTGTTTAGTCAATTAGAAAATCAATGGGATACCGAAACTCCACGGTTAGGTCATGCTGATCGATTTCTAAAAAAACTAAACGCAGAACCGGTTCAAACCAAAAAGAAAAATTGGATGCCGTTGTCGTTGGCAGCTTCACTCCTATTGATTGCCGGAATCATCAGTTTTTATCAACTAAAAGACAATCAGCCAACTAATCAATGGCAGAATGCATCGGCACAGACGAAAGAAACCCACGACTACTTTGCCTCTGTTGTTGAAAAAGAATTAACCGATTTAAAATCAAAACAAACTCCGGAAACGGAACAAATTATCAATGATGCTCTCACTCAAATGAAAGTATTTGAACAAGATTATCAAAAAATCATCAACGAATTACAAAAAAACGGAGACACCAAACAATTGCTTCATGCTATGATTCTGAATTTTCAAACGCGAATTTCATTTTTGGAAGAAGTAATTAAAAAAATTGAAATCATTAATCATCAAAAAAATATCGAAAATGAAAAATCTATATAACCTATTATTTATTTGCTTCATTTCTTTTACAGGATTGGCCACCAATCATAATGGGAAATTTACCAAGCAAAAAACAGTAAAAAAGACTGTGGTTGTTAATTCTGATGCAACATTAGATGTTGAAAATAAATATGGTAACATATTTATAACAACATGGGAAGAAGATAAAATTGACATTGAAGTAATCATTACTGTTAGTGCTGATGATGAAAGTTGGGTAAATGAAAAACTAGCTTCCATTTCGATTGAAATGGGTGGTACAAAAAGTTTATATTCAGCCAAAACAATCTTTGAACGAGTGGGTAATTCGTCACGAAGAAACAGTATGGAAGTCAATTATACCATCAAAATTCCAAAAAACGGTAACATAAAAGTAGATAATCAATACGGAAATATTATGACTCATGATCTTTTTGGTAGTTCAGATGTTATCTGTAAATACGGTAAAATTTCGATGGGAAAACTGAACAATTCTTCTAATATTATCAAGATTGATTATTGTTCAAAATCTACTATTGATGGAATGAAAAACGCCACTATAAACGCCAAATATTCCGGTATTTCTATCGGTTCATTTACAAATTTGGACCTTAATACCAGTTACACCGATGTAACCGTTCAAAACGGAAATAATTTAAAATATGCGAGTAATTATGGGAAAATTGTATTGGGAAAAATCAATAATGTTGAAGGTAGCGGTAATTATTTAACCATCAAAATAGATGAAATTGAAAACAATTTGAAACTTTCCACCAATTATAGTAATTTGTCGCTGAATGGTGTTTCTGCAAAGGCAAGTAATATTACGATTAATGCGGGTTATACGAATGTAAAAATCACACACAGCCCTAACTATTTCTTTGACTTTGACGTCTCCACTAAATATGCCAATTTCACTAGTGAAGCTGCATTAGAATATAACGCTAGAATTGAAACGAACACCTCTAAATCATACAAAGGTTTTTACAAAAAAAGTGGTGAAAATAAAATGACCATTTCATCCAATTACGGAAACGTGAACTTATATTTAAATAACTAAATCTATAAACATTATGAAAAAACTATTCATTTTATGTACATTTTTGTCTGTTTCAAGTGCTTTTGCACAATGGGGACAGGAGAAAATTAAAGGAAACGGAAATATTATTTCAAAAAACATTACCACTTCTGATTATGACGAAATTGGTGTAGCAGGAGCTTTTCATGTTACCTTAATTGAAGGTAGTGAAGGTAAAATTACATTAAAAGGAGAAGAAAACTTACTCGAATATGTAGTTATAGAAACCAATGGCGATGAATTAAAAATCAAAACCGAAAAAGGATTTAATCTTCAACCCTCAAAAGGGAATAAAATTGAAATCACTATTCCGGTTAAATCGATATCATCAGTTAGTCTGGCCGGTTCGGGTGATATTATTTCTTCTTTTACCCTAAAGTCTGATCAATTCAAGATGTCTTTGGCGGGTTCTGGTGATATAAAATTAGCCATTGATGCTAAAAATGTAACCGCTTCTTTAGCCGGTTCTGGAGATATTAACCTTAAAGGAAGTTGTTCGGATTTT
>JAFLBT010000014.1 GCA_017302935.1 Flavobacteriales bacterium | reverse complement strand
TGAACCGCTTCTTCAAAAAAATCGCTAAAATCCAACTTTAATTTAGAAGAAATAGAAGAGCTAAGAAGCAATACTTCAAGAGAGGCATGCGGATGAAAAACCAGTGAATCCAATCGTGAAAGAGGGGGAGAAACATAATCCGGTTGATAATAATCAAATAAAGAGGTTTCTGAAGCAATCATTTCAACTTCATAGCGAAGTGAATCTAAAGTGCCAATGGTCAAAGACTTGTCATAATACAAATCATACAATGCTGAAAATACCTGTCCGGTACTATCGTAAGGGTTTGCCGAATGTGAAGGTTCAACCACTACTTTACTTAATATATGTGAGGCAGAGGATACCTTAGATCCTATTGACTCATCAAATTGACAAGACAAAAATAAATAGGAAAAAAATAAACAAAATAGTAAACGTTTCATAAGGTAATACGTTTTAATTAATACTGATTTTTTTTGTTCATCTTTCCCGGGAAAATGAGAACAAGTGGCGAGGACTCGTAAGTGAATTCGAAGCAAAACTATCGGGTAACTAATCCCGAAACAAACGTTCTATTTTGAAATTCGTGAATTGAAAATAGACGATTCGTGAATTGATAAATAATCTGGTAGTGCACATCAATGAATGAAGAAATGGTAAATTGAAAAAAAAAATGTATATTGGAATGCCCAAAAAATCAATTTAACCCAATTGATTCAACGAATAAAATCTACAGTTATCGCACATACAGTAGCGATAATTAGACATGCCTAACTATGATGAAACATATTGTACTTTTTAGTCTTTTTGGCTGCTTATCATTTAACAACCGTTTTACTGATGTAGAACAAAATAAAGACAGTCTAAGTTCAAAAAAATATGAATACTTAGCTGCTAAAACCATTGAATTCAAAAAAGACACTAATACGGCAAAAATATATGCTAAGGCCTGGCTCGCTAAAGCAAAAATGGAAAAAAACAACCTTCAAACAATAAAGGCTTTCAGAAGCATAATGTACTTTGAACATAAATCACTCAGAATCAATTATAGTGATAGCCTTTTAATCGAATCTTTTAAATCAAAAGACAATGCCCTAATTGGAAATGCGTACCTATCAAAAGGTATCATCTATTATGATGCAAAACAATTAAAATTAGCACTCAATAATTATATTGTAGCCAACAACTACCTCATACAAACAAACGACGAATATGCAAAACACAAAGTCAAATACTCTATGGCACACACCAAGTATTATTTGGGGTTTTATGACGAAGCAATTGCATTATTCAATGAATGTATAAACTATTTTAAAGAAGAAAATGACAGAGCTTACATCAATACGATCCACTCAATAGCCTTGTGCTATACTAAAAAACAAGACTACATTAAATCCTCTGAACTGAACAAAAAAGGTGTAAAACTGGCAAAAGAACTGGAAATTGACGAAATGACCGATTACTTTATTTTATCAGAAGGTGTTAATCTCTTTTTTAATAACAACTTTGAGCAAGCCATTGTCAATTTGAACAAATGTTTACCGGCTTTGCTAAAAAGAAACGACAAAGCCAATCTATCGGTAGCATATTTCTATTTAGCTAAATGCTACTGGGAACAAAATGAAAAAGAAAAAGCATTTTTCTATCTCAAAAAAGTAGAATCAATAATAGAGGACTTGGCATACCTAAGACCGGACATAAGAGAAAACTTTGAACTATTACTAAAATACTATATCAACAAAAAAGACAAAGAAAATCAACTAAAATACATCAAAAAATTAATGCACACTGATAGCATGCTTGCCCATAACTTTAAATATTTATCAGGTAAAATCTTTAAAGAATTTGACACCGCTAAATTGTTGGAAGAAAAAGAAAGAATTGAAAAAGAAAAAGATAATTTACGCTACATCTTTGGCGGTAGTATAGTCGTTGCATTAAGTACTATTTTGGTACTTTTAAGAAGAAATGCTGTGAAGGAAAAGAAAAATCTGGAACGTTTTAATGCATTAATGAAGAAAAGCCCCGAGGAAAATGAAGAAACAAAGCGACCAATTAATAAAGAAGTAATCAATATCAATCCAGATGTAATTAAATCAATTGTAGAAAACTTAGAAAAATTTGAAAAATCCAAAAAGATCATCGCTAAAGACCTAAACATCCATAAATTAGCGACAATACTCAATACAAATCCAAAATATGCCGCAAAAATAATTCTTTTGTACCGTCACAAGAAATCAATCGATTACATTAGCGAACTGAAAATAAACTACATTATTGAACGATTAAAAAATGAAAAAAAGTATAGAAACTATACCAATGCAGCTCTAGCGGAAGAGGCTGGTTTTAGTTCCACTCAAAATTTCACTAAAGCTTTTAAAAAAATTACGGGTATCTCCCCTACTTTTTTCATTGAAAACCTAAACAAACAATCAGAAGGAAAATAAAATCATTCACAACTTCGGTTAAACTTGTGAAAGAGTGACTAAACTTCATTTCATATTTGTTGCATAATAATACAAAAGAACCTTCAAACTAATGGTCAGTTCTTTTTGATAGGCAATAAATGATTCCAAACAACCACTTTGAACACTTTTGCAAATTTTACAACAAAATTGTAAAAGATAAGGAACTCTACCCTACACATATCAGCTTATACTTGGCATTATACCAAAGTTGGTTAAACAACTATTGCATAAACCCTATCTCAATTCACCGAGAAGAAATAATGCAAATCAGTAAAATATACTCAAAAGCAACCTACTTAAAATGCATAAAGGATCTGCACAAGAAAGGCTTAATAATATACAAACCCTCATTCAATCCATTCTTGGGAAGTCAAGTGACACTAATTTCATTCTTGAAAACAAAAAAAGCAAATAAAAATGACAAAAGAAATCAATGAGTTTTGGAACTATTTCCAATCAAACAACAAAATGTTTTTATCTATCTTAGATGGGGAAGAAAAAGATAGAAATGAAAAGTTCAGTCAATTAGATGGGCTGCTGCACCAATACAACAACTTACTTCATTCGGTAATAAAACTAAACCACAATTCAGCAGAATTAATCATAACAGCTGATGGAAATAGCAATGCATTTGATGCAGCAGAAAAAGTAGTAGAACAGGCACCAAAAATCAAGAATTGGAAAATAACAGCACTTCATCAACCGGAAGACAATAACAAAAAACAAAGTAAATATTTCCAATATAAAGATATAATGCTCAAAACAAAAGAAATATTTTTTATACCGTATGAAGTAGAAAAAACCGGTAAAATTGGACTGCTAATACTACTTAAAAACTACAGTCAATACAAAGCTCATCCAAAACTGCCGATAGCAATCGAATTACTGATTTTGGGAAAGATTGGAGAAAAAATGCTAACAGAAAAAATCTGTTGGATACAAGTTGAAAAATGTAAGAAAAGAAAAATATACATGTTGAAAATAAATGATTTATTTAATTTTTTGCTATTTTCAGAGGACAATTGACAACTAAAAATAGAATTGCATGTAGTAAAAAAAATCCCAACATTTCTGCTGGGATAAAAAACTAACGCTTTTTTTTCATAAGTCGCCTGAGTAACAAAGAAACCAAACAACTGACTGTGGCACCTATTACGGCTAATATGATAGTTCGTAATATTTCATCAGAATGAATAACTGGCACCAAACTTAAAAAAGTACCACCAGCCGTTCCTACTGTTACAGAGCTACTCTGCGACATCTTTTTCCATCTTTTGAGTATCCTGCACAGTAACCTGACTAACAGCCGTCATCACTCCTCCGGCTACCACAAAATAGCCTCCTAATGTGGCTAAACCAACAGGGATAGCAATGGGAGCACTCACTAAAGTGCCTCCGATGGTTGCCATGGTAATGCCAATGGCCCGTAGGACTTTAAAAAATTTAGGGGTTGGAGCTTTCGCTCGCTCTAAAATGTTCATAATTTTTAAATTAAGACGTTATACATAATTCTACTCGCTCTCCTTTGTCCAAGGACGCATACACCATAGCTTTCAATTTTTGAAAAGCTTGTCGTGAACGCAACCCTAAACCCGATCCGGAAAGTTGAGTTACAGGGGCTATACAACCTCGCAATTCTCGCTCTGCACAGTTAGCCGGATGAAACAAAATAAAGGTCCTTTGGGGGACGCCTACTACTTCCAAATGCCATTGATACCTTCTGCTGAATCGCTTTCTGATAAAATATTTCCCCTCAGGAATACAGGAAATCCCAACTTGATTCTGACGCCATGGCAATTCAATCGTATAACAAATAAATTGCCCGGCATACTGCAACTTCCCGTTGGTTCCGTCAGGGAAATAAGTTCTGGTTAAAAATAAAACCATATAGTTGCTCAATAAGATACTACGGGTTTATAAACCACTCACCGCTACAATCGACATCGGATTAAAAGCTCCATTCTTAAGCGGATACATTTGACCATTTACCGATTGATAAAAGGAAATACTCACAGCTATAAGCAATGGCTTAGTACTGTTGGCAGTAACCGTATTTACTTGATTAATGACAGCCGTTGGCTGTGCATCCCAAGGTAAAATAGCGGTTTCGGAAGTCTCCACTACATATACCTCATTCTCAAAATCAATCTCGGCTCCACCGGTGATAATTTTGTAATGAGTAGTACCACTTGGAGCAACAACCATGTTGGCCGGTACAAAAGATGGAAAATCTACCGTCAATGCACCCGTCACCCGATCAATCTGAGCGTCAAAAGGGGCATACAATGTAGTACCCAACTTTCCGCGAATGTTAAACTCAAAACCATTTAACAATTCCGCCTCTCCGTCAATTACATTGCGTAAACCTCGCTCATTAACTGCATCTGCCTGAATGACTTTTACAAATCGTTGGGTCAATCGACTTACCATTCTGCTGTCCGATGCATTCAATAGTAAAGCCCTGAAAGCAGTTCGTAAAACCCGTCCGGCTTTTCCGGCTCGACCAAATTCAGCTCCATTCTCTCGAGTTCGCTGAAATGCTGGATCATTTGCAATTCGACTGCCATCTACTCCACCCTTCTCTCGGGCAACATAGCCGTCTTTCGACTTATAAAAGGTAATATCACCAATAGTACCTTTTAATTTTATTATGCCTTTCTGTTTAGCCATAATTTCTAAAAATTTAAGTGAATCAAAAATGGAACGTTTCTAAGGCACATCCCCTCAACCTTGATCAACCAATTTTTCGATGCATCTGGAAAGATTGATGAGCAAAGTTTTAGAATTAACTTTCGTACGGCAAAATTGGGCTGACCTTAGATGAACATCTTTGACCAAAACGACCATAATTGACTAATTTTGCAGGTCATTTTTTAAGAAAAATATGTACTTTTGTAATGCACTTTTTCACTTCATAGTAGTCGAGGAATTGAAAAACTAGGATAGGAAAAAGGAAAAAAGGAATAAATGAAATCAGAAGCCAAAAGAGTCTGCATTTATCCAAAAGATGTTCAAAGAATTACCGGTAAAAGTTATAGAAGTTCAAGACTTTTATTACTGGAAGTAAAAAAGCATTTCAACAAATTAGAGCACCAATTGATTTCTATTGATGAATTTTGCGATTTTACTGGCCTAAAACGTGAAGAGGTAATCCCGTTCATCCAAGGGTAATATCCTTAGTGAGAATCTCTCCTAACAATCGCATGTTAAGTAAAAAGACCTGTACAGTAAGCAGTACAATCAAAAAACACCTTCACCACCTTTAAAAGATATTAAATCAAACGAGTAACTAACATCACTTCTTTCCCAATACATATTTATTAACTATATATTGGCTTACCGGTCGCAAAGCTTTTCCAGTCTCAGGATGAAAACCATTCCCATTGGAGGTGAAAAAATCGATTCGATGTGCATTCACTTTACAATACCAAATCAAAGGTTTCCCATCAGAAGCAAAAAAAGCAGTTGTCTCATCTACTACTATTTTTCTGAAATCAGTCAACCTTTTATCGGCTGGAATGATGGTTGATGCCATTAATGAATGTTGTTCTCCCTCACAGGCCACAGACACATAATGATCAACTTGCCATTGCATACAATCCTCTTTAGAGAATAAAAAAGTTAACAATCCAAATACACTAACGGCTAAAAACAATATACCCAATAAAAATGGCAATTTATTTTTTTCAAACCATATCAAAAACCGATCTGATTGTACTGGTGGTTGTGGTATTGTCGTCAAATCCTCTTTTGTCGAAGAAGGGAGCTGAACTTCAGGTGTAACTTTATCGGTTGCAACCTCAACTTGCTGTACCAAGTTGGAAAACACTACATAAGGTCTAGATTCAAAATCTACAAGAATAGCAGCAAGTTCTACTCGGGTGGAGATATCCGAGTCTTTATTCCCTTTTAAAAATGAAATGACGGTTTTAAACTTATCAATATTGACACGGTCAATTGCTTTTTTTAAGGCTTCACCTTCTCTTCTCTCAAAAAACAATCCAAAAACCTCCTCATCTTTTTTACGCAATCCTTTATCACACATGAGCATACAAAAATGGCGTAATTGTGCAGGAGTAGGATGGGCTAAAATACCACTTGCATCTTTGGCTTTTGACTGTTCATACTGCTCCTTAATAGCAACTTTATAATCCTTAAAAGTATTTTTTTTCATAAATAAAGAAAACGGTATTTCGGAATTGTTTGGAATAATTCAGAACAACCGGAATTCATCGGAATCATCGGAAATCCTTATCAATACAACCACTAAATCAGTTTTCCTTTGCCTCAGAATTAATGATTGTACAAAATGTTAGCAAAACAAATGTACGAAACTGATTCAAAAAAGTGCTGCTGAACAGAACTGAAATTTATCAGGGAAGTATAAAACAGAGGTTCTGTTTCGGCTCACTTCACTTCCCAAAAAAACAAGAGTACTCTTTTGCTCTATCGAGTAAACCTCGATAACGGAATTCGATGAAAAATCACCGAACCGGAAAACTGATGTGTAACATTTAATGATTCAAAAATGAAAAAAATACTTTTAATTGCTGTGGGATGTATCTCAATTGGGTTTTTGCAATCCTGTTCAGCTGACGACCAAACGGAGTCGATTCAAACCATTTCAGCTGAAGATACCGGTGGACAACATGGTTATCCTAAACCACCTCCACCTCCACCGCCTCCACCGCCAACAAACTCAAATTAACCGATTTTTTGAGAAAAAGGAGTTAATTTAATATCTTCGGGGAATGAAAAATAAAACTTTTCATTTCCCGTTGATTTTTTGTATTGGCTTGGTAGGATTATTCGCCTGTCGAGATAGCAAAACACATGCAATAGAGCAATACAACCCGTTTATGCAGTTGCTGGAAAAGGGTGAAGCCTTTGAAAGTAATTTCGAGTACGACAGTGCTTACTTTTATTACCTAAAAGCTAAAACCTATGTAGAGCCAAGCACCGAGCAAGGAGCGTATAATAGTTTAAAAATAGCTCAATTACAACATACGATTGGAGATTATTTTGGGTGTGAAGAAACTATCACTGAGACATTGGAAATATACAAGGGAACAACCTATCTTTCCTATCTTTATAATCTGATGGCGGCTAACTATCATAAACAAAACAACCCGGAAGAGTCTATTCAATATTATCAAAAAGCAATTCAACTTACGGAAGTTCCACTAGACAAAATCATCTATCAAAACAACATTGGTTTGCTATTCCTGGGAAAAAAAAAATACAAAAAGGCAGAAGAGATTTACACGCATCTGTTTTCAAATCCAATCCTACAACAAAATATTGTAGAATGGGCAAGAGTAATGGATAACTTGGGCTACACGGAATATAAATTAAAAAATCCGACTTCCATTAACCACCTCCAAAATGCTTTACAACTAAGAGATAGCCTGCAAGACAGTTATGGATTAATTGCCTCAAACATGCATCTTTCAGAATATTACCAAACATCAAATCCGCAAGTCGCAAAAGAATATGCTATAAAAGCTCACAAGGCAGCAATCAAATCACAAAACCCGGATGACCAATTAGAGGCGTTAAAGTGGCTGACTAAATTAGGTACGCCACAGGAGGTAAAAGGATATTATGAAAAATATATCCAGCTAAACGATAGTGTTAACTTAGCAAGAAGCAAAGCCAAAAATCAATTTGCGAAAGTAAAATACGATGCCAAAAAAGCCACGCAAGAAGTCATCAAATATAAAAATCAAAAATCGATTCTGATGGTCATTATTGGTTTAATTATAATAATTGCCTTATTACTGTATCGTTTGTACCAAAACAGAAATAAGCGTAAACTGCAATTGGCAACCTATTCAACGGAAACACGAATTTCCAAACGCATCCACGATGAATTAGCGAATGATGTATTCAATGCTATGACGTATACGCAAACCCAGAACTTAGAAAATCCGGTTGCAAAAGAAGCACTACTCGATAATCTAGAACACATTTACAAACGTACACGAGATATTTCTAAAGAAAACAGTGACATTCGTACTGATGAAAAGTATGAACCGGATTTATTTCAAATGATTGATGGATATAGTGACCCTAATTTAAATGTAATCCGAAAAATAAGTGAACCTATTAATTGGCAAAAGATAACCCCGGAAAAAAAAATTACAGTACAACGGGTCATTCAAGAATTTTTAGTCAACACCAAAAAACATAGTCAAGCAACGCTGGTAATCATAGACTTTTCTGAAGATAAAAAAAACATAACGATTACCTATACTGACAATGGAATTGGAATTAAAAATACTCAAAAACGCAAATCCGGTCTACAAAATGCGGAAACCCGTATTTTAGCGATAAAAGGAAGTCTTACTTTTGACTCAACCATCCAAAAAGGATGTAAAATAACAGTCGTAATTCCTAAATAAGTGCGTATGTTCAAAAAGATTTTAATTGCTGAAGACCTTGATTCCATTAGCTTAGCGGTGCAACATGTGTTGAATGAACTACAACTCAATCTTTACTTACACGACAAATATTGCGAAGGGGCATTACTAAAAATAAAAAAGGCGATAATGGACAATGAACCTTTTGACCTTCTGATTTCTGATTTGTCGTTCAAAGAAGATGGTCGAGGAAGCAAAATAACTTCTGGAGAAGAACTAATTGAAGCCGTAAGAGCCATTCAACCTAACATCAAAGTGATTGTCTATTCGGTAGAAGAAAAAGAATACCGCATCAAATCGTTATTTGAAAAATTAGCCATTGATGGATTTGTATTGAAAGGCAGAGAAAGTCTCTACCAACTCAAAACTGCCATCAAAACCGTAGCTCAAAACAAAACCTATATTTCACCGGAAGTACATCATGTTTTACAAAACAAAACCGGTTCACAAATTGATGAATTTGACATCAACCTCCTTAAACATCTTTCGTACGGAATCGCCCAAGAAGACATGGAAAACGTATTCAAAGAAAAAGGCATCAAACCAAGCAGTAAAAGCACCATTGAAAAACGATTAGGAAAACTAAAAATCCTTTTCAAAGCGAATAATCCGGTGCATTTGGTGGCAATTGCGAAGGATTTGGGTATAATTTAAGGTCGGGGTTGGTTGCCATTTATTTGCTACCTGTTGTCTGAAAACTGTAACTGAGACTGACAACATACGCTCAATGGAACAAGGATTTAACGGATTAGCTATGGCTAAACGCAGATTTTCACAGATGTTGATAGCTTTACCATAATGAATTAAAAGGATTTTATTCCAAAAACATTTTCAACTGAAAAACTTTACACTAAACTGCAATTGATCGCGATACTTATCGGGAGTGACTGCGATATTTATGGTCTTCACAGAAAATAATACTTTTTCTATCTGTATTTGCGATTTTAAACTGCAAATTCTCGCTAACGGACTACGGACAACCAACAACAGACAACAGACAAAAAAGTCACCAATTACGGATTCCCGTAAAACACCTCTTCCCCATCGGATTATTTTTGAAATAAAATAACCCAAACCCCAACAAATGCCACAATTTGTGATACAACAAACAGAATCAAATAAATGGTTCTATGAATTTTTATCAGAAGACAAAAGTATTTTACTCACCGGAACCAAGCACGAAATCAAACAAGCTTGCTTAGGAGAAATCGTTTCCGTGAAAATGAATGCCGAGTATGAAGAAAATTTCGAAATTCGAAAAACACCCGGCAATGACTATTTCTTTATACTCCGTTCCATGGGAAACCACCAAATCATTGGGATAAGCGAAATGTACAGCAACAAAGAAACCTGCGAAAAAATCATCTCCCAAACAAGAAAGTACATCGAAAAGATAAAAAAATAAGGGGATTACGGGAATCCGTAAAATGAAACGATCACATAAAAGTAAGTTTGTTGTTGAACCTTTAAATAACAACAAAAATGAAATCAAAATTTTTACTTATCTGTGCGTTTACCTTGACACTACTCTCCTGCAAAACAGTAAAAACCGGGACATCAAAATCGATTGATATTTCTGGAGTGGGAGTAATTCATAAACCAGTGATTGCAGATTTAGAAATCGCAAAAGAAAAATCCACAAAAACGATGGTAATCAGAAATGTGGAATCGCTTAATAATGCAAAAAACGAAATCATCCGGGAATTATTAATTGAAAACAATGCCGATTTACTGGTAGAACCCAAATTTGATGCTAAAACTAAAAATGGCAAAACAGAATTAACCGTTACCGGGTGGTTAGCCTACTATAAAAACTTTAGAACAATAGAAGAAAAAGACTTGAAGTTAATCGAAATCAGGCCGGCTGTGATAAGACAAGTGGAAACAAATCAATCTTCTCTTTTAGAAAAAATAAAATAACCATGGAGCTACAATCTCAACTCAAATCCTTAGCCGATAAAATCGATTTGCTGAAGGACAAAATCGAAACAGAAGAATCAACCAAGCATGCTTTTATTCTTCCCTTTATCAACATTTTAGGCTACGACACATTCAATCCTACAGAAGTAGTACCGGAATTTACAGCCGATTTAGGCTTAAAAAAAGGCGAAAAAGTTGATTATGCCATCATTCAAAATGACGAACCTATACTCATCATCGAATGTAAAAATTGGAAAGAAAAGCTATCCATTCACGGTTCACAATTGTTCCGGTATTTTCATGTGACCAAAACACGGTTTGCTTTACTCACCAATGGCATCCACTATCAGTTATTCACCGATTTGGAAGAAAAAAACAAAATGGACGAAAAGCCATTTCTGGAATTTGACATTACCAATTTGAAAGACAATGTGGTAAGTGAAATCGCCAAATTTCACAAGTCCGCATTTGATGTCAATAAAATTGTAAGTAACGCCAGTTCACTCAAATACACCAAAGAAATTAAAAAACAAATTGAAGACGAATTACAAAACCCATCCGCCGAATTTGTAAAACTCTTTGCCAACAAAGTCTATTCAGGCAGATTGACCGAAAAGGTAATGGAAGAATTCAAAGAATTGGTACAAAAAGGCTTTAACCAATTCATCAGCGAAAAAATCAACGACCGATTAAATGCCGCTTTGAACAAAGAAGCCCAAAAACAAAAAGAAGAACAAATTGAAGTAGTTGTTGATGAGGAAAATCGAGTGACTACCACTGAAGAAGAAATGGAAGCCTACCGAATTGTGGTTGCAATTCTCAGAAGAAAACTCCACATCAATCGTATCGTTCATCGCGATACCCTATCCTATTTTGGTATTTTATTAGACGACAACAACCGTAAACCCCTGTGCCGATTACACCTTAATGGCGGTAAAAAGTACATCAGCTTGTTTCACGACAACAAAAAAGAAACCAAACAACCCATTGAACGGATTGATGACATTTATTTGTTTGAAAAGGAGTTGTTGGAGACGGTGGGGGTTTATGAATCGGAAAAAAACTAAAAATAAATTTAATTATGAAATCTAAACAAATTACACTTTTTGCTTTTGTGCTAATTTTATTGATAGCCATTTTTACAAATCCTAGTCAAGACGAACACAAGGAAAAAGTTAAAAAAACTTTTACTGCTTATTATCAAAAATCATTAAATAAAAGTGATTTAGAATCTGAAAACGCATTTTCAGCTCTAGGAAATTTACTAGGTAACTCTTTAATAAATTCTATTGTTGATAATGCAGTTGTTAGAGACAACTATGTAATTTTTTCAGTAACAAAAATTACATATGAGGGCAAAGAAAAATCTATTGGTTACGGAGTCTTTGGAAATGTGTTTCTGTCAGAAAAAATAGAAGAAGCTTTTGATAAAAATGTAAATCGATAGAAGACCAAACCTAAAGAAAAAAAAACACTTTAAAAACTAAAAGCAAAACCAAAACCCTTTTTACGAAGTAGGAATTATATTCATTCAATTAGAAATTGTTGAAGACATTGAAAATACATAAAGCCATCTACAACGAAACAAATGTTAAATACTGCATTCCAGTTGCAGTGGCTAATAGTATAATTGTGAACTGATATGGACATCAGAATCATCATACGAATACATGATTGCATACAAAATGGCTATACAGGAAACCCAAAAGAATTAAGTCAAAAATTAGGGGTGTCTGAACGGACTTTGTACAATTATATTTCTTTTATGAAACTAGATTTAAAAGCTCCAATCGCTTTTAATACAGAGAAAAGAAGTTATGAGTATGTTGGGGAATGCTTTTTAAATTTTGAAAATAAATAATTATAGTAATGGCAATTAATTTACAAAAAGGACAAAAAATTGATATTGGATTATTAAAAATAACTGTTGGATTAGGCTGGGATCCAAATGAAGGAACTGGTCATGATTTTGATTTAGATGCATCTGCAATTATGATTGATGAAAACAGAAAACTATTAGGTGAAGACTATTTTATTTTTTACAATAACTTATATTCCCCCGATGGTTCATTAATACACACGGGGGATGATCCAACTGGTGGAAATAGTGATGGAGATGATGATGAAGCTATAAGAGTTGATTTGAATAAAGTTAATGAGCGAGTACAAGAAATACTATTTGTTGTTACGATAGAAGATTTTGAAAGAAGAAAACAAAATTTTGGTCAAGTAAGAAACTCATACATTAGAATTGTAGACGAAGCGAGCAATTCAGAAATTGCAAAGTATGAATTAGATGAGGATTTTTCAATTGAAACAGGTGTTGAGTTTGGTAGATTATACAAAAGGAATAGTCAATGGAAATTTGAGGCCTCTGGAATTGGATATAAAGCAGACTTAGGTTTCTTTTTGGAAAAATATTATTCTGGTCAAATCATTAAATAATTGGAAATAATAAAGTCTATAGATTTTTTAGAGGGGCTGGATTATAAGCATATTTCATTTGATTTATGGTTAACGTTAATTAAATCAAACCCAAATTATAAATCAAAGCGAAATCAATTATTTAAAGAATTTTTTGAAATAGGGTATGATATTGACATAGTTTCTCAAAAAGTTAGATACTATGATGTTGTTTGTAATTCCATTAATGAAAAAACTGGAAAAAACATAAATACTGATGAGATTTATCTTTTAATACTGAGTTCATTAGGTTATGATGTAAACAAATTGAATAAAAAAATGTTAGATGAGTTTTATAAAGAAACGGAAAAGATTTTTTTTGAAAATGAACCAGTGCTTATTAACAGTAATACGCATCAAATTTTAAATGATTTAAGAAATGAAGGTATAACTATGAATGTTTTGAGTAATACAGGTTTTATTAAAGGGAGTACTTTGAGGTTTTTTTTAGATAAAAATAACTTGGGTAATTTTTTTGATTTTCAGATTTATTCCGATGAATGCAATTATTCAAAACCTAATGTTGAAATTTTCAAATTAGTTCATGATAGAATAACGATTAAAAATAGAAGTCCTAAAAGCCAAGTCCTACATGTAGGTGATAATTTGATAGCCGATTGTGACGGTGCAAAAGCTTTTGGATTTTCTAGTTTTCATTTTAAAAATTAATAAATTGAATAAAACATTTAGTTTACATAAAATAACTTCAAACGAAAATTTATCATTTGAACCATCTAATTACAGTTGGTTTAAATTTGGTGATAAAGCTTATGCAAAAAAATTTGCAAAAGAACTTTTCGATGATTTTATATTTAATTTCAAAGAAATAATATTAGAACAAGATGAAATAATTATTTTACCAAGTCCTTATTTATCTATCCCAACTGCCTCTAATTTTTTATGTTACTATTTTAAAGAATTTCTAAATAGATTTTTATTTGAAAATAATAGAAAAGCGTCTATCGAGTCTAAAATACATAGAAATCAAACCTATGTCACTGACTTTGGAAATCTTGATTTTGAAGAAAGAGTTAAATTAATTTCAAATGACACTTACTACATTGATAAAGAATTCATAAATGGCAAATTCTGTCTCTTTTTAGATGACATAAAAATAACCGGAAGTCATGAACATACAGTTAATAAAATACTTAATCAATATAATGTCAAAGGAGAATTTTACTTTATCTATTTCGCTGAATTAATAAATAAAGAAATTCATCCTAACATTGAAAATTACTTTAACTATTTCTCAGTAAAAGGAATACAGGAAATAATTCAAGTTATTAATCGAGATAGTTTTCAATTTAACACTCGAATAGTAAAATTTATTTTAAATCTTAAAGAAGATGAATTATCAATTTTATTAAACAATATAAATAAATTCAGAAGAGAAGAGCTTTTCCTTTTATCAATAAGCAACAATTATCATCAAATAAATGAATACAGTAAAAATTTAATAACTATAAAAAACAGTTTAAAATGGCAATTAATCTACAAAAAGGTCAAAGAGAAAACATTAACTCTCCAAGATTTACAATAGGACTTGGATGGGATACCAACGAATCCTCAACTGGTCAGGGTTTTGACTTGGATGCATCTGTATTTGTTTTAGGAGAAAACAAAAAAATTCTTTCTGATAGTCACTTTATTTTTTACAATAACTTGAAATCTCCCGATGGAGCAGTTGTTCATACAGGCGATAATTTAACTGGTGATGGAGATGGAGATGATGAACAAATAAATGTAGATCTTGGCAAAATTGATACAAATGCATCTGAAATTTGTATTGTTGTTACAATTCATGATGCTGAAGATAGAAAACAAAATTTTGGTCAAGTAAGAAATTCATTCATTAGAATATTTGATACAAATACAAATCAAGAAATTCTAAAGTATGAATTAGATGAAGATTTTTCAATTGAAACAGCAGTTGAATTTGGAAGAATCTATAAAAGAAATAACGAATGGAAATTTGAAGCAGTTGGTATGGGCATGAAAGGTGGACTACAAGATTATTTAAATAAGTATAACTAATATAAGACAATAAAGATGGCAATTAACTTAGCAAAAGGTCAAAAAATTGATTTAAGAAAAAACTCAGGAGAAACTCTTACTAATTTTTGTGTTGGTGTTAACTGGGGTGCAATTGAAAAGAAAACGTTATTCGGATTATCAAAATCAGTTCAAAATATAGATTTGGACTTAAGTTGTGTTTTAGTAGATGAACAAAATAATATTTGTGATCACTTATATTCTCCGTTATATAGAGTTGAAATTTTACAAAAATTTGGGCTACCAAAAGGTAAATTACTAACTTCTGATAGTGCAATGAAACACACAGGAGATGATTTAGAAGGTGATAAAGGCGGTGATGATGGACTAGACAATGAAATCATAACAGTTGATTTAAATAGATTAAATCCAAATGTTTCTCAGATTTTTTTCTTTTTAAATAATGCTGGAGCAGAAGATTTTTCTCAGATTCCATATGCGAAAATTAGAATGTATGAAGGAACACCAACAAGAGTACAATCTGTTTTTGCAGACTATAATGTATCTGCAGAAGGGCAATATGTTGGTAAACGCTCTATTATCATGGGGAAATTGTATAAAAGAAATGGAGAATGGAAATTTAGTGCTATTGGAGACCCAACAGAAGATACTTTTTTAGGGCAAACTATCCATAGAATTATGAAATCCTATTTGTAATATGTTAATCAAAAATATTGATGGTTTAAGTGTAAGCCAAATTAAAGAACTAGTAAATAGAGGGGGGAAATTTGTGATTTTCCCCTATACTATTTCGTTTATTATTATGACTTTAAAGAGAAGTTCTGATATATATTTTGTTAGAAAAGAAGAAAATTCTTTTAAATACTCTTACTCATACGTTTTAATAAATTTTATTATTGGCTGGTGGGGTTTACCGTGGGGACCTATTTATACTATTGGAGCAATTTATAATCACATTATTGGTGGAAAAGATGTAACTGCAATTGTACTTTCTGAATTAATTCAAAATGACCCAGAAGCAGATACTTCAACATACAACATAAATATTGAAAACAATCAAACCTATAACATTCCAAGAAACTAAATCACTATGAGAAGATTACCCGTATATTTATTGTTAGACACTTCAGGGTCAATGAATGGAGAACCCATTGAAGCTGTTAAAAATGGAGTTCAAGTAATGATATCGTCATTAAGACAAAATCCACAAGCTATTGAAACAGCTTTTATAAGTGTGATAACTTTTGATAGCGTTGCACAACAGATTATTCCGTTGACTGATTTAGCGTCTTTTCAAATGGTAGATATAAGAGCAACAGGAGTTACAGCTCTTGGTGATGCTTTAAAGCTCGTTTCAAATAAAATTGATTATGAAGTTGCAAAAACTACTATGGAACAAAAAGGAGATTGGAAACCTTTAGTCTTTATAATGACAGATGGAATTCCAACAGATGATTGGCAACAAGGTTTAAATGAGTTCAAACAACGTAAAACGGCTTTTACCGTAGCATGTGCTGCTGGAAGTGGAGCAGATACAAGTATATTAAAGCAAATTACTGAAAATGTAGTTAGCTTAGACACAGCGGATAGTGCTAGTATTGGTAAATTTTTTCAATGGGTAACAGCTTCAATTGGTGTTTCTTCAACCAAAGTAGAAGACAGCGGTAAAGATATTTCAGGTCTTAATGAACTGCCACCTCCTCCTGCTGAATTAAATATTGTAGTTTAAAAAATAAGTTATGTCAAAATTTGGGTTTTCATTTTCGCTTTCAAGGTTACTAGGTATTTCAGGTATGAAACAAAGTTTTGCTAGAAAAACTGGTGTACCAACAACAAGAGGAGGCCTAGAAAGAAAGTTGGGAAATATGTTAATTCGTTCGATATTCAGAAAAAAATAAAAATGAGAAGATTACCCGTTTACTCTTTATTAGATACGTCAGGTTCCATGTATGGCGAACCTATTCACGCTTTAAATAATGCTTTAAGTGCCATGATAAATACTTTGCGACAAGATCCACAGGCACTTGATTCTTTATGGATAAGTATTATCACTTTTGACCGTGAAGTTAACGAAGTTTGCCCGCTAACTGAACTCGCATTGTTTCAATTGCCTGAGATTACTTGTCCACAAAGTGGACCTACACACACGGGAAAGGCATTAGAACTTCTTTACAATAAAGTTCAATCAGACATAAAAAAGAGTACTGAAAATCAAAAAGGAGATTGGAAACCATTACTTTTTTTATTCACTGATGGAAAACCATCTGATATCCAATTATATAATGAGATTGCACCAAAAGTGAAAAACTTAAATTTTGGAGCCATTGTGGCATGTGCGGCAGGAAATTTAGCAGATGATTCAAAATTAAAAGTACTTACAGATGATGTTGTTCACTTGGATAATGCGGATAGTGCTACATTAAAACAATTTTTTAAATGGGTTTCTGAAACTATTGAACAAGGAAATAAAAGTCAAGGAACCGGAGAAAGTGTTGCATTACCACCACCACCTAGTGAAATAACATTAGTAATATGATGAAAATAGTTCCAATTGTATTAAATATTCTAATTATAGGGTTGTTTTTATATTCAAAATTATTGCCTTATAAAGATAAATTGAATCCTCAGTACAAAAATATTTTTGTCTTTTTCAATAGTTTATTTACTCCAATTTTTAATTTTCTAAAAAAAATTATAAAGCCTTTACAGGTTGGTAAAGGTTTATTTGTAGATATGTCACAAGTTGTTTTGTTAGTTTTATTTCTGATTTTACTTAATACTTTTTAGAATAATGAGAAGACTACCCATATATTTCCTAATAGATGTTTCCGAATCTATGGTTGGAGAACAAATCCAATTTGTAGAGGACGGAATGGCAACTATCATAAAAGCAATAAAACAAGACCCGCATGCAATTGAAACGGTATGGGTGTCAATTATTGTTTTTGCGGGTCAAGCAAAAACACTAGTTCCATTACAAGAAATTGTAAGTTTCTATCCTCCAAAATTTCCAATTGGTGGAGGTACTTCTTTTGGTAAAGGACTAGGTCATTTAATGTACGAATTAAGAAAAAACACTGTCAAAACTACTTTTGAGCAAAAAGGTGATTGGAAACCAATTGTATTTTTGTTTACAGATGGTGTCCCAACAGATGATTCCAAAGTTGCTATTAATGAGTGGAAACAAAATTGGGCAAAAACTGCCAATTTAGTTGCGGTTTCTTTTGGAGATGAAACCGATACAAAACTCTTAAGCGAATTAACCGAAAATGTGTTACATTTTAAAAACTCAACTGAAGAAGATTATAAAAAATTCTTCAAATGGATTACCGACTCTATAAAAACAAGTAGTGTTAGTGTCGAAAGGAATGCTTCAGGTTTTGAATTGGCAGAAATGGATGGGAATACCCTTTCTAAAATTGACCTAACAAAACAACCTACTCCAAATTTATACGTCGATAATAATTATGTGGTTTTGTCGGCTAAGTGCCAAAATACAAAACGCCCTTATTTGATGAAATATCGAAAATTTATTCAACCTTCTGGTTTTGCTGGTCTTGAAACAAGATCTTACAGATTGGTTGGTGGTTTTCAAATAGACAACTCGTATTTTGAACTCTCTGATGATTCGCAAATGAATGCTAAAATCAATAGCGATGAATTGGTAGGAGCACCTTCATGTCCCTGTTGTGGTAATCAATTTGGTTTTGCAATGTGTCAATGCGGTAAAATACATTGTATAGGTCATGAGGATATTAGTACCTGCCCATGGTGTGGAAATCAAGGAACCTATGGGGCAGGTGAAGGAGGATTCGATGTTAATAGAACTTTAGGTTAAAATGTCATATACAAAAGATTATATAGAAAAACTTTTTACTGTGAATAATATTGCTTTAAACCATAAGAATAAAGAAATATTTGAAAAGTTCATTATTGATGAAGAAATAATTCAGGCCGTTGAATTAATTTCTAACCAACAAAAAAGCATTATGGAAAATTGGAGAATTAGAGAAAGTATAAATGATATTAAGAATAATCAAGTTCAAATTCCTAATGGAACGGTTGGAAAAAGTTATGACTATAAATTTGATTTTATCCAATTAAATTGGATCAATATTATTTTTTCTGAATTTGAAGGTTTGGATGAAATGGGGTTATTATATGATAAAGATGAAGAGCGAATTTTTGGAACTCCTAAAGCTAATGGTGATTTCAAAATAAAATTGAAATTTAGAGTAAAAGGGGAAACTGAAAATAGTACACTGAATGAAAAAGCAATAAATCTAATTATTAATGCTGACCCAAAATCACTTTGGCAAAATAAAGAAAGTGATAAAACAGATAGATTTTGGAAGGAAGATAATGTTAGTGTATCTGATAAATTAGGTGCGAAAAACATAGTGGTTTCTTCCAAAAGAGGTCGTTCACATGCAAATGTAGGTTCATTCCGCGATGATGATTTTGCCTTGCAATATTTTGAAAAAACAGGTTGGAGTGTAGTTGCAGTTTCTGATGGAGCGGGAAGTGCTAAAAATTCACGTAAAGGTTCGGAAATTGCTTGTAATGAAGTTATTAATTTTTTTGAAGTAAATTTTAACAATGAGATCGTAGCTAGTTTTGACCAACTCATATTAAATCATTATAATGATAGCATTAGTAATCCATCTGTTGTAAAACCAACAATTGAAGAAAATAAAGCAATTGAAACCATAACTGATGCTGAAATTACGACTAATGACAGTTTAGATGGAATAAAAGAAACAGAAGTTAAAGAATCTAGCCAAGTTCAAATAAGTAAATTTATATATAATTATTTAGGTAATTGTGCTAAACATGTTTACAACAAACTTGATGAATTCGCCATTAATAACGAATTCTCCATAAAAGAATTACACAGTACTTTAATTTTTACCTTATTCAAAAAATACGATTTTGGATATGTCATTTTATCATTTGGTGTTGGTGATTGCCCAATAGCAGTAATCAATAAAGATTTTACAGAAATCAAACTAATGAATTGGTTAGATGTTGGAGAATTTGGAGGAGGTACAAGATTTATTACTATGCCGGAAATATTCTCAAGTGATAAATTTGGTTCCCGATTTGCATTAAAAATCATTGAAGATTTTTCTTATTTAATTTTAATGACAGATGGAATTTATGATGCAAAATTTGTGGTAGAAGCTAATCTTGAAAAGTTAGAGAAATGGAAAGAATTCATTGAAGACCTAAAAGGTAATAATGAAGAAAATGTAAAGGTGGTTTTTGAAGAATCTAACAATGAAATTGCAAACCAACTTTCAACTTGGATGGATTTTTGGAGTCCAGGGAATCATGATGATAGAACATTAGCGATAATATTTTAATTAATTTTAGAAATGGCTACAATCACAGTAAAATCAATTTTAAATGGTGCTACCTATCAATACATTGATACAGGCGAACCAAAAAGTGGTACTGCAAAAAACGTATATTTTAGTCCCGACAAAAAATACGTGGTAGCTATTTTTAAAGAAAAACAAGATTTTAATCAAAAAGAGCGTCTTAAAAAAATCACCTCTGATTATTTAACTCGAATTAAAAGTAATGAAGGAGGAGATTACTATTTGGATGAGATATTTAGGTGGCCGACTGATGTAATCGAACATAATGGGAAAACAGGTATAATTGTTCCTATTTATAATCCAAAATTTTTCTTTAAAAAAGGCTATGCAAGTCAAGATCTAATTAAAGGAGAAGAAAAAAATGGGAAATGGTTCGCTGGAGCAAAATTTAGAAATAGACAATTCCCACTAAGTTTAGACCATACAGAATTAGGTAATTGGTTGAACTATTTTCAAATATGTGTTAATCTATCAAGAGGAGTAAAGAAAATGCACCAAATGGGTTTGTCACACTCCGATTTATCTTATAACAATGTGCTTGTTGATCCACAAACTGGCTCAGCTTGTATGATTGATTTAGATGGTTTAGTTGTTCCGGGCATATTTGCTGCTGAGGTTATTGGTACTGCTGATTTTATTGCACCTGAAGTGTTAGCAACAAAACACCTCGATAAAAACGACCCTAAAAGAAAACTTCCAAATAGATTAACAGATCTACATGCTTTAGCCTGCTTGATTTATATGTACCTATTACATAGACATCCCTTGAAAGGTGGTAAAGTACATGACTTAGATACAGAAAAAGATGATTTATTATCTATGGGTGAAAAAGCATTATTTATTGAACATCCAACAGATAAAAGCAATCGCCCTAAAATGAATCAAGTTTCAAAATGGGATCAATACTGGTCAGATGTTAATAAACTTCCTTACACAATAACAGGACCCTATTTAAAACCTCTCTTTGATAGAGCATTTATTGATGGATTACATAATCCTATGGCAAGACCAACAGCAGATGAATGGGAAACAGCATTACTTAAAACATCAGATTTAGTACAAACATGTAGTAATACTTCTTGTGAACAAAAATGGTATGTCTTTGATAATACGAATACCCCAAAGTGTCCATTTTGCGGCACAAAGCATCAAGGTACACTACCAGTTTTAGATTTCTACTCGCAATTTAAAGAAGGTGTTTGGAAACCTGAAAACCATCGTTTAATGGTCTATAACAACCAATACTTGTTTCAATGGCATGTTAATAAAAACATTATAAGAAATGAGCGATTAACAACTTCTCAAAAAGTACCTGTCGGATATTTTACTTTTCACAATAACAAATGGGTATTTGTAAATCAAAAACTAACTTCATTAGTTGACAAATCGGAGAATAAAGAAATTCCAATTGGCAGTATGCTAGAAATTACTGACGGAAAACAAATATTACTTTCTAAAGAAGAAGGAGGAAGAGTAATGCTAGTGACTCTAGCAAACAAATAATTTATAAAACAAAAACTAATCAAAAAATGGACAATCACCCTATTCTTGAAGAGCACCCATGGTTAATAGTAACTTTTGGAATTGCTGTAATTTTTATGTTATTATTGGATCTTGGAGTATTCAATAAAAAAAGTCATGAGGTTTCCAATAAAGAAGCAATAACATGGTCTTTTGTTTGGATTTCATTGGCTATGGCATTTAGTGGATTAGTATATCACTATGCGGGTGCTACTAAATTCTATGAGTTTCAATCAGCTTATTGGATTGAAAAAGCGTTATCAGTTGATAATTTATTTGTCTTCATATTAGTGTTCAAATTCTTTGATGTTGCAAATCAAAACAAGCATAAAGTCTTATTTTGGGGTATTATTGGGGCTTTAGTTCTGAGGGCTATATTTATTTTTTCAGGTGCATTCCTTATAGAATTGACATATTTGAATAAAATTCTAAGTTATTTTGGTATTGATGAATTTAAATATAATATTAATATTATAATGACTCTATTTGGTTTATTTCTTGTTTACGCAGGTATAAAATCTTGGTCAGCTGGAGATGAAGATGATGAAGAAGACTACAATGATACTAGAGGTGCTAAATTGATTAGAAGATTTTTCAATGTAAGTGATAAATATGATGGAGATAAGTTCTTCACATATGAAAACGGCAAAAAATTAGCAACTCCTTTATTAGTTGTGGTAGCGGTAATTGAATTTACAGACTTACTTTTTGCAGTAGATTCTATTCCAGCAATATTTGCCATTTCTAACGACCCTTTCATTTTGTATACTTCTAATATTTTTGCAATACTAGGATTGAGAGCATTATTTTTCTTACTAGATAATTTCATACATTTATTTAGTAAATTATCCTATGGTTTGGCTGTAATATTGTCATTTATTGGTATAAAAATGATCATTTCTCCTTTCTATCATATTGATTCTGTAATCTCACTTATGGTAATTGGTGGTGTACTCTTAATATCAGTAATTTTATCTTTAATTTTTAGAGAAAAAGAGGCAACAAATTAAAAAGTAAATAATTTAAATATTAAAAATTCAGCCATTTTGGTTGAATTTTTTTTTACAATAGTTGAATTTACATCAAATAAAATAAAAACGATTAATTATCATTCTTACGGGAATCCGTATTATAAAAAGAAATAAGTAAATTAGTTTTAATGAAAATTAGTATATGGAAAAATTGATAATTGCAATATTCTTTTATGTTAACAATAGCTTAGCCCAACCCACCCTACTCTCTTGGAACCTCGCCGATTTTGGCTCTTCCAAATCGGATTCAACCTTGCTATTTATCGTCAAGCAAATCAAAAATTATGACATTGTTGCCTTACAAGAAATAGTTGCCAATGATAGCGGAGCACAAACCGTAGCCAAACTGGCAGACGAACTCAACCGGAAAGGAACAAAATGGGCGTATGCAGTCAGTGAGCCAACCTCCAGCAGTGCCTACAAAACCGAACGTTACGCATTTCTGTGGAAAACGAATACCGTTCAACTTATCGGTAAACCATGGCTGGAAAAAAAATACAACCTCGAAATCGACCGAGAACCGTTTTATGCCACTTTTCAATACCAAAATAAACAATTTACAGTAGTCAATTTTCACGCCATCACCAAAAAAAGACAACCCGAAACCGAAATCAAATACTTCAAGTTTTTACCGGAACAATACCCCAACCTTACTTTATTATTTGTAGGTGATTTTAATTGTCCCGAGATACATACGGTATTCAATCCTTTGAAAAAAATGGGCTATACCTCAGCCTTTGAAAACCAAAAAACAACCTTGCGTACTTCCTGCCTTGAAAAGGATTGCTTGGCATCCCCTTTTGATAACATTTACTATCCCAAACAAAAAATAACCATATTACAAAAAGGAATCATCCCCTTCTATGAACAATTTCAAAACCTCAAGGATGCACGAAAAATATCCGACCATGTACCCATTTGGATTCAGTTTACAATTGAAAATTAATGTAAATGATATTTACGATGCGTTATAACTGGCAAAAACCCTAATAAACCTTAACCCCTTAATGGTTCAAAAAAAATTGTAACAGTCTAAAGCCTTAACAAACCTTAATCCCTTAATGGTTCAAAAAACAGTAATAGTCAATACCTTAATAAACCTTAATCCCTTAATGGTTCAAAAAAAAATTGTAACAGTCTAAAGCCTTAACAAACCTTAATCCCTTAATGGTTCAAAAAACAGTAACAGTCAATACTTAATAAACCTTAATCCCTTAATGGTCAAAAAATAGTAACAGTCAATACCTTAATAATCCTTAATCCCTTAATGGTTCAAAAAACAGTAATAGTCAATACCTTAATAAACCTTAATCCCTTAATGGTTCAAAAAAATCTTACTTTTTCAATTTTACATATCAAAAAAACAACAAAATGAATAAATTAATACTACTTTATTGCCTCCTTCTGTTCCTGCACACCGGTTGCAAAAAAGAAAAACCGGTAGAACTTCCAAAAGAAGAAAGTAAACCATTCTATGCTCCATCCACGGTTTTAGAAAACCCGGAAAAAGAACCCACTTATAAAGAAGATACAGCTACCTTGTACGAGTACCGCATAGGAAAGTCAGGCGATTATACCTATAATTACGATGTAATCGGTACAGACAAAGAAGAAAATGTAGTAGAAGGAAACATCACCATAAAAGATAAATACGGAAACGGTGAGCTAAAATATTCCAATGGAAATACCTTTACTGTAACTGTAGAATGGATAGGTCACGGAAAACTACTGGCCAAAGACAAAAAAGAAAACGAATATAGTTTAGTGGTTAAAGAATAGCAAATCATTAATAAGCATAAAAACATGAAAAAAAAACTCCTTTTGGCACTTATCCCATTTTTAACCGGATCAAATACGGAAGAGGAAGTGTATATCTGCAATAGTAAAAGTGCTTCAAAATACCATAAAAAAGAATTTTGCCGTGGTTTAAGTGCTTGCAAAAAAGAAACCAAAAAAATCACGTTAAAAGAAGCGAAAGAAAGAGGTTTTACACTTTGCGGCTGGGAAGAGTAAAGCAGCAAATAAATTTTAATTTTTACTATTGTATAGCAGCAGTAGGATTTATGTAATAACCTGTATAGTTATTTTAGGACGGGTCAAACCGAAAACAGACAACAGACAACAATATAGATAGTGTATGGATGGTGTATGGATGATGTATGGATAGTGTATGAATACTATACAGAAACATGACCATCAAAGTAATAGTCGTTTTTGGTTTGGTAATTGAGTAGAAAAGTAAAATTATCTTGATTATACTTGCTTATTACAATAATCGTTGTATATTTGCACTCACAAATCGCGGGATAGAGCAGTAGGCAGCTCGTCGGGCTCATAACCCGAAGGTCACAGGTTCGAGTCCTGTTCCCGCTACTAGGTAACCCTTTCAGAAATGAGAGGGTTTTTTGTTTTTAACCCTTGAAGGGTTTTGAACCCTTCGAGGGTTGGTTATCTCACTCAATACAGAACAAATATAACATAAACGCAAAACACCCTGGTAACGTGCCAAGGTGTCTTCCAAATTCAACTAAATACTTGTAATATGATGAAAACTCATTACAATTCAAACCAACCAACTTTAACTGCTATGGAGCAAAAGGGGACAAATGTGTCACATTCATCGAGAACAAAAATAAGTCGTTTCGTTGAAATAGCATGTAGTACTTCATTGGAAGCCATGTAGAAATGATGCTACAAAATTAATGTGCATGATAGTACGTAAACACTTCAATCAACGCGGCTAAATGGTCGATTTGTAACTTTTCGTAAATGCGTTTTTTATACGTGCTTACAGTCGTTTTTTGCAGTTGCAAAACATTAGAGATTTCTAAATTACCCAACCCTTTCACCATCAGTCTGGCTACTTCCAATTCGCGTTCAGATAAATGGTCGATCGGATTAAGGGGTTTCCCTTTTAAATAAGAAGTAAAAATAAGTTCTTTGGCCAAATCACTCAAATAACGTCCTTCCGTTACCAAACCGGTTAACGCTTTGCGAATAATTTCTTCATCACTGAGTTTATTGAGATAAGCATTGGCTCCGGCATGATAAAAATGAAGGGCATGCACCTCTTCTTCCAACGCAGAAAAAATTATTACTTTACATTCCGGTTGGAGCTTTTTTATTTCCGGTAATAACATCAAACTGTTCCCCTCCGGAAAACTTACATCTAAAATCAACACATCTACTTGCTGCTCTTGTAGCAACTGCTTCACTTTTGTAAACGTATCTGCTTGCCGTATCTGAGCATTCGGAAAAAGTTCTCGAACCAAAAAAGCCATCCCTTGACGAACCACTAAATGGTCGTCTGCTAATACAAATTGATAAGGATGTTGCATTACATCACTCATAGGCTACACTTCTTTATCGATAACCAAAGAAAAAGCAACTGTTGTTCCTTGGTTTACTTCACTGCTAATGGAAAAACTTCCTTGGTACAAGGTAATGATTTCTCTACACAACAACAAACCAAGTCCTGTACTGACATCATCCAAACGAACCGTCTCTTTTCCTCTCACCACTGCGTCCATAATCATCTCCAAATCCTGAGGAGGAACTCCTTTGCCATTATCTTTGATTTCCACCATCATTCGCCAATAGTGTTCGCCTTGAGGTTGTATAGCCATCGCAATACGAATCGTTCCGTTTTGGGTAAACCGATTGGCATTTCCAATCAAATTATAAAACAATTGTTGAATTTTCACCATATCGGCAGTAGCTTTCACTCCATTAGGCAAGTTTTCAGGTAGCACTAAGGTATTTCCACTTTCATAAACTAAATTTCGCAAAGCGGAAAACAACATCGTTAACTCTTCACTCAAATCAATACTTGTTTTTTTCAACTTCAACCGATGGTTTTCCTTTTTGGAAAAATCCAATACTTGATTGACCAAGACCAATAAAGAATGAGTTGTATACTGTAAAGAATGAAACACTTCCTTCGTTTCTTCGTCCGAAAACCGTTGACTTAATCGTTTGCTAAACACCCCAATCAAACTAAGTGGCGAACGAACTTCATGACTCAACATGCCAATGATTTTTGTCTTGAAAACCAAATGCTTTTGAATGGTTGCATTGGCTTCTGTCAAGTGGTGCTCTTTTTGAAAGGCCAATCGCGTAACCATCCATAAAAACAACGTGAGTAACACCAAACCTAAAATCAACATAAACAACGAAAAAGCTCGAATAGAATGAACGGTTGCAAGTTGCTCCGCCTCTGCCCTTTCACTTTCTCGATACAGCTGATTGGAAATACGATTGAATGCTTCCAATAATTGATGACTTTCATTGACCAATGCCTCATTCAAAGCCATTAAAGCCGCATCTTCTTTTTTCAAACCATAAAAACGATGTTGCAATTGCGTGAATTGCTCTTTATAATGTTCAGCTGCTTTATCCAACAAACGTTTCATTTGTTGTTCAACCGTTCCGGAAGTTGCCGTTTTACCGTATTTCATTTTCACGGTATTTTCTACAATCTCTTTTTGGATTTCTACCTTACCGGAAAAGGCAGCCATCAATCGGGAAAACAATCCTTTTTTGGATGCCGGATCAGCTTTGATTCGGGTTTCAACTTCAACATTTTCCAACACTTCTTCTGAAGGAAAAGGTTGAAAACCTTCCGCATTGTTTTTTATAAAGGTGGAATCTGACAAATACTGTTGCATTACAACGTCAAGTTCCTTTTTTAAAGCAAGAAAATTTTGTTCTTTTTGTTGCTTTACATGCATCAATTGCTTCCAACGCTGTTGCTCAGCAGTCATGCCATGCAAAGTATCCATACGTGATAAAACGCCATCCATTAAAGCAAAATAACGGTCTAGCGAAGCGGGTTCACGTTTTAAAAAAAAGTTTTGCAGTTGCCATTGTGCATCTAAATAATCACTACGTGTTTTATCAGACAATTGCCGAACCGTATCTGCCAATCGTCTTTCCTTTTGCAAATCATTAACCTTGCTTTGATTAATCCACTCGTTATAAAGTGTGAGCCCTAAAAAGAATTGCAACATTATTAACGCTCCCAAAAGCGAATAATGGATTACTTTTCTATTTTTAGCCGTAATAAAATCCTTTCGGGAAAAGTCTAAAAACTTCCGAATCTTTTCTTGATATGCTGACATTGTATTACCCCAATTTTACAAGTCCAATTAAAATTATTCCAGATTCAAAAACCCCTTTCAAAATCAATAGAATAACGATTCAAAAATAAAGAGAATGCGACAAAGTTAAGTCGTACAAACAGTATTATTTTTGTCGAATTTGTACTACACTATTATTGACTATAGTGATTTACGCCAAATCAACCGACTTGGGTTTTCAATTTGCATTTTCTGATTCTTTAACACCATCTCTCCCAGCTGTTTACCCATGATCTTAAAATCGGTAGAAATAGTGGTGATTCCATTTTCAACCACCTTTTTAAGCGGTGTATCATTATAGGAAATGATGCCAAAATCTTGTCCCAGTTGAAATTGTTGTGCTTTAGACTGTTCAATAACCTGCACCAAGTGACGATCATTCGGAATAATATACACACTCCCGAGTTCAATTTTTTGATGGTCAAAATCGGTTATCACTTTATGTGTAAAAGCATACTGTTGACAAAATTGAGTGAACCCTTCTACCATTCCCAACGGTTCTTTAAATCCCGGAAAGATCAAAATAAGTTGATTGTAAATCACTAACCGCGGTCTGGCTTCTTCCAAAGCATTGAAAATATCCTTTACAAAATTTTGATGTACCGATGGATAGTTAACTAATGCTGAATTGGTTTGATCTAAAATATATACATCATTAACGGGTAATGTTTTTATACTTTCTGCCGCTCCGCTCAAATTAGTTGGCATAATGATGTACTTGGAATAGTTTCCGTTACTTTCATTGATTAATTTTCGAAACATATTTAGATTAAAATGATGAAAGAAAATATCAATTTGAGCTTTGTCATTTACCGCTTCTAAAAAAGACATATATAAATCTTCTTTAAACGCATTTAATTCATCAAACAAAACAAAAAATCGTTGTTCAAAACTAAATTCAACACTTTTCACATAATAACCTTTGCCTAAAATAGCAAAAACAATTCCTCGCTTTTTCAATTCATCATAGGCCAACAAAACCGTATCACGCGAAAGCGAAAACTCTAAACTGACTTTATTAACAGATGGTAAACGATCTCCTTTTACAAGACGCTTCTCAGCTATTGCCAATTCAACTGATTGCACAATTTGTTTGTATTTCGGCAAACCCGATTGATTGTCCACTTGAATGATTTTCATGCTTGCATTTTTAAAAACCGGTGGGAAGATACACAAAAACCGGTAGGTACCGGTATGGACAGAAAAATATATTTTCTACATTTGATGAAAGATTCATAAAAAAATGTCTGAAAAAAAACATATTTCTTCTTTTGCAACCACTGAAATAACGAAATCGTTCGGTTTTTTGTCTAGTGGAGAAGAAATTTTCTTGCATACGCTGACCAATACAAACGGCATGGAATTGTCCGTTATGGACTATGGAGCCACCATTGTATCGTTAAAAGTTCCTAATGTCAATCAACAACTCGTTGACGTAGTATTAGGATTTGATCGACCGGAAGACTATTTGTCTTCCTATCAATTACCAAGTGCTCCATATTTTGGTTGCGTAGTTGGTCGTTTTGCCGGAAGAATCAAAAATGCTTCTTTTGACCTCAACGGAAAAACAATTTCGCTACCTCAAAATCATGGCAACCATCACCTACATGGCGGGAATAATGGATTTGGCCAACAACTTTGGACGGTAAAAAAAATAGAAAAAGGAGATTCACCTTCCATCACATTGGAATATGCTTCTCCTAACAACGAAGAACATTTTCCGGGAGTTTTGATTACGGAGGTCACTTACTTGCTAACGGAATACAACAAACTAATCATAAAAATCAACGCTTTTAGTACAGAAGATACGATAGTCAACCTTACACAACATTCCTATTTTAATCTGGATGGTCACGCTGAAACCATTGAACATCAAAAGCTATTTGTTAACTCCACTAAAGTGCTGGAAATCGATAAGGAAAACATTCCTACTGGTCTGTTGATGAATGTATCCAATTGCCCTTTTGACTTTACGGAAGAAAAAAAATGTCCGGTATCGATTGACAACACGTTTGTGTTACAAGAAAAAAACAGAATTGCGGCTTCCCTTTACAGTCCAAAAAATCAACTGAAAATGAGTGTTTTTACCAATCAACCTGCGGTACACATTTATATAGGTGGAAACTGTTTTGGTCAACTTCACGGCAAAGAAGATGTTTCCTACCATTCCAAAAGCGGCATCTGTTTTGAAACACAACATTTTCCTGACAGTCCTAATCATGCTCATTTCCCTTCCACTTTATTAAAAAAAGGGGAACAATATGAGCATCAAACCTTGTTTGTTTTTGAAACGCTATAATTTTTATGCTATGAAAAAGATAATCTTACTACTGCCATTTCTGTTTTTACTGGTGAATTGTTCCGATGACCCCAACCCAACCAATGACGATGACGATCCAATCGTTCCGGTTGATACCTACATTCGTGCGGCTGATATGTCCTTTTTGCCTCTAATTGAAAGTGAAGGCACCGTTTATTTTAATACCAACAACCAACAGGAAAATGCCTTAACAACTTTAAAAAACGCAGGTTGCAATACCATCCGTATTCGTTTGTGGAAAGATCCTATTGATGCTCAATCCGGATTTACGCAAGTAAAAGCATTTGCTCAACGCGTAAAGCAAGCCGGCATGAAAGTGTGGTTGACTGTTCATTATTCAGATACTTGGGCCGACCCAGGACATCAAACCACCCCGGAGACTTGGAATGGATTATCGTTTGCCAATTTAAAAAATGAAATGGTAGCTTATACCGAAACCATCATGACCGAAATACAACCGGATATTATTCAAATTGGCAATGAAATCAACAGTGGTTTGTTGTGGCCATCCGGACATCTAATCAACAATGAAAGTCAATGTTTAGAATTGTTGAATGCGGCGAGCACTGCTATTCGAGCCAAATCAACTACCACAAAAATCATGTTGCATTATGCCGGAATTGGTGCCGGAGCAACTTGGTTTTTCAATAAAATGAGCCCTGTAAATTATGATTACATTGGACTTTCCTACTATCCGGTTTGGCATGGTAAAAATCTTTCAGAGGTACAAAGTACGATTCAAAGTTTAGGACAAACCCATAACAAAAAAGTAATCATTGCTGAAACAGCTTATCCTTTTACATTAGGTTGGGAAGATTGGACCAACAACATTGTAGGACTTGAAAACCAACTTATTCCTGCCTATCCTGCCACACCGGAAGGTCAAAAAAACTTCTTACAAGCCATTAAAAATCTAGTACAACAATCGGAATATGGTTTAGGTTTTGCCTATTGGGGTAGTGAATGGATAGCCTTTCGAGGAAATGAATCAACCAATGGTTCATCATGGGAAAACCAAGCACTATGGGATTTTAATAATAAAGCATTACCGGTAATGATGGTATTTAATAAAAGTGAATAATGAAAAATAAACTCTTCCCTATCGTTTTCGGATTATTGGTGTTTTGTACTTCTTTTGCCCAAGAATTTGCAAAAGGTGCTGATGTGAGTTGGCTACCACAAATGGAAGCTACCGGTTATCAATTTTATGATGCTGACGGTACCAAAAAAGATGCTTTACAGCTTTTAAAAGACCGAGGAATGAACACCGTTCGTTTGCGTGTTTTTGTGAATCCGTCTGATGACCCCCGCAGTGGCCATTGTAGCAAAGAAGAAACCGTAGCTTTTGCCGTAAGAGCACAAAAAATGGGTTTCCGAATCATGATTGATTTTCATTACAGTGACTCTTGGGCTGATCCGGGCAAACAAAACAAACCGGCAGCTTGGAAAGACCTTCCGTTCAATCAACTAGCACAAGCCCTTTACGACCATACCTTTGACGTGATGACTACTCTTCAAAAAGCCAACGTAAAAACAGAATGGGTGCAAATAGGCAATGAAATTCCGGGTGGTATGTTGTGGCCGGATGGCAGTACCGATAACTGGAAACAATTGGGCATTCTATTAAACAAAGGATACGATGCTGTTAAGGCAGTAGATAAAACAATAAAAGTAATTGTTCATGTTGATGAAGGGGATAACATTGAAAAATTCAGAACTTTTTTTGACAATGCAACCGAGCAAAAAGTGCGTTATGATGTTATTGGATTATCGTATTATCCGTTTTGGGTAAAAAAAGATTATACGGAAACCATTGCCAACTTAGAATTCAACCTCAACGATTTAGTCAAACGTTACAACAAAGAAGTTATGGTAGTGGAAGTGGGTGGCGAATATGACAAAGTAGAAAACACCAAAGCATTATTGGAAGCTACTATCAAAGCAGTGAGAAATGTACCCTACCAAAAAGGGTTAGGCGTTTTATATTGGGAACCACAAGGCGAAAAAAGTTGGAGCGGTTACAGCTTGAGTGCTTGGCTCCCCAACGGACAACCCTCACCGGCATTGGATGCTTTTAAAAATTAAATCAAATGAAAAAGACCTTTTACATTTTTCTCCTGCTTTGGAGTGTAAGTCCAATAATTGCTCAACAAAAAATCAGTTTAGATGAAGGCTGGAAATTTCATTTTGGACATTCCGCCAATCCGGATAAAGATTTTAATTATGGAAATAAACTGTTATTTCATAAGTCGAATATTTATGAAACTACCATTCTTAGTCCAAAATTTGTAGATACTACATGGTCAACTGTTAATGTTCCCCATGATTGGGTGGTTGAACTTCCTTTTGTAAAATCTACTACGCATGAAATGGATAGTCATGGTTATAAGCCGGTAGGTGGCACCTATCCGGAAACCAGTATTGGATGGTACCGCAAACATTTTTCCGTAGCCAAAAAAGACGAAGGGAAACGTTTTGAAATTCAGTTTGATGGAATTTATCGCAACGCTTCTATCTGGCTTAACGGATTTTATGTAGGCACCAATTTTAGTGGATATGTTGGAAATTCCTATGATATAACCGACTATATTAACTTTGAAGGCGATAATGTTTTGGTTATTCGAGTGGATGCAACACAATTTGAAGGCTGGTTTTATGAAGGTGCCGGAATTTACCGACATGTTTGGTTGACTATTCGCAATTCTACTCATATTCCAACTGACGGAATGTTTGCTCATGCTACTATTGATGGTAAAAAAGCAAATCTAACCATTGAAACAGAGGTAGAAAACAAAAACTTAACCGGTTCTACTGCCTTTGTATATTCGTATATTACAGATAGAAATGGTAAACTTCTTGCCAAAACACCTGAACAAAAAGTTGTGCTCGCTGTCAATGGAAAAACTACTTTGAAACAACAACTAAATTTATCCAACATTACACTTTGGTCACTTGAAAACCCTTATCTGTATAAAGTCTATTCAGTAGTTAAACAAAATAACCGGATTGTAGATCAACAAAAAGTGAATTTTGGATTTAGAACATTTGCTTTTGATGCTAAAAAAGGATTCTCTCTAAATGGAAAATACTTTAAAATACAAGGAACCAATAATCATCAAGATCATGCCGGAATCGGAAGTGCTCTCCCTGACTTCATGCAATACTATCGTATAAAACTGCTCAAAGAAATGGGTTCAAATGCTTACCGAGCAAGTCATAATGCTCCCACCAAAGAGCTTTTGGAAGCTTGTGATAGTTTAGGTATGTTGGTAGTAGATGAACACCGATTATTGAACAGCAGTCCTGAATATGTTGATCAACTCAAACGATTAATCAAACGTGACCGTA